>NZ_JBQFMR010000007.1:0-269772 GCF_056531925.1 Ruegeria sp. J8
CCGATCGCGATGGAGCAGGGCCTGCGCTTCGCGATCCGCGAAGGCGGCCGCACCGTCGGCGCCGGCGTTGTGTCGAAAATCACTGAGTAATCGGTGAAGGTGCTGAGATTATTCGTCGAATAATCTCGGCCCTAAACGTTGAACTAAAGAAGGCCGTTCCATAGGGGGCGGCCTTTTTCGTTGTGCTTGTGGCAAAGCGATGTTTCTTTAGCTCGACTGCTTCGCCGACTGTGTTAGGCGCGCCAACGGAGAATTCACCTATGGATGACATCGAAATTCGATTGGCTCGGCGTCTGAAACGTCGCGGCTATCAAGTATCGGTCAATAGAGAGAGCGGGGACTATATCGCAAGCCTGGGCTTTGAGGCCGCCACTATTTTCGATGTTGGCGTCGCGTCGGGCACCTCTCATCTGTATGAGGCCTTTCCAAAGGCGAAATTTGTTCTGGTCGAGCCGATCGCGGACTATGAAGTTAAGCTGCGCAAGAATTGGGGCGACAAAATTGATTTCGACTTCCATGCCTGCGGTGTTGGCGCGGAAAACGGGCAGACCACCCTTCATATACCGACAGTTGCTGGCCGAGTGCTGGGAACGCGCGCTACGATGATGGCCTTTGACGAAGCCGCCAGTGCGCATACGTCCGGCATTGAGGAAAGACTGGTGCCCGTCCGCACGTTGGATGAGATTGCGCGTTCTTACGATGGGCCTTTTGGCCTGAAGATCGATACCGAAGGGTTCGAGATTGAGGTGATCAAGGGCGCAAGCGAAATGCTGCAAAACTGCGCCTTTGTTCTGGCCGAGGTCTCGGTTCGGCGGCGATACCAAGGTGGTTACAGGTTCAGTGACTTTGTGGCAGTGATGGCCGAGCAGGGCTTTGAACTGCACGATTTCATTCGGCCTCCATCACCAGATGCCACGGATTGCGACGCGATCTTCGCGCCCTATCGCAGCGCGAAATTTGACTATCGGGACGCAAAGCTGTCCCGGATGACAAGCAAAGCCAAATAGCGCAGGGATGCGCCTGAGCCCTGCACCACAAATCGCCTTGGGTGGGGACTGTGTTTAGATCACATCCGCCAGAACCAGTCGGATGATGTCTTCGCGTCTCAAGCTGCGTGCGCGCAGGTCCTGATCGCTCATGACCCAATAGGCACGGATGCGTCGAGCCGAAGATCGCGCCTTGGACAGCTTGTGCAGTGCTGTGCGCAGTCTATGCGGCAAGCGCCCGGTCAGGCCAACGGGGTTAAAGCTGTACGGGCGGGGTGAAGAGGGTTTGGACATGGAAACACGCCATAGGTTTGAATTCTGACAGTCCGAAACCTAATCGCAGCTTGTGCGATTAGGTAGCTGAAATCAGGCATAGCCGCAGTGCAGCAGGTGCATGGCCCGAAGGCGTTAAAGTGCTGTTTCTGCGGCGGCGCGCACGGTGCGGATGTTCTCGCCATATACTTCGGGGGTCGAGACTGATCCGCCTTTGAACACAGCCGACCCTGCGACCAGAACGTCTGCACCGGCCGCCGCGACCAGTGGGGCGGTGTTTGGATCGACGCCGCCGTCGATCTCAATATGGATGGGGCGGTCGCCGATCATCTGGCGCAGACGGCGGACCTTGTCGGTCATGTCGATGAATTTCTGCCCGCCAAAACCGGGGTTCACGGTCATCACACAAACCAGATCAGTCAGGTCTAACAGGTGTTCGACCGCCTCGGCCGGGGTGCCGGGGTTCAGGGCAACACCAGCCTTCATGCCTGCAGCGCGGATCGCTTGCAGGGTTCGGTGAGTGTGCGGCCCTGCCTCAATGTGCGCGGTCAGGATGTCGGCTCCGGCATCGGCATAGGCCTGAATGTAAGGATCGACCGGAGTGATCATCAGATGGACATCCATCACCGTTTTCACATGCGGTCGGAACGCTTTGACCGCCGGAGGGCCGAAGGTCAGGTTAGGTACGAAATGACCGTCCATCACATCCACATGGACCCAATCGGCGCCCTGGGCTTCGATGGCCTGAATCTCGGCCCCGAAATTGGCGAAATCGGCGGAGAGGATCGACGGTGCGATCTTGATGGTGCGGTCAAAGCTCATGGCGGCCTCATGTCATCAGTAGAGTCGTCGTCGCATATACCGCCGACGTCCTACAAAGGGTAGCCCCCGCGCATTTTGCGCCGTTACAAAACTTTCACTGCCCTGACACATATTCGTTGAGCAGGATCTGTAGCTGACCGCCAACATGTATTGGGGGTGGCACGTGCTGCGTATCGAAAAACTGACCAAGCGCTTTGGCGACAATATCGCCGTGGACCGGGCCACGCTGGACGTGGACAAACCTTGCATGATCGGGATCATCGGTCGTTCCGGTGCAGGGAAATCGACCTTGCTGCGGATGATCAACCGTCTGACGGACGCCAGCGAAGGCGAGATCACTTTCCAAGGACGTGAAGTCACCAAGCTGAAGGGCCGCGACAAGCGTGCCTGGCAGGCCGATTGCGCGATGATCTTCCAACAGTTCAATCTGGTGCCGCGCATGGATGTGGTGTCGAACGTGCTGCATGGTACGCTGAACCGCCATTCGACATTGGCGACCATGTTCAACCTGTTTCCGATGGAGGAAATTCACCGCGCCATCGACATTCTTGACCGTCTGGGCATTGCAGAGCACGCACCCAAACGGGCCGAAGCGCTGTCAGGTGGGCAGCAACAGCGGGTCGCCATCGCGCGCGCGCTGATGCAGGACCCAAGCATCATTCTGGCGGACGAACCCATTGCCTCGCTGGACCCGATGAATGCGCAGGTCGTCATGCAGGCACTGCGCCGCATCCATGAAGAAGACGGCCGCACAGTAATCGCCAACCTACACACGCTGGATACGGCTCGTCGCTATTGCGATCGCGTTGTCGGTATGCGTGACGGTCGCATCGTGTTCGACGGCCTGCCTGAGCAACTGACAACCGGCGTCGCCCGCGAGATCTATGGCGCTGATGCCAGCTTCTCGGAAGAGGCGACATCGACCGAGATTGAGACGCTGGATGCGACTCAGAAGGCCCTGATGGAAGCAGAAGCAACCATCTAAGCCAACTACCCCTTTCATCGACCGGCCGATGAAAGGCCGGCATATCAAACCGGAGAGAAACAGATGAAAAAACTGATGGCAGCCCTAGTGGCCACAACTGCAATGGCCGCGCCGGCCCTGGCCGCGGATATCAACGAATTCCGCATCGGCATTCTGGGCGGTGAAAACGCTCAGGACCGTCTGAACAACAACGAATGCCTGCGCGAATACACCGAGGAAACTCTGGGCGTTGAAACCAAACTGTTCGCACCGGCTGATTATGACGGCGTGATCCAGGGCTTGCTGGGCGGCACCATCGACATGGCGTGGCTGGGTGCTTCGGGTTATGCGAAAACCTACTTGTCTGATCCCGAAGCGGTCGAGCCGGTTCTGGTCAAGGTCAACACCGATGGCGGTTATGGCTATTTCTCGATCGGTTTTGCGCGCAAAGACAGCGGCATCACCTCGCTGGAGGACATGAAGGGCAAGACCTTTGGTTTTGGCGATCCGAACTCGACCTCGGGCTACCTGATCCCGTCGATCGAAATCCCTGCGGCAACGGGTTCCACCATGGAATCGGGCGACTATTTCGGTGAGGTGAAATTCACCGGTGGCCACGAGCAGACCATCGTTGCCGTGAACAACGGTGACGTCGATGGTGGCGTAACTTGGGCTGACGGCCTGGGCGATTGGGAAGATGGGTATCAGTCGGGCGCGCTGCGTCGCGCTGTTGATGCCGGTCTGGTCGACATGAACGACATGGTCCAGATTTGGAAATCCAAGCCGATCCCCGAAGGTCCGGTTGTTCTGCGCACCGCGCTGCCTGCAGATGTAAAAGAGAAAATGACCGCTCTGATGGCTGGTCTGGCTGAGAAAGACCGTGAGTGCTTCTACGGCGTTGCCGCCGGTGAAGCCCGCGCGTTCGAGCCGATCACGCATGACGCGTATGAGATCATCATCGAAGCGCGCAAGCTGAAGTCCAACTAAGCCTGCACACCCCAAAGACCGGGGTCCGGTGTTCCAAGCCGGGCCCCGTTTTCCACTCAGGAGCATTCCATGACAGACCTGACCGCAGGGTCCCCGACCGTCGACCAGATCCGGGACGACTATACCGAGATGACACGACGCAAGCGGGTCTATGGTGGTATTCTTCTGATCGTATTTGTGGCCCTGATGGCCGCCGGGTTCCGCACCGCGGATGACCGCAACGCCGGCAGTTTTTTTGACGGTTGGCGCTGCATTTTTGACTATCCGGCCGAGGTTCTGTCCGAGGCATGGGACAAGATCGACGCGTTGCCCGCCAATCTGGTCAAGTTCTTCCCTGCGCTGGTTGAAACGATCAACATCGCCGCCGCATCTACGCTGATCGGCACCATTGCGGGTACGTTCCTTGCGCTGATGTCCACACGTGGAATGGCGCTTTGGCCCGCGCTGATCCCCCTGTTTAGGCGTATCGCCGATATCTGTCGCGCTATCCCTGAAATCGTGATCGCTCTGGTCCTGATCTTTATTCTGGGTGGCGGCCCGGTTCCGGCGATGATCGCCATTGCAATCCATACGGCTGGCGCACTGGGCAAGTTGTTTTCTGAGGTGAATGAGAACGCCTCATTGAAACCGGTCGAGGGTTTGGCTTCGGTCGGCGCGAACTGGTCGCAGCGCATGTACCTGGGCGTGATCCCTCAGGTTGGGCCGAACTATGTCAGCTACGCGCTGCTGCGGTTCGAGATCAACATTCGCGCCTCGGCCATTCTGGGTTTCGTCGGTGCAGGTGGTCTTGGCTATGAGCTGCGCAACTCGATGTCCTGGGGGCAGGGCAAGTACGATCAGGCTGCCGCGATTTTCTTGCTGTTGTTCGTCACCATCGTTGTGGTCGACCAAATCTCGGGCCATCTGCGTGATCGCCTGACCCACGGATCCGAGAAAGGAGCGCGGGCATGAGCACCTTCGCCACTGACCTCACCCTTGATGAGTTGAAGGCCGAGGCTGATCGTCTGTTCAGCCGAAAGCGCCTGATCAATTTTGGATTGCCTGCGTTGGTGCTGGTCTATCTGACCTATGTGTTTTTCGCTTTCGACGTGCCCGGATTGGCCGGACGCGCCAACTGGGAAAACGGCAAGACGCTTGTGGCTGACAGCTACAGTTACAAAACCCACATCGAGCGTGACAATCGCACAGGTGAAGTCTCGGCCGCTATCGAAGGTGAGCGCAAGGGTGCATATCCCGAAGGCCAAGCGTCGGATTGGGTCGCTCTGGGCAAGACCACGGTGATTGATCTGGAAGACGGCCATATCGTGCGGTTTGGCCCCGAGACGGTGGAATATGACATCCCCGGTTATGGCACGGTGCGTGCTACGCCGACCCGTTCGGCGGGTGTTCAGGCCGAGCTGCCCGCAGGCGACGTGCCCGACTGGATCAATGTCTCAAAGAACCGGATGGCGATCACCACGGATGCCGGCCGCCTGACCGTGACGCGCAACCGGTCCGAAGTGTTCCGCTATTTCAACGGGTGGGAGCTGTTCTTCTTCACCCTCGATAGCCCCTACTATGGCAAGTCGTTCCCGCAACTCATTGGGCTGGCCGCAAATAGTGAGGCAGGCGCGATCCTGAATGATTTCTGGACCAACAAGATGTGGCGCCATCAGGACGTGGCTTGGGCCATTTTCGAGACGATCCTGATGGCCTTCCTCGGAACCTTGGGGGCAGGCATTGTGGCCCTGCCGCTCGCTTTCCTTGCGACCCGCAATTTCAACCCGCTGCGTTCGGTTCGGTTTCTCACGCGCCGGGTGTTTGATTTTGTGCGCGGTGTGGACGCTCTGATCTGGACCGTCGTTCTGGCGCGGGCATTCGGCCCCGGTCCGCTGACAGGTGCGCTGGCCATTCTGGTGACGGATACGGGGACGTTCGGCAAGATTTTTTCGGAAGCGCTGGAGAATGTGGATCAAAAACAGATCGAAGGCGTCCAATCGACCGGAGCCAATGCTCCGCAACGTTATCGGTTCGGGGTGATCCCGCAGGTGACGCCGGTGCTGCTCAGCCAGTTGCTCTATTTCCTCGAATCCAACACGCGCAGCGCCACTGTGATTGGTGCGATTACGGGCGGTGGGATAGGCTTGCTGCTGACGCAGGCCATCATCACCCAGAAAGACTGGGAAGAGGTTGCCTACTACATCGTTCTGATCATCCTGATGGTAATGCTGATGGATTGGTTCTCGGGCTGGCTGCGTCGCCGATTGATCCAGGGCGAAACAAAGCCGCAACGGAAAAAGGCAAAGATCGCGTTATCCGCGAGCTAAGGAAATCACATGGCACGACTGAGTTCCGATCAACCGTTTATCCACCCAGATTGTGCGATCACCAACAGCACATTCGGCGCGTATGTCGAAATTGGTGCCGGGACGCGATTGGCCAATGTGGAGCTTGGGGATTATTCATATTGTGACAGGACCTGTGATATCGCGAACGCACAGATCGGCAAGTTTGCCAACATCGCCAGTTTTACCCGGGTCGGTGCAACGGATCACCCGATGGAGAAAGCCTCGTTGCATCACTTCCTGTATCGTTCGGCGGATTATTGGGATGACGTAGAAGATGATGCAGCTTGGTTCGAACATCGCGCCAGTCGGATGACCGTGATTGGTCATGACACATGGGTCGGCCATGCTGCGATCATCAAACCCGAAGTCACAATTGGTCACGGTGCGATTGTGGCCTCAGGCGCGGTCGTGACCAAGGATGTCACACCATACACCATTGTAGGTGGTGTGACGGCTGCTCCGATCCGGCCGAGATACCCCGCTGGCGTCGCGGAGCGAATGCTGGCCTTGGCCTGGTGGGATTGGGACAATGCGCGCCTGCGGGCTGCGCTTCCGGATTTCCGGTCGCTGCAGGCGGAAGCGTTCCTCGAGAAATACGAGTAGCCGCAACATGTGTGGGCGTGGTCCTCCCGCGCCCGCGCACGCATCGGCTACGCCGATACCCGCTGGCGGCCTTGGGCCCGGCGCCGCGCTTTGCGCGGCGCTATGCCCAACAGGATGATCCCTCCGGCAGGAGGTTGAAGACGGGCGGGAGCATTTTGGGCTCAATCATCCCCAAGTGTCAGAGTAACGCGCTCACCGGCAAATGTGGTGCGGCCATATTCGATGGGTGTGCCATCGGGCGCTATGTTGATACCGATCGAATGCAGGACAGGGGCACCCTCGGGCAAGCGCAGGTGCAAAGCCTGGGTTGCGCTCGCGGCGCGTGCGGTCAGGCGGGTGGAGTCGCGGGTGTAGTCGTCGATCCCACAGCGTTGCAATGCTTTGGTCACGGATTGTGTCTCGGACAAGGCGGTCAGAATATTGGGCAGGCGCTTGGCCGGAAAGACGCTTTGAAACAGAGCGATTGGCTGACCATCCGCTAAAGACAAGCCGTCATAGACGTGCACCGGATCGCCGGGGGTCAGACTCAGGGCCTCGGCCTCGGCCGCATCGGACGTTCGCGTTGTCAGGCTCAGGATTTTCTTGCCCGGAATTTTTCCGCTGGCCGATATGCTTTGGTGGTACCTGACGCGTTTTCCGATCGGATAGTCGGTGGGTCGCGCTGCCACAAAGACACCTGCTCCGCGCCGGGGGTGAACTAGCCCTTGCTCGGTCAGGTCTGCCAGAGCGCGTCGCACCGTATGGCGGTTCACACCATGCTTGGCGGCCAGTTGCGCCTCGGTCGGCAGTCGGTCGCCGGTGTCATAGCGGCCTTCGGCAATATCTGAGATCAGGGCCAACGCGATGCTTTTCCAGATGGGTGTTTTACTCATGTCATCAAATCTTCATGCACCGGTGGATTGCGGAAGGTACCGTTGAGGTGTAATATTTGTCTAGTTGTATAGTATAAATAGACAACCCATCCAAGAGGGTCCGATGACGGAATTGTCAGAAATCAACACCGAAGCGCGTCGGGCGTGGATGGGTCTTCTGGCCCGCGCGCCCGAAGACGCATTAATGGCCCTTTGGCAGAAATATGCCACGCCTCCGCGCTTTGAATGGCTGCGCCGCCCCGAAATCGGCGGCGTTATGGTGCGGGGTCGTGCGGGGGCTACGGGCGCCCCATTCAACCTGGGGGAAATGACCGTTACCCGGTGTTCGGTGGTGTTGGAGGATGGCACGGTCGGGCATGGCTATGTCCAGGGCCGGTCCAAGCCAAAATCTGAGGCTGCCGCGCTGATTGACGCGTTGATGCAAACTGCTGCGGCGGATGAAGTCCGTGCCCAAGTGATCGCCCCTTTGTCAGAACGTGCGCAGGCAGACCACACCCGGCGCGCGGCCAAAGCTGCCGCCACCAAGGTTGAGTTCTTCACATTGGTCCGAGGAGAGGATTGATGACCACACAAGCTCAGTTTTCGGGTGGGTTCGATAATGCTCCGGTTCAGTCGTCTCACGCCTTTCGCGCCGCGATGACCGTCATGGCGCGGCCGGGGGAGATCAGAACGCTGGCCGGGGCACAGCCACCTGCGCCGCTATCGGTTGCGGCGGGCACGTTGCTGCTGACATTGTGTGACCCCGACACCAAGGTTTGTCTGGCCGGAGAGTTAGACACGGATGCCGTGCGGCAATGGCTGACATTCCACACCGGCGCACCCTTTACGGATGCAGCGCAGGCCGACTTTGTGGTCGGTGCTTGGCAAGCGCTGTTGCCGATCGGGCAGTATCGCATAGGGACGGCAGAATATCCCGACCGCTCGGCCACCCTGATCGTGGAGTGTGATGGTCTGAGTGCGCAAGGGGCCCAGTTGTCAGGACCGGGAATCCGGGACACGGCCCGACTGTCGCTGCCTGATATTCCGGCGCTGCAAGCCAACGCGGCGCTTTATCCGCTGGGCTGCGATTTCTTTTTCACATCTGGTGCAACCGTAGCGGCCTTGCCGCGCAGTACCCAGATCAGCGCGGAGGTGTAACCGATGTATGTCGCTGTCAAAGGGGGTGAGAAGGCGATCGAGAACGCCCATGCCTGGCTGGCCGAAGAGCGCCGAGGCGCGCCGGACGTGGCCGAGCTGAGCGTCGCCCAAATCCGCGAACAACTAAGCCTTGCAGTGAACCGGGTGATGGCGGAAGGGTCGCTGTATGACCCTGATCTTGCTGCACTGGCGATCAAACAGGCGCGCGGAGATCTGATCGAGGCGATTTTCCTGATCCGAGCCTACCGCACGACGCTGCCGCGCTTTGGGTACACCAACCCGGTTGCGACAGGCAATATGGCATGCGACCGGCGCATTTCGACCACGTTCAAGGATGCGCCCGGCGGGCAGGTGCTGGGGCCGACCTTCGACTACACCCATCGTTTGCTGGATTTCAAACTGGCCGCAGAAGGCGGCGACCCGATTGCGCCCGAAGCCGCGCCGCGCACCGAGCCACCGCCACATATCACCGAATTCCTCAAGGGTGAGGACATCATTCAGGATGAACCTACCAGCGACGAGACACCGGGCGACCTGACACGTGAACCGATGGAGTTTCCCTCGACCCGTCCCCTGCGTCTGCAATCCCTGACCCGCGGGGATGAAGGGTTTGTACTGGGCATGGCGTATTCCACCCAACGCGGATACGCCCGCAACCATGCTTTCGTGGGCGAACTGCGGATTGGCAAAGTTGCAGTCGAGATGGACATTCCCGAGTTGGGCTTTGCCATAGAAATCGGTGAAGTCGAGTTGACCGAATGCGAGACAGTTAACCAATTCAAGGGCTCAAAAACCGAACCACCTCAGTTCACCCGCGGTTATGGTTTGGTCTTCGGTCAATCCGAGCGTAAATCCATTGCCATGGCTCTGGTCGACCGCGCCTTGCGGTGGGAGGAGTTGGGCGAAGACAATCTGGGCGCGCCCGCGCAGGATGAGGAATTTGTCCTAAGCCATGCCGACAACATTCAGGCCACCGGTTTCTTGGAACATATCAAGCTACCGCATTACGTGGATTTCCAGTCCGAACTGGAACTAGTCCGAAAACTACGCCGCGAGGCCCAGGAACGGATCACCCCAAAGGAGGCTGCGGAATGAAGGTCGTTGTATTCGATATCGGCGGCGTATTGGTTGATTGGCACCCCCATCTTGCCTGGGTTGACGATCTGGGGTCCGAGGACGCCGCCCACGCCTTTATCGAACGCACCGGGTTCAAAGCCAAAAACGCGCAGGGAGACAATGGCGAGCTGTTCTCCGATATGGCCAAAGAGTTGGCGGACCCAAAGGATCAAAACCTGTTCGCCTCCTACGTGGAGCGATATACCCTCACCGTTCAAAACGCGGTGCACGGAACTTGGGATATCCTAGATCGCCTCAAGGCAAATGGAACCCCCATCCACGCCATCACCAATTGGTCGGCTGAAACCTGGCCAGAGGGTCTAAAGGTGCACCCCCGGTTGGGTGAGGTGTTCGGAACGTTGGTGGTGTCCGGTCAGGAAGGCATAATGAAGCCCGACCCGCGTATTTTTAGACTTCTGTGCGAACAGGCTGCTGTTCAGCCCCAAGACTGCGTGTTCATCGACGATGGTTTGCACAATGTCGAAGGTACGTGTGCCGTGGGAATGGACGCTATTCATTTTGTCGGCACCGAAGCACTGGAAGCCGAATTGTCCGAGAGAGGAATACTATGAGCGAGTACAATTTCGCCTATCTCGACGAGCAAACTAAGCGGATGATCCGGCGGGCGATCCTCAAAGGACTGGCTGTACCCGGATATCAGGTGCCTTTTGCCAGCCGCGAGATGCCGATGCCTTATGGCTGGGGTACCGGCGGGGTGCAGGTCTCGGCCGCGACGCTGACGCCGGATGATACGTTCAAGGTGATTGATCAGGGCGCGGACGACACGACCAATGCAGTCTCGATCCGTAAGTTCTTTGAGAATACCGCCGGGGTCGAGACCACCGAAGAAACCGAAAAGGCGACTGTCATCCAGACCCGCCACCGGATCCCCGAGGCGGAACTGACCGAGGATCAAATCCTCGTCTATCAGGTGCCAATTCCCGAGCCTCTGCGCTTTCTGGAACCGCGTGAGACGGAAACGCGCAAGATGCACGCGCTTGAAGAATACGGGCTGATGCATGTGAAGCTGTACGAAGATATTAGTCAGCACGGGGCAATTTCGACCTCATACGCCTATCCGGTAAAAGTGTCCGGGCGCTATGTGATGGATCCGTCTCCGATCCCTAAATTCGATAACCCCAAGCTGGAAATGGACGCGATCCAGCTGTTCGGCGCGGGGCGCGAGCAGCGCATCTATGCGGTGCCGCCGCACACCAAGGTCGTCAGCCTAGATTTCGAGGACTATCCGTTCGAGGCGACCAAAGCAGACCATCCCTGCGACCTGTGCGGGGCCGAAGACAGCTATCTGGACGAGGTGATCATGGATGACGCGGGCAACCGGATGTTTGTCTGCTCCGACACCGATTACTGCCGCTCGCGCCGCGCGGCGGGGCATGAGGGGCGTTTGGCCAAGGAAGATGCAGCATGATACGCGAACACGTTCTGGGAATTGATCATCTTGGCCTGACGGTTTCGGACCTTGAGGGGACCAAGGCGTTCTTTGTTGAGGCGCTGGGCTGGGATGTGGTTGGTGGACGGCCCGAGTACCCCTCGGCCTTTATCAGCAACGGTTCGGCGGTTCTGACCCTTTGGCAACAAAAGGGCGAAAATCAGCACGGCTTTGATCGTCATGCCAATGTCGGGCTGCACCATGTGGCGTTCAAAATCCCATCGCGCGAGTCTTTGGATGTGGTGTTTGCCGCTGTGAAAGACTGGCCCGGCGTTCAGGTGGAATTTGCCCCTGAACCATCGGGTGCTGGGCCAAAAATCCACTTTATGATCCGAGAGCCAGGCGGCAATCGGATCGAATTTGCCTATGATCCGAGGTAGAGCCATGACCCCGCTGTTAAGCGTTCAGAACATCCGCAAAACCTATGGCTCCCGGATCGGCTGTACCGGCGTCAGCTTTGATCTCTATCCCGGTGAGGTGATGGGAATTGTGGGCGAAAGCGGCTCGGGCAAGTCGACGTTGCTGAATTGTCTGGCCGGTCATCTGGAACCGGACGGGGGGCGGGTTGTTTTCGATACACGAACCGACGGGCCGGTGGATACGGTGACCATGTCCGAACCCGAACGTCGGATGCTGGGGCGCACCGATTGGGCCTTTGTCCACCAGCACGCGCGCGACGGGCTGCGCATGTCGGTCAGCGCGGGCGGCAATATTGGCGAGCGTCTGATGGCCGTCGGTGACCGTCACTATGGTGACATCCGCGACAAGGCCATCGACTGGCTGGGCCGGGTCGAGATCGAAGCGAACCGCGTCGATGACCGCCCCAACGCCTTTTCCGGTGGGATGCAGCAGCGGTTGCAGATCGCGCGCAATCTGGTGACCGGGCCTCGGCTGGTTTTCATGGATGAACCGACGGGCGGGCTGGATGTTTCGGTTCAGGCGCGTCTGCTGGATTTGCTGCGCGGGTTGGTGCGCGAGATGGGGTTGAGCGCCATCATCGTCACGCATGATCTGGCTGTGGTGCGCCTGTTGGCGGACCGGCTGATGGTGATGAAAGACGGTCATGTGGTCGAATCCGGCCTGACCGATCAGGTGCTGGACGATCCGCAACATGCGTACACGCAGTTGCTGGTCTCAAGCGTGTTGCAGGTGTGAGAGATGATTGAACTGAACAACGTCAGCAAAAGCTTTACCCTGCACAATCAGGGCAGCGCGGTGATCCCTGTGATGGAGGGCGCGACACTCAGCGTGGCCCCCGGGGAATGCGTGGCTTTGACCGGAGCGTCCGGGGCGGGCAAATCCACCCTGATGCGGGTGATCTATGGCAATTATCTGGCCGCCTCGGGGCAAGTCATGGTGGGCGGTGTGGATGTGGCGCAGGCTGAACCGCGCGAGATTCTGGCCCTGCGGCGGGACACTCTGGGCTATGTCAGCCAGTTCCTGCGGGTGGTGCCGCGCGTGCCGACGCTTGAGGTGGTGGCCGAGCCTCTGCTGGCCGTCGGATGCGACCGTCAGTCGGCGCTCGACAAGGCGGCAGGGCTGTTGGCGCGGCTGAATATTCCTGAACGCCTTTGGACGCTTAGCCCCACGACCTTTTCGGGCGGTGAGCAGCAGCGCGTGAACATCGCGCGGGGCTTTGCGCATGACTATCCGGCGATGCTGCTGGATGAGCCCACCGCCTCGCTTGACCTTCAAAACCGCGAAACCGTGCTGAGTCTGATCGAAGAGGCCAAAGCGCGTGGAGCGGCCATCATCGGCATTTTCCACGATGTCGGCGCGCGTGACCGGGTGTGTGATCGAGAGATCAACGTCTCGGACTTCACTCCGGGGATGGCCGCATGACCCTTGCACCGGTCATTGCGGTCGTCGGACCCTCGGGCGTTGGCAAGGACAGCGTGATCGAGGCGCTAGAGGCGCGCTCCGCACGTATCCACCGGATGCGCCGGGTGATCACCCGCCCCGAGGGCGAGGACGGCGAAGATTTCGACCGGGTCTCCGAAGGCACATTTCAGCAGATGGTGGATGAGGATGCCTTTGCCCTGCACTGGCCGGCCCATGGGTTGCTGTATGGGGTGCCCCAAAGCATCCAGCAGCTGCGGGGGCAGGCGGATGCAGTTTTGGTGAACCTGTCCCGATCCGTGCTTTTGCGCGCGCAAGAGGTGTTTGGTGATCTGGTCGTGATCTCGCTGACTGCCGACCCGCGGGTGCTGGCGCAGCGCCTGTCGGCGCGTGGGCGCGAAAGTGCGACGGATCAGGCTCGTCGGCTTGAACGCGCGCAGATCACGCTGCCCGATGGATTGCGCCGGGTGGTGCAGATCGACAATTCCGGTCCGCTGGACCAGACGGTCAGTGCCATCCTGACCCAGCTTCAGCCGGAAAGGGCATAGCGATGGATCAGGTGAAACCGCCCGTCCTCGGTCTCGCCCATCAGCGCCAGATCGGTGATGTAGAACGGCGTGGGCAGCAGGGGCGCAAGCCGCGTGTCGAGCGCATCCTGAACGGTGGCCAGCGTCGGTTTGTCCAACTTGCCGCTGAGGGTGATGTGAAAGCGGAACGAGTCCATCACGTAAGGGTATCCCCATTGCACCAGATTGGCCTCATGCGCGGGCGACAGCCCGGTGCCACGACGACGCTGCAATTCGGCCTCGGATGCGGGCGCGCGGAAGCTGTCCAGATCACGCACGCAGGCGGCGGCCAGCGCGTTCAGCGCGGCCCCGTCACCTTTGGGGCGCAGGGCCAGGAACCGACCCAGTCGTGCGATCTCAAGCCCCTCCAACGTGACCGGAGCCTGCGCAGCAGCCATCTGCGCGCAAGCCTCGCGCAGCGCTTGAACGGATTGCCCGTCGCGCAGCCGGAACGGCGGCTTCATCGTCGCGTGCAGCCCGTATTTGCGCGGCACCTGCGTGACGGCAGCCACGTCAACATCTGGGATATCGGGGAGCGCGACCGTCGCGCCGGTCTCAACGTCCCAGCCCAGCCAGCTTGTGCCAAACCGGGTCCACTCGGCCCCCTCGGGTGGCGCAAAATAGATCGCGTATCGCGTGAATGTCACATTGGCCTCCTATGCGTGGCCTACCCAATAGCTCAGACCTTGTGAAGTTCAGATGACAGAAGAAATGATCCTTGCCAATGCCACGCTGGTTCTGCCCGATGAGACGGTCACAGGCAGCATCCGCGTCACCGGTGAAACCATCGCCGAGATCGCCACGGGCAGCACCGTGCCGCCCGGCGCAGTGGATTGCGGCGGCGACTATGTCTGCCCCGGTCTGGTCGAACTGCACACTGACAATCTGGAACGCCATATTCAGCCGCGCCCCAAAGTCGACTGGCCTCACGCGGCGGCGATTCTGGCCCACGATGCGGAACTGGCCAGCACCGGAATTACCACCGTATTCGATGCGATGCGTATCGGCTCGATCCCGTCGGGCAACCGATACAAGAAATACGCCCGCGAGCTGTCGCGCGAGCTGTGGGATCTGCGCGAACAGGATGCGCTGAAGATCAGCCATTTTCTGCACCTGCGGGCCGAGGTCTGCTCGGAAACCCTCGTGGCCGAGCTGGACGAGTTCGGCCCCGAGGATCGCGTCGGTTTGGTGTCGCTGATGGATCACACGCCCGGCCAGAGGCAGTTCCGCGATATGACCCAGCTTGAGGCCTACATGAAGGGCAAGCATGGCATGAACGATGATGACTTCCTGCAGCACGTGGCACAACTGAAGGCGTTGCGCGATCGGTTTGGCGATCAGCACGAGGTCGAGACGGTCAAGGCCGCCAAACGGTTCGGGGCGATGCTGGCCAGCCACGATGACACGACGCAGGATCAGGTGGCCGTTTCGGCGGGGCATGGCATCACGCTGGCCGAATTCCCCACCACGGTCGAGGCCGCCCGGGCCTGCCACGATCACGGAATCAAGGTTATGATGGGGGCGCCCAATGTGATCCGGGGTGGGTCTCATTCCGGCAATGTCGCGGCGCAGGAACTGGCTGATCTGGGCCATCTGGATATTCTGTCGTCAGACTACGTGCCCGCCGCGCTGCTGCTGTCGGCAACCCGCCTGGGAGATATGTGGGGCAATATGGCGCGTGGCCTGCGCACCGTGACGCAAACACCTGCACAAGCTGTGGGTCTACAGGATCGCGGTGAGCTGCGTGAAGGTGCCCGCGCCGATGTCATTCGGTTCCGTCTGCGCGAAGGTGCACCTGCGTTGAACGGCGTTTGGTCGCGCGGACGGCGTGTGGCCTGATTGGTGCGTCAGATCAGCCTGATCAGGCGCGATAGAACAGGTAGCGGTCTGGCGCGATGGTTACGGGCCCGGTGATTTGGTCGAAACCTACCAGTGGTTGCCCCGAGATCAGCAGCCCTCCGGGCAACATGACCTGCGCGATCAAGGGGCTGAGGCGGGCGGCTTCGGCCACGTCATCGGCCTTGATGCCGCGCCCGAAATCATAGTGTGCCATGGCGATCTTCGGCCCGCCTTGGGCCAGTTTTTCCAGCATGGGTTCAGCTTCGCCTTGCAGGAAATCCTCGGCAGGGGGGGTGCTGGAGGGGTGGCATTGCAGCACCCGGTCCATCACCCAGATGCGCCGGTCGGGTAGGATTTCGCGCAGGTGGTCATAGGTCCGGCCATTACCAAGACCCATGTCCAGAACGTCTCCGGGGTGGTCCGCTATCTGCGCGACCGCCCAGTTC
This sequence comes from Ruegeria sp. J8, assembly GCF_056531925.1. NCBI lineage: Bacteria > Pseudomonadati > Pseudomonadota > Alphaproteobacteria > Rhodobacterales > Roseobacteraceae > Ruegeria > Ruegeria sp. J8. The sequence continues at coordinate 16,228 of NZ_JBQFMR010000007.1, forward strand.
AGCCCGTCGCGCTGGGCAGTCAGGCGGCGCAGCATGGAATCCAATCGGCTCATTGAGGTCTCCGTAAGGTCTCGGGGGCAGTCCAGAGGGTCGTGGGCCCATCCAGAAGCCGCCGCAAGAAGTCATGGGTGAAGGTCCAGATGTCGTCATCATGAACCAGATGATGGGTCAGGTAGCCGAAGGGTTCGGCGTTGTCCGCGCGTCCCAAACGCCTGTCGCGAAGCAGATCGACGGTCTGGACGACAAGCTGATCCGGCGCGATCAGCCTGCGCGTGCCGCGCCAGTCAATCGGGTCTAGATGGGTGTTCACCTGATCCAGCCCCGGTGCGGTTTGCGCGATTTTGCGCGGTGTCGCGGTCGAAAGTGTTGTGAAACCCAGCGTCGGCAAGTTCTGCACTACTTCGGGCGCGATACGGTTCCACGGGGGCACGAATAGCGGCCGTAGCCGGTGCCCAAACAGGGTGGTCAACCTATCCAGCCCGGCTTTGGCGTCTTTCGTGATATCGGGCAAGGGTCGGTGCAGCCGGAATTCGGCTTTCTTTTCGGCCGCCGGAGCATGGTTCTGATGCGCCCAGCCGTGGACGATTGGGACCAGCGCTGAATGTGCCTGTACATAGTCGGCCAAAGCGTGATCGGCATTCCGTGGGATCACGGCGAGATGAACAGGCAGCCCAAGCGCGTCGGACAGCTGAGTCAGACGCTCCAATTGCGGGGTTGTGGTGATCGCATCGTCATCCCGCCACCAAAGCGGCAGTGACAATCCCTCTTGCCGCCACAGTGCCAGTTCTGCTTCCAGAGAGTGCCAATCGACCTTCATCCCCGACGCTCCAGCAGAGCCTTGGCGATCTCGACAGATTTGGCCGCGCCGTCAAATCCGTGGTAGGGAACGGGCCGCGCGGGTGCGTTCAGAACGCGGTCTACAGCCTGTGCAAGGGATGCACCGCCCAGATCGTGGCTGGCAACCAACGCGACCCCCGGCTGATCCGATAGGCTTTGGGCGCGCAGGGTCTGTTCGACCTCATTGCCGTCATCGAACGGGACAAAGACCGCAGGTGTCGCGGCCTGAAGAATATCAAGTGCTGTATTGTAGCCGCACATGCTGACCGAGGCTGCGGCGTGGCGCAGCATCTGGCGAAAATCGGGTCGCACGGGTTCCAGGGTGACATTTGCGCTGCTCACCAAATCCGACAGTTGAGCAATGCGCACCTGCGCGTCCTGCCCGCCAACCAGCAGGCGCCAGCGCCTGTTGGTCATCTTTTGGGCGGCCTCGATGGCCGCGCGAAAGATCGGCTGCCCGACCGAGCCTCCGCCCGCGCTGACCAGAACCTCACCTTGCCCCAACGCGTCGGGGTGTGGAGGGGCCGCCTCCGGGGCGACAAACCCGGTGTAGTATAGCCGCGGGCGCAAGTGCTCTGACACTGGCCAGCTGACGTCCAGCGGAACCATCTGCGGGTCAGAATGCACCAGAACCCCATCGTATGTGGTCAGCACGATCTCTTCTGCGCGCGTGGCTTTGCTTGGTTTTGAGGGCGGCGCAAGGATGTCCCGGATCGAGCCCAAAATCACCGGTCGTTTGGGCAGTGCAGAGGCGGCCTTGAGCAAGGCGATGAACTCAGCGCTCAGGGACCGCCGGCCAAACGGAAATAGTTCGGTTATCAGCACATCAGGGGCAAAACTGCGCACCGCCTCAACCAGAGCTGCCTGCCGCCCGGCCAGATATGCTACATCGGCAACTTCGTCGGTCTGGGTCAGCAGCCGGGTGAAATCTGTTCCGTCCGAGCGCAGCGGCGGCAGACCCAGCAAGGTCATGCCCGTCACATTCAGCTGCGGCGCAGGCATTCCGCCCGTTACCACCAGAACCTGATGGCCGTCTTGCACAAACGCGCCCCCCAATGTCAGTGCGCGGCTCAGGTGCCCCGTGCCCAACAGATGAGTGACGACAATCATCACCTTCATGCTGCGCCATCCCTTTTGATCAGGCGGAGAGGTTCGGTCTGGGCGCGCATGTTCTTCATATCAATGATATAAAGCCGGTTGCGTTTGATTTTGAAAGGGGCGGGTCCATCAAATTCCCAAGACCAAGCTTGCGCCAGAATGACCCGCATGATGCCGATATGGCAGACAGCAACCGTGTCGCCTGTCAGACCACCTAACCACGGGCGCAGACGGTCGTGAACTTCGGCCGGGCTTTCTCCGTTTGGGGGGCGGAAGTCCCATCCCCAATGCTCGATATGTCGATAGCCACTGTCGGGCTCAGCCAGTAAATCGACGCCGCGCAACCCTTCCCAATCGCCCCAATTCATCTCGGTCAGCTCCTCTGCCGTCATGGGGTCGCGCCCGGCCACCAGACGCGCCGTATCATGCGCGCGTTTCAGGGGGCTGGACCAGAGCGCCGCCTGATCCCACGGCTCGGGCAATGCGTAAGTCGCAAGCTCGGACCGGGCCGCGTCATCCAATGGAATATCGCTGCGCCCTTGGATGCGCCCGGCGCGGTTCCATGTCGTATGTCCATGGCGGAGCAAGGCAAGCTGGGTCATTTCTGCCCTCCGATCAGGGGGCGCACCGTTTGCCAGAAGCGTTCGGTGGCGGCGGGTTGAAGATGGCGCGCGGCAACATGCGCCTGGGCCGCAGCGCCAATGTCTCGGCGCAGTGAGGGATTGGCCAAAAGGGTTTGCAGCCGATGGGCCAACCCGGCCGGGCCGTCCTCGACCGTTGGGTAGTCCGACGGGGCCAGAACGTCGCGCACGCCCGGACGGTCTTGCGCAACGACCGGCAGGCCGCAGGATTGCGCCTCAAGATAAACCATGCCGTAGGCTTCGTTCACACCAGGCCAGACCAACAGCGACGCCTTTTGATAGTGCGCCTGCATATCGGCGCGATCCAATTGGCCCAGAAACCGAACTTTCGCCCCAAAAGGCGCCATCAAAGCCTCAACCTCGGCCCGCGCCGGGCCATCGCCCGCGATATCCAGAGACCAGGCGCCGTCCAGCAACGCCAGAGCCTGTGCCAGAATCTGGTACGAGGCCAGCTTGTCCCCGTGCCGCATCATCCCGACGACCAGCATAGGGCCTTCACAAACCGCCGCACCCGGAAGGTCCGCGCGAGGCAGGAAGGGCGGGAATTCGATCAGCTGCTGTGACCCGTATCTTTCACGTTCCAGTGTGATCAGATCGTTGGCCGTGTGGTAGAAGATCACCTGTGCCGCATCGCAGGCCTCATGGGCGGCTTGGGCGAACCCTGCCCAGGGGCCGGTTAGACGGCTGGTCGCGCGCGTGCTTTCCAGTTGCACATAGGGGATTTTCCGCGCCCGGCTGATACGCGGGCCCAGCAGGTCAGGTGCCTTGTAATAGTTGTGATACGTCACCCAAAGGGCGGTATCCGGCGAGAGCGTATGGATCAGGCGCTTGGCTTCGGCGTCAGCCTCGGTTCGCAGCTTATCCTGGACCTGAGCGTCGCCGGTTTTGTCGAAAACGCGCAGATGCGAGACCAGATCGACCGCGTCCCCCTGCGCACCAATCGCTGCCAAAAGGTTACGCGCCATTTCCCGGTCGCCGGACGGCACCGGACTGTCGGGGGACTTCATCGGAGTGTAGAACGCAACGCGTGCCATCAGCCCCGATCCGCCCCCAATGTGCTTAGCCGTTTGGACAGCAAAGCAATGCCGGGATCCATACGGAATTCGGCGATCAGGCGGTCATAGGCGTTACCGGCCATCTGCATCGCCTCAGCAGGGTCTTGCGCCATCCTGGTGATCGCTGCGGCCAGTGCGGCGGGCGCATCTTCGGATAACAGGCCATGGATTCCGGTGTCGATAAATTCTGGTATGGCCGAAACCGGTGTGGATAGGATTGGCAGCTTTTGCGAGGCGGCCTCCATTAGTACATTGGGCAGGCCGTCCCGGTCGCCGTCGGCGGCGATGCGGCTGGGCAGGACGAAGAGATCGGCCTTGCGCATGGCTTCGATAACTTCGGGCTGGTCGCAGGCCCCTTTCCAGGTGATCCGCGCTGCAAGCCCGGCATCTTCGGCACGCCCGGCCAGCGTTTCGGCCAGCGTGCCGCCGCCGATATGCGTCCAGTGCCAGTCAAGAGCCTCGGACAACAGCGCGAAGGCGTCGATCAGGCGGTCAAAGCCCTTTTTCTCGACCAGCCGCCCGACCGAGATCATGTGAAACGGCGCGTCAGGCGCGCGCTGCGTGCGCTCGGGCGGGTCCGGAAAACGACTCAGGTCCAGCCCGTGATAGATCAGATCGACCCGCTTGGGATCGTCGGCCAGGTCGCGCAGATGTGCGGCGCCGATGGCTGTGCAGGTTGCACCAAAGGCAGCACCATGGGTGCTGGCCTGAAGCTTTTCAGCTTTTTCCCAATCAGGAGAAGTCCAGATATCCTTGGCGTGGGCGGAGAAGCTCCACGGCAGGCCGCGCATGATGGCGGCATAGCGCGCGACCGAGGACGGCGTGTGCATGAAATGCGCATACATGACCCGCGTGTCCTGCGGCAATTCAGCGGCAAGCACGCAAGCCTGACCAAAGCGGCGAATGCGGTTGTGAGTCGGGTCGCGGCGCAGATCTGCACGCCAGATCCGGTAGGCCTCGGCATAACCGGGCAGGGCCTGCGCGGCACGGCGCGCGGCCCAGACGCGTTGGGGTTCCTGATACAGATACTCGGGCAGGTAATGCACCTGACCCTTGAACCGGTCATGCAGCGGATGGCGTTTGACGTCGGTGGGATGGCGTAGTGACCAGATGTCGAACCGATGGCCCGCATCCTGCAATGCAACCAGTTCCTGAGCGATGAACGTTTCCGACAGGCGCGGCCACCCTTTGACCAGCACCGCCAGATTAGGAGGCGCAGATGTCATCCGATAGCCCGTTCCTGTTCTCCGTTCAGCAGGGCGTCAACGCGGTCCGTGACATAGTCCAGCCCGTCCAACAGCCCGTCGCCAATGGCTTGGGACGGCAGGGGCTGATCGGGCAGGGCGCGAATGGCTGCAATCATTGCCTCGGGAGTCAGGCCATCGCGGCTTTCGTCCAGCATCCGCACCAGCCCCAGCTCTTCTGCGCGCGAGGCGCGAATCCACTGTTCCAGACGCGGGGTCGTGCGAGGAACAATGACGGCGCGTTTGTCAAAGGACAGCACTTCGCAGAACGTGTTGTAGCCGCCCATGCAGACGACACCGGCGGCCCCGGCAAACAGGGTTTCAATCTGGGATTCAAAGCCGACAGCAGTCACGCGACCGTTCAACGCCGCAACGCGCGTTTCGAAATCGTCCCGCAACTCGCCCGACAGGAACGGACCATAGACCAGCACGGCGCGGGGCGACAGGGTGGGGTCTTTTTCGTATGCCGACAGAACAAGGTTCACCATCGCCTTGCCGTCGCCGCCCCCTCCGGGGGTGATCAGGATATATGGCTGCTCGGGCGGTTCGCCCACGGGGCCAAGATCACGGCGCAGATAGCCGGTCCAATGGATGCGCGATTGCACCTCGGGGCTCAGCGGTAGGCCACGTGTCGGGTCGTAGATCGAGCGTAGCCCATAGACCCAGATCTCGTCATAATAGGCCTCGGTTGCAGCGACCGCCTCTTTACGATCCCATTCAGCGGCCAGAACCTCGGGCTCATCCAGAACGTCGCGCAATCCAAGGACCATTTTGGTTCTTCTGCTTTGCATCAGACAGTCAAGGGTCGGCAGCAGCTCGCCCCGGAAGCCGGTAGGTTCCTTGTCGACGATAAGCACATCCGGGTCGAATTGCTGCACTGACGTTCGGATTAAACCCGAGCGTAGTTCGGTCACTTCTTCGATACCCATGCCCATGGTCTGTGAGGCATAGGACCCGTCAGCGCGTTTGGTAACACCGGGTAGACGAACGTGATCCACCCGACGCGGAAAGGTAAACCGCCCGGCAACGGGCGAGCCGGTCAGGATCAGTGCCGAGGCCGAAGGGTCCGCCTGTGTCATTGCAGCGGCCAGAGCACGCGAGCGGCGCAGATGACCCAAACCAAAGGTGTCGTGGCTGTAGAACAGAATACGGGGCGCACGTCCGGCTATTTTCTGTTTTCTTTTAAGGCTCATACTTTTGCCTGTGTCCGTGTCTTGGTGCATGTCCGCGCGGGTGCACTTCTATCGTATTTGTTTTCGGTCGGCTTGCAAAAAACGCGGTTCCGGCGGGTCAAAACCGACAAACATTGCGATTTGGCTACATGTTGCAATGAAATGGCCCAACGTCGCTTTGCTCTACATCAGGTTCCGGGTCGAAAACCTCAATTGTTGTCCGGCCCGGTCTTATTCACTTTCCATCGCGATGGAAATACTTCGGTCACCGCTATTGCGGTGGGAACACGTGGAAAGACGAACTGGGGTCGACATCTGTTGAGCATTTGAACACGGGATTGTGCTTCTATAGGCTGCGGGGCAAATGCGGACGTGGATGAAAGACCCGATGACAACAAGATTATTTGCCGTTTTTGCGCTGTTGACCTGGGCAATCGCGTTGACTTTTGCAGGCGGAGCTGAAGCGCAAACATCGCTCATTCCCGGCTACACAACGGGTGCGGACAGCACCGACGAGGCCTCGGAAGGTGGGGATCTGGCTGCTGCGATCCGCTCAGCAACCGAGGCTGGTGCCAGCGTTATCGTCATCGACAGTGCGGGGAAAATCGTATCGTCGGGTGCACCGGCACAGGCCAATCAGGACGCCGCAGGCGACCCGATGGCCGATGGGTCGCAATTGATGAAGGCGCAGGAGCGGTTTTCGAAATTCCGCGAGTCGATGCAGTCGCGGCTTGAGGCGCTGCCTTATTCGATTTTCGAGGTGAAATACGTCCTGCGCCAAACCAGCCCCGATGGCCGAATACAGACCTATGTCGAGGTGTTGTTCTGGAACATCCTGTTCCTGTTGCTGGGGCGGTGGCTGTCAACTGAGATTTACGGCAAGCGCATCGCCAAGGGGATCGTGGTCGCGCGATCCAAGGAAAACCCGCAGGGCTACCGCGAAAAAATGCCGTTTTTGGTGTTCCGCTTCCTTATGGGGATCGGGGGTACGATCTTTGCCATGCTGATGGCCCTGATCGTTGGATTCCTGTTTTTCGGCGAGGCTGAGGATATCTCGATCCAGTTCACGGTCACGGCGATATTCGCGGCCTTCTTCCTGTCGCGCACGGTGTCCGATCTGTGGCGTATGGTGCTGTCGCCCTATCTTAGCCAGTACCGCCTGCCGCCGTTTTCGGACCGGGACGCCAAACGGCTTTATATCTGGGCTTCGGCGATTGCGACCTATGACATCTCGGTCGTGATGTTTTCGACCTGGGTCGCGGATTTCGGGCTGAACTATAACGTTTATGCCATGGTCTATGGCGGCCTGACCATGTTGGGTGCGTTGGGCAATTTGCTGATGATCGCGTTCAATGGGCGTGCCATTTCCCATGCCATCCGGGGCGGACGTACCAAGGAACAAGTGTCGTGGATCCTGCGTTTCATCTCGCTGGCTTGGGCACCTGCGCTGATCGTCTATATCGTGTTCAGCTGGTTCAAACTGGCTGTCGATCTGGTGCTTGAAAACCAGAACTCTATCCCGATCGTGGCCAGTAGCTATGCCATCTTTATGTCGGTGGTGATCGCTTACGGTGCTATGAACTATCTGCTTGAGCGGTATTTCGACCGCAACCGCCAGATGGAGGAGATGAACGCCGAAGACGCCGATGCGCCCGAGGAGGAGTTAATCGAGACCCCTCTGGCCGAAAAACGCGCGCATTCCATCGTGACGTACGAGGATCTGGCGCGCCGTGTGGCTGGTATTCTGGCCTTTGTGGTTGGGCTTTACGCGCTGGTCGTCATCTGGAACCCGGATGCCAGCTGGAGCGAGGAACTGCCTATCGAGCGTTTCCTGGACGTGATGGTGATCATCTTCATTGGCTATGTCCTGTTCCATTTCTTCCGCATCTGGATTGACAGCAAGATTGCTGAAGAGATTGACGATGGCGGGGCCGAGGCCGAGCTGGGCGATGAAGGTGGCGAAGGCGGGCAAAGCCGTCTAGCCACTCTGCTGCCTCTGTTCCGGGGGGCGATCTTGGCGGTGGTTGTCGTAACCATTGCGCTGATCGCGCTGATGGAAATGGGCATCAATGTCAGCCCCCTGTTTGCGGGCGCGGGTGTTGTGGGTCTGGCCGTTGGGTTTGGATCGCAGACGCTGGTGCGGGATATTTTCTCGGGGGCGTTTTTCCTGATGGATGATGCGTTCCGCAAAGGGGAATATATCGACATTGGTGATGTGAAAGGCACTGTCGAGAAAATATCGGTCCGGTCGTTCCAGCTGCGTCATCATCTGGGTGCGCTGAACACCATTCCTTTTGGTGAGATCAAGGTGCTGACCAATTATTCCCGTGACTGGGTGATCATGAAGTTACCCTTGCGCGTAACTTATGACACTGATGTCGAGAAGGTGCGCAAACTGATCAAGAAGCTGGGGCAGCAATTGCTGAGCGACCCGGTCATCGGCGACAATTTCATCCAGCCGCTCAAGTCGCAGGGCGTGATCGAGATGCAGGATTCCGCAATGATCATCCGCGTCAAGTTCATGACCAAGCCGGGTGATCAGTGGTTGGTGCGCAAAAAGGTCTATCAGGAAATCCGCGAATTGTTCGCCCGCGAAGGTATCCGGTTTGCGCACCGCGAGGTAACGGTGCGTCTGGCCGATGAGAAAGCGCCCGAAGACCTGACGCCGAAACAGCGCGAGGCGGTGACAGGTGCGGTGCAGGCCGCGATTGACGAAGATTATCTGGACGATATCGGCCCCGGCGGAGGGGATGACAGATAGGACGTGCTCCCGCCCCTTTGGGCCGCGTTTCTGACGAAACGCCACCCAAAGCGTTGGGCCGGGCCGCGCGTACCGCGCGGCGGATGCGCTAGGGCTTCAGCGTTGGCCAGACGGGTTGGGACGTGCCCAGTTTCGATGCAGGCAGAGGCCAGTGCATGTCCGTTGTGCTCAACCTCAGGGCCGGTTTTAGACGATGACCGACACCCCAGCCGGATTCCTCGGGCGTGCGGGCATAGTCGGTCGGGTTGGCATTTTCGATATCCTCAGACGTTTCGGACTTGCTGAGAATGGCCAGCAATTCAGCAGTTCGGGCAAGGGACAAGCGGGCCTGCATGATTGAGTTACCTTGGGCGGCCTCGGCCAGAGCAGACAGCACGGCGGCGGCCATCAGATAGCCGGTTGCGTGGTCCAGCGCCTGCACCGGCAGGGGCGTCGGCTTGTCTGCCTTGGCCCAGATGCGGCCAGTATCGGCGATGCCTGCGCTCATCTGCACAAGGCTGTCAAATCCGCGCCGGTTCGCCCATGGCCCCTGCCAGCCATAGGCGTTCAATGTGACTTCGACCCGGTTGGGCGCAATCGCGTCCCGTTTCGCTTGCGTCAACCCCAGCGCATCCAGCGCGCCTGGGCGATAGCCATGCACGAACACATCCGCCTGAGACAGCAATTCCTGTAATGTCTCCATTCCGGCGGGCGACTTTAGATCCAGATAGGCACAGTGTTTGCCCAGCGAGACATCCGGGATCACGCCGGGTTCGTCCCAGCCGGGCGGATCAATACGCAAAACCTCGGCCCCGACCCCGGCTAGAGTGCGGGTGGCAATGGGGCCTGCCAGAACGCGGGTCAGGTCCAGAACGCGCAGGCCCTGAAGCGGCCGTTCGGCCGTGGCCTCTGGACGGTCGCGCAGCATGATCTGGCGGGGGTTGTGCCAGCCGATCAACGGATCACGCGACATCGCCCGGCCTTGGGGATGCTCCAGCCATTCGGCCCTGCTGCGCATTGCGGCGGTGGCGCCGCCCTCGGCCACGATGGCGGTTTCCAGATCGGCGACAGCCCATGTCTTGAGGGCCTGAGCGACAGCATCGCGGTTCGCATCGACCTTGAGCACTTTCAATGCGGCCAGTCGGTGGCGCGCTAGGTTGGTATGTAGCCTGATCCACCCGTCAGAAGCTTGATAATCCCCGGCGATGGCGTCCCAGAGGCTCGGCATCTCCCACCCTTCGGGCTTGAAGGAAAACCCGTACCACAGTGAAGCCAGCCGGTGATCAACCGTGACGTCGGGCGCGCTGGACGTCAGGTTCAGGGACACCATCAAGCGCGCCAGCTCTTGCCCCACCGCGGCAAAGCTGGCGGTGGCCAGTTCAGATACGGCAAAGGCGCTGGGCCGCGCTCCGCTTCCGATTACTCGATAGCTTTCCGGGTCAGGAAGCGCCGAAACCAGTGTCATTGCTGATAGGGGTCGAGACTGTCACGCAGCCCGTCGCCAAGGAAGTTGAAAGCCAGCACAACCACGATGATCGGCAGCATCGGGATCGCCGTCCACGGGTAGATCTCGATCGAAGCGAGGTTCTGCGCGTCATTCAGCATCACGCCCCAACTAACCGCTGGAGCCCGCAGGCCGAGGCCTAGGAAAGACAGCGCCGTTTCCCCCAGGATCATCGCCGGGATCGACAGAGTGGCCGAGGCAATAAGGTGGGACATGAAGTTCGGCAGCAGGTGCTTGCGGATCACACGGCCCGAGCTTGCACCCATCATTTCGGCTGCGCGCACATATTCTTCCTCGCGCAACGACAGGAACTTGGCGCGCACAGATCGGGCAAGGCCGGGCCAGTCGAGTATCCCGAGGATGATCGAGATTATGAAGAACACTGCCACTGGGCTCCAGTTCGAGGGCACCGCTGCAGACAAGGCCAGCCATAATGGCAGTTCGGGCAGTGAGCGTAGAATCTCGATGACGCGGTTGATGACCCAGTCGATCTTGCCGCCGAAATAACCCGCCATCGACCCGAACAGGATGCCTAGGAAGAACGACACCGAGATGCCGATCAGGCCCACGGTCAGCGACAGTTGCGCGCCATAAAGAATGCGGCTGAAGACATCCCGACCCAGACGGTCGGACCCCCACAGGAACAGCGTTGCCCCTTCGGGCGCACAGAACAAATGCGTGTCCGACTTGATCAGCCCCGCCAGCTTGTACTCGGCCCCTTCACAGAAGAATTGGAGCGGGCGCGGATCGCTGGTGTCGGTCACGGCTTTCCACTGGAAGGTCTCAAGGTCGGCCTCGATCACCGTCGGGTAGACAAACGGACCGACGAATTCGCCTTCGTGGAACCAGTTGACGCTTTGGGGTGGGGCATAAAGATGCTCGTCATTGCGTTCATTCGCACCATAGGGGGCAATGAACCCGGCAAAGGGCAGCATCAGGTAGCACAGCAGCAAGAAGATACCCGAGATCAAGCCCAGTTTGTGGGTGCGGAATTTGCGCCAGACCAGCAGCCAGTTGGGGGCGTCCAGATCAGCTCGCTCGAGCTGTTGCAGGGCGGCGTCTGGATCGAAGGGGGCATCGTCGACATAGCGACCGTCAGAGCGTTTGGTCATGCTTCACGCCCCTCATACCGAATTCGTGGGTCCAACATGACCAGCAAGATGTCCGAAATCATTGTCCCGATCAGCGTCAGCAGTGCGACGAACATCAGGATGAAGGCAGACAGGAACTGATCCTGCGTCTTCAGCGCGGTCAGCAAGGTCGGGCCGATGGTCTGCAGCCCTAGCACCACCGAGACCAGAACCGACCCCGACACCATTGAGGGCAGCAGGTTGCCGATATCGGCGACAAAGGGGTTGAAGGCCACGCGCAGCGGATATTTGGTCAGCATCCGCGACGGAGCCATGCCTTTTGCGATGGCGGTTTCCACATAGGGTTTACCCAGCTCGTCCAACATATTCGCGCGCAGCCGTTGCATCATCGCCGAGGCGCCCGAGGTACCGATTACAAAGGTTGGCACAATCAGGTGGAGAAGTATGGATTTCATCTTGTCCCAGCTCATCGGCTCACCCTCGTAAATCGGGTCCATGAGCCCGCCGATGGGCAGGTTGAAATATTGGTGGCCGTAGTAGAACAGGATCAGGGCCAGCAGGAAGTTCGGCGTGGCCAGACCCAGATAGCCCACAAAGGCCGAGGTATAGTCGATCCACGTCCGCGACCGCGCCGCCGCAAGGACACCAAGCGGCAAAGCGACCGCGTAGACAAACAGGATTGCGGCAAGGTTCACCACAACGGTCAGCCACAGTGTGTCGCCCACAATCTCGGCCACCGGGCGGTCAAATTCAAAGGACCAGCCGTAATTGCCTTGAATCAGCCCCTCAAACCCATGGGGGCCGGGCCAGAAGCCCATCCAGATCAGGTATTGCTCCCACATCGGACGGTCCAGCGCGTATTCGGTCCGCAGGAATTCGGCCTTGGCCACACCGGCGGATTGCCCTGAGGCCTGAAGCTCGGCGATTTGGTTGCTGAGGTAATCGCCAGGCGGCAGGTTGATGATCACGAAGATTAGAACCGACACCACAAGCAGTGTCAGCAGCATCGTGAAAAAGCGATACACCGCGTAGCGCAGCATTACCATTTAGCTGCTCCTGTCAGTCGGCGAAGTAGAACTCGTCAGGGCGATGGATGCCGAAATGCGCGCCGGGTTCCCATGCCCACATGGCCTGTTCGGGCACGTTGCGCAGGCGGTTGGACACAACGATGGGCTGCGGGGCGCCATTCAGAATGCCGATGGCATAAAGCTGATCGGCGTGTATCTTCAGCATCTCGGACCAGACGGCCTTGCGTTCGTCATCTGATGTGGCGATTTCCCAGTCATGGGCAAGTTCCATCAGGCGCTCGGCCTCGGGCATATCGGGCGCTTCGCCGACATCGCCGCCGGTCTGGTAATACTGCCCCCATTTAGGCCAGGCCAGAAACACCTGATCGGTGGGTGCCAGATAGGCGGGTGAGGTGTGGGCCTGCGGGATACCGTCATCCCAGCCAAACCAGACCGAGGCCATGGTGTTACCCGCAAACACCCGGTTCCGCAGGATGTCCCGGTCCAGCGGGCGCATCACCAGATCGACGCCTATCTCGCGCCATGTGTCGGTAACGATCTGCAAGGCGTTCTCGACCTCTTGCCGCTCACCGGCGGTTTCAATGATCAGCTCCATCGGGCGGCCATCGGGTAGCAAACGAATACCATCCTTGTCGCGCTGGTTCAGGCCAGCTTCGTCCAGCAAAGCGTTTGCGGTTTCGATGTCATATTGCGCCCAGGCCTTGGCGTTTTCCTCGTCATAGAAGGGTGAGGCAGGCAGAACCGACATCGCGCCCGGTTGCGCCAGTTTGAAGTACAGCGCCTGATTGATCGTCTTGCGGTCAATGGCCAGCGACAGCGCGCGACGCACGCGCACGTCGCGCAGAACTTCTCGCCATCCGTCATCGGCAAAGTTCAGGTTGGGATAGATCGCAATCTGCGAGGCAACACCGGTTTTCCACAGCAGGGTTTTGTAATTCCCCCCGGCTTCACCCTTTTTCAGGATCGAGGCGTCCCGGAACGCCAGCCCACGCCCTTGCAAATCGGTCTCGCCCGCATTGGTCTTGGCGGCGACCAGACCGGGTGCCACGATCTCCATCTCGACCACGTCGATATAGGGTAGTTGCACACCTTTGCTGTCGATGCGGTGGTAATAGGGGTTGCGGACAAAGTTGTGCCGGATCTTTTTGCCCGAGCTGGCATTCAGCCAAGGTTGCAGCGTCGGCAACTCGTGATTGTCGAACTTATAGAGGTTATCCAGCTTGTTATGTAGCGCCGCCCAGCTTTTGACGCGGGCGTCTTCGACCTGAAAGGCCAGCTCATCGGCGTCAGCGAAGCTCTCGTGATATTGTTTCAGAAACGCGGATGGGCGGTAGATGAACGGCGGGCGCGCCTGTGCCAGTGATTGCAGGAAATCAGGGTTCGGGTCGGCCCATTCGAACACGATGGTCGTTTCATCAGGGAAAGTGACGGTCGGGCTCTTGCCTTCGACAATCAGGAAATCCGGCGGCCCCGACGGGCTGAGCAATTCGTTATTGGCTACGTCCTCCCACCAGTATCGAAAATCTTCGGACGTAAAGGGCGACCCATCGGACCATTTGTGGCCTTCGCGCAGGTTCAGGGTGAATTTGCGGTTGTCTTCATTGGTGAAGGATTCCAGCAGATCAGGGACAATTTCGTAATCTTCGTCAAAACCGACCAGGCGGGCATAGCCATAGACAACCATCTGCCGAATGTCCTTGGATCGCGTCACCATGGTGCGCAACGTGCCGCCCGGCGTTCCGAACTCACGCCCTTTGGCGGCCAGATCGACCACCAGCGGCTCAGCCGGTAGGCGTTCTGCGACGGGAGGCATGTTTCCGGCGGCCACTTCGTCTTCCCAGAACGCGCTTTCCTGAGGGGTGGGGGTCTCTGCAGTGGCGGGCAGAAACCACAGCGCCGACATTGCGGCTGCCAGGATCAGGGGGCGAGTGGTCTTAAACATGGCATCGTACCTTATGGCCGGGCTCCATTTCCACCAATGATGGTATCACGGAGTCGGTAAATCGGAAGGCGTCATCCCAACTGTCGGGCGAACCGGCGCCCAAAGCAACCAAATTCAGGTCGATGGGCCGGTTGATGTCGGGTTCCGGTTGTGCGGCGATCAGCGCCTTTGTGTAGGGGTGGTGCGGGTTGTAGAACAGTGTCTCGGGCGGGGCTTGTTCCACCACAAGGCCCCGGCGCATCACTGCAACTTCGTCTGCGATGCGCGCCACGACCGCAAGGTCGTGCGAGATAAAGAAATAGGACAGTTTCAAGCTGTCTTGCAGGTTTTCCAGCAGCGTCAGGATCTGTTCCTGCACCGAGACATCCAAAGCCGAGGTCGGCTCGTCACAGACAATCAGCTGTGGGTCCAGCATCATCGCCCGTGCGATGGAAAGGCGCTGTCGCTGACCGCCTGAAAACGCGTGAGGATAGCGTTTCAGCATGTCGGCGTTCAGCCCGACCCGTTGCAGCATCTCGGCCGCTTTGTCCCGTTGTTCAGCGGGCGAGCCGATCTTGTGGATCTCCAACGGCTCGGTCATCGCGTCCTGAATGCGCATCCGCGGGCTGAGCGAGCTGTAGGGGTCCTGAAACACCATCTGCGCCTTGCGCTGAAACGCAGTGCGCTGGGCGCGGGTCATGTGGTGAACCGTGATCGGGTCGGCGTCGGGCGCGGTGCGAAACAGAACCTCTCCGCCCGGATCGGGGGGCTCGGCCCCGAGCGCAATGCGGGCGGCCGTGGTTTTGCCTGATCCGCTTTCGCCGACAATGGCCAGTGTCTTGCCACGTGCCAGATTCAGATCGACACCGCGACAGGCATGGATCAGCCGGTCACCTTGCCACCCTTTGCTGGAGCGCATGGTATAGGTTTTGGAGACACTGTTCATTTGCAGGATTAGGTCCTCGCCGGGCATCGGAATGCCAACAGCTTCCTTGTCGGGAATCTGGGGCGCGGCGTTGAACAATTGCTGGGTGTAGGGATGCGCAGGTGTGGTCAAAATAGGCGCGGCCGCCCCGGATTCCATCACCCTACCCTTGTGCATAACGACCACTTGTTCGGCCATATTGGCAACGACGCCCAGGTCGTGGGTCACAAGGATCAGCGCCATGCCCGTCTCGCGCTGCAACTCTTTGATCAACCCCAAAACCTGCGCCTGCGTGGTGACATCCAGCGCGGTGGTTGGCTCATCCGCGATCAGCAGTTCCGGCTTGGCAACCATTGCCATGGCAATCATCGCACGTTGGCGCATGCCGCCGGACAGCTCGAACGGGTAAGAATCATAGGCGCGCTGGGGGTCAGGAAAGCCCACGCGTTCGAACTGGGTCAGAACTTCTTTGCGGGCCTGCGCCTCGGACGCGCCGCGATGCAGCCACAGAACCTCGCTGACCTGATTGCCGATCTTGTGCAAGGGCGACAGCGACCGCATCGGTTCCTGAAAAATCATCGAGACCCGATTGCCGCGAATGTCACGCATCTGGCGCTCACTGATTGCCGTCAGGTCTTCCAATCCTTTGGAATCATTCAGAGTAATGGTGCCGCTGCGTATCTGGGCCGTGCGCGGCAGGATGCGAAGCGCTGCGCGGCACGAGATGGTTTTTCCAGACCCGGACTCGCCCACCAACGCCAAAGTCTGCCCGGCCTCGACGTCGAAACTGACGCCCTGAACCACGGCCTCACCCGCACCGAAGCCGATGCTGAGGTCCCTGACAGACAACAACGCAGTCATGCGGGTTTCCCACCCGTTCGGCCGTCACTCGGCATAGGCTTGATCAACTCCCCGTGTTTTTTGTCGCAGTTTCGCGCGGTTGGGCCTGATTAGTCAAACCCGTTCTTGGGCTGAAATGTCGCGGGAATATGAAACTGAGGCGAAATTGCCTACACAAACCCTTGAGGATTTGTCATCACAGGCGGCGTCGATGCCTGATTAAGCTTCGGCAACTATCAAGGAGAGATTTTCCCGTGCCCGATCCCCAAAGCCGCCTCGATCTGTTCATTGACCGCATGGTCTCGCAACGGGCCTGTCTGGACTATGCCATCGCTCAAACGCAGGGGATGGACGGGCCGGTGTTCGAGCTGGGCCTGGGTAATGGCCGTACTTATCACCACATGGTGCAGTATGTGCGGAACCGCCCGGTCTATGTGTTCGAACGCGCCGTGGCCTCGCACCCGGATTCGACCCCGCCGGAAGATCTGGTGATTTTGGGCGATGTGCGCGAGACGTTGCCCGCATCGCTGGATCGATTCGGCGCTACGGCCAGTTTGATCCATGCCGATCTGGGCGGGCATAACCGCGAAAAGAACGACGCTTTTGCCCGGTTCGTGTCCCCGTTGATCGAGCCGCTTCTGGCCGAGGGCGGGTTGATGGTCTCCAGCGACCGGATGTATTTCGATGGGCTGACTGAACTGCCCCTGCCAGACGGAGCAGTTGAAGGGCGTTGTTTCATTTATCGCCGCTGAAGGGGGCTCTAATGCTATTCTACGATTGCTCGACTGCCCCGAACCCACGCCGCGCGCGGATGTTCATTTCTGAAAAAGGGCTGGAGATTGAGACCCGCGATATCTCGATCGCAAAGGGGGAACAGCTGGCTGAGGACTTCTGTGCGATCAACCCCAATGCCACGCTGCCCGTGCTGGTGACAGATGAAGGGACGGTATTGACCGAAAACCTCGGAATCGCGGCCTATCTTGAGGCGCAGTTCCCAGAACCGCCGCTGATGGGGCGTACCCCGGATGAAAAAGGGTTGGTTTTGATGTGGAACAGCATCGTCGAACAGCAAGGTGGTGCCCCTGTGGCCGAGGCGCTGCGCAACGCGCATCCAGCTTTCGAAGGCCGAGCGATTCCCGGTCCTGCAAACTATGCCCAAATTCCCGAGCTGGCGCAGCGCGGGGTCGAGCGGGTGGAACGGTTCTTTGCGATGCTTGAAAATCGGCTGAAAGACAGTGCCAATGTGGCTGGGCCAGAGTTTACGCTGGCCGATATCTCGACCTTTGTGTTTGTGGATTTCGCTCGGGTGATCAAGATGCGGATCCCGCAGGAAAATTCGGCGACGCTTGCGTGGTTCGATAAGGTCGCCGGCCGCCACAGCGCCCAGCTTTAAGGCCCATTGAACCCCGAGAGGCGTTCTAAAGTTCAGAACTGTACAGAAATGTCTAGACAGATATGAACAGTGCGTCTAGCGTTCCCCGCGAGCCATGCAGGGGAGGGCAAGATGAAATCTCAGTATCGCGTAGTGGTCATTGGGGGCGGCGTCGTGGGGGCGTCTGTATTGTATCATCTGGCCAAGTTTGGCTGGTCGGATGTGGTTATGCTGGAACGGCGGCGGTTGGCCTCGGGGTCGTCTTGGCATGCGGCGGGCGGTATCCATGCGTTGAACGCCGATCCCAACATGGCGGCGTTGCAAGCCTATACAATCGACCTGCTGAGCGAGATCGAGAAAGAATCCGGCCAGAATATCGGCCTGCACATGACTGGTGGTCTGACTTTGGCTGGTACACCCGAGCGTTGGGAGTGGTTGCAGGCCAATTACCGCATCTTCCAGTCCATCGGCATTGATGATTGCGAGTTGCTGACCCCGGAAGAGGCGCAGAGGCGTTGTCCGATCATGTCGACCGAGGGCGTGTTGGGCGCAATGTGGGCTGATCGCGAGGGATATATCGACACAACCGGCACGGTGCAGGCCTATGCGACAGCAGCCAAAAAGCGCGGTGCGGAATATTACGAGGAAACCAAGGTCGAAAGCCTGACGCAGACGGCCGATGGTTGGTTAGTTGTCACCGACAAAGGCACCATCACCTGCGAGCATGTGGTCAACGCAGCGGGTCTGTGGGCCAAGCAGGTGGGACGTATGGCCGGGGTCGAATTGCCGGTCTCGCCGCTCAAGCACCACTATCTAATCACCGACACGGTGCCCGAGGTCGCGCAAGCGGATTTCGAGATGCCGATGACCGTGGACCTAGAAGGGTTCACCTATATGCGGCAGGACCAGAAAGGCGTTCTGGTCGGTATTTATGAAGTTGAGCATGAACACTGGGCGATGGATGGCGCGCCGTGGAACTATGGCGAGGAACTGTTTCAGGAACAGCTGGATCGGATCGAGAATGAGCTGACGCTGGGCTTTGAGCGGTATCCGTCGATCCAGAATGTGGGCATCAAGACCTGGGTGAACGGCGCGTTTACCTTTGCGCCGGATGGCAACCCTCTGGTCGGGCCGGTGCCCGGCAAGCGCGGCTATTGGTCGGCCTGTGCGGTGATGGCCGGGTTCTTGCAGGGCGGCGGCGTTGGCAAAACACTGGCCGAGTGGATGATCCATGGCGAGCCCGAGGCGGATGCGTGGCCGATGGATGTGGCGCGTTTCGGGGATTTTGCGCAGAACAAGCGGTATATCCGCGAAACCACGGGGCAGTTCTATTCGCGCCGCTTCGTGATGACCTATCCGAACGAGCAACTGCCCGCAGGCCGCCCGCTGAAAATGGCCCCCGCGCACGACGCGATGACCGAGGCCGGGTGCAAGTGGGGCGTCAGTTGGGATCTTGAGGTGCCGCTCTATTTCGCGCCGAAAGGGTTCGAGGAAACGCCGACGCTCAAACGGTCAAACGCGCATGACATTGTGGCCGAGGAATGCAAGGTGATCCGCGAAGGTGCGGGTCTTTTGGATATTTCCGGCTTTTCGCGTTTCGAGGTCAGCGGCCCCAATGCGCAGCTTTGGCTGGACAAGGTCATGGCTTCGAAACTGCCTGCGCCGGGGCGTGCCAAGCTTGCCCCGATGCTGGGCGAGAACGGGCGGCTTAAAGGTGATCTGACTGTCCTTAACTGGGGCGACGGAACGTGGTGGATCATGGGTAGCTACTACCTGCGGGCCTGGCACATGCGCTGGTTCGATGACCACATGATTGACGGTGTCTCGGTCCGCGATCTTGGTGAGAAATATTGCGGATTCGCCGTGGTTGGACCGAAGTCGCAGGCGGTGGTCGAGAAACTGGCCGAGCAGGATATCGCAAGCCTTCCTTTCATGGGCTGTGGGGATTTCGACATCGGTCTGGTCCGCGCGCGCGTGGCCCGCATGTCGGTGACGGGCGAGAAAGGCTATGAGATCAATTGCCGCTATGGTGATCACATCAAACTGCGCCGAATTTTGCTTGAGGCCGGGGCTGACGAAGGCATCCGCGAATGTGGCTTTAACGCGATGCTGTCTACGCGACTTGAGAAAAGCTTTGGGATCTGGTCGGCTGAATTTACTCAGGCGTACACGCCGGGCATGACCGGGATGGATCGTTGGATCGACTGGGACAAATCCTTTGTGGGCAAAGAGGCCGCCATGGCCGAACGCGACGGCAACGGACCAGCGCAGGTTCAGGTCACGCTAGAGGTCGATGCGCTGGATGCGGATGCCAGCGGGTATGAACCGATCTGGTCGAGTGATGAGCGGGTGGGTTTTGTGACCTCGGGCGGCTACGGGCACTACACCGGCAAATCTCTGGCGATGGCCCTGGTTAACCGCGACAAGGCCGAGCCGGGGACCGAGTTGTCCGTGCATGTGGTTGGCGTCGAGCGTCCCGCGCGGGTCATTTCTGCTTCGCCCTACGATCCGCAGGGCAAAGCGATGCGGGGTTGAACATGAACGCGCAAACGTCTGAACGGGGCCGAAGACGGCGTGGGCGCGGTGGGGACACCGCGCCACCGCCCAGTCGCGACGTCAACTACCGCCAGCTCAGAAATCCCTTTCCGCAGATGGAAGTGTTCCCTGCAGATCAGATCGCGGACATTCACAACACTGCGCTGCGCATCCTGCAAGAACTTGGGGTCAAGGTCCTGCTGCCGGAGGCACGTCGTATCTATGTCGCTGCTGGAGCGCGCGTGGATGAAGGCAGTGAAATGGTTTTTATCGGTCGCGACATGGTTGAGGCCGCCGTCGCCTCGGCCCCCAAGTCGATTGCCTGCCGTGCCGGGTCACGTGGTCGCGATTTCACGCTGGAGCTGGGCTCATTGGTGTTTCAGCCAGGGGCGGGGGCGCCAAACGCCACCGATCTGGAAAGGGGTCGCCGTCCTGCGACGGGGCAGGATTATCTGGATTTCCTGAAGCTGACGCATCATTTCGATGTGTTCCAGATGATCTCACCCCAGGTAGAGCCGCAGGATGTGCCGACCAATTTGCGGCACTATTTCACCACGCAGGCGCAAATGGAACTGACAGACAAGTTCCCCTTCTTCTTCTCGCGCGGAACGCCGCAGGTGATGGATTGTTTCGAAATGCTCTCGACCGCGCGGGGGCTAAGCGATGACGAATTCCGTACAAACCCGCATTGTTACACGATCATCAATACCAACAGCCCGCGCACGCTGGATATCCCCATGGCACAGGGGCTGATCGATTTTGCGCGGCATGGGCAGATGTCGATTATCACGCCTTTTACCCTGATGGGAGCAATGGCCCCGATCACCGTGGCGGGCGCGATCACACTGTCCCATGCCGAGGCTCTGGCGGCATTGACCCTGACCCAACTGACCAAACCCGGCGCGCCAGTTTGCTATGGCACGTTCACCAGCAACGTGGACATGAAATCGGGCGCCCCTGCTTTCGGGACGCCCTCGCATTTTCAAGCGTCACTGGCTGCAGGGCAACTCGCGCGGCATTTGGGCTTGCCATGGCGATCCGCTGCGGGATCGGCTTCAAACATTAACGATGTGCAGGCGGCGAATGAGAACCAGTTTGGCCTGTGGGGCTGTCTAATGGCCGGGGCCACCGTGATCATACACGCGGCAGGATGGTTGGAGGGCGGGCTGTCCGTTTCATTCGAAAAGCTTGTCTGTGACGCCGAGGTGCTGAACATGGTGGCCGAGCTTTGCGCAGGCGCTCAGGCCGGCGCTGCCGAGATTGGTTTTGACACCGCGCTGAGCGAGGTCGACCCTAGCGGGCATTTCTTTGCCTCAACCCAGACTATGGAACGGTACAACACCGAATTCTATCAGCCCCATGTCCATGACTACGCCAATTTCGGGACGTGGACCGAGCGTGGCTCGGTCGATGCCAATCACCGCGCCACCGAAGTTTGGAAGGGTATCCTTAATGATTTCAAGCCCCCCAGCAGCAACAGCGACCAGCTGGGTGCCTTGCAGGATTTCATCGCGCGCAGGACCGCCGAGGGCGGCGCGCCGCCGGAGAGTTGAATGAACACCAAACCCATTCTTCACCGTGATGATCCGGATGCCGAACCTTTGGTCGGCAATATCAAGGTCACGCGGGACGACTGGCTGAATGTCGCGATGGACGTGCTGATCTCGGACGGGGTCGAGCAGGTCAAGGTGATGAACCTGGCCGAGCGTATGGCCGTGTCGCGGTCGTCTTTCTATTGGTATTTCAAGTCCCGGCAGGAGCTGTTGGATGCGTTGCTCGCCAAATGGCAGGCGACCAATACGGCGGCCCTGATCGCCCAATCCGAACTCCCTGCCGCAACGATCACCGCCGCTGTTTGCAATGTGCAGCGTTGTGTCGTGAACTCTGAACTCTTCGATACCGCGCTGGATTTTGCCATGCGCGACTGGGCGCGGCGGTCGGGCAAGGTACGGCGAATGCTGGATCAGTCAGATGCACGGCGGCTGGCGGCGCTGCGGGCAATGTTCATCCGCTATGACTATGATGAGACCGAGGCCGAGACGCGGGCGCGCGTGCTCTACTACATGCAGATCGGGTACGATTTGGCGCAGCTAAATGAGCCGATGTCGCTGCGGCTGTCGTTGGTCTCTCACTACCTGTTTGTTTTCACTGGTGTGGAACCGCTCGACGAAGAGATCGAGGAGTTCAGCGCCTATTCGCGGTTTTACTGGGAGAAGAACACGTCATGAGTCAACCTGACGCAATCATCATCGGCACCGGAGTGATCGGGGCTGCCGTCGCATTCGAGATGGCCAAGGCAGGATGGAAAACCCTGTCACTGGACCGCAACGCTCAGGTCGGGCACGGGTCCACAGCCGGGTCCTGCGCCATCATTCGAATGCACTATTCGACCTTCGACGGCACTGCGTTCGCGTGGGAGGGGTATCACTATTGGCGCGACTGGGCTGCCTATCTGGGCCTGCCCGCTGATGCCAATCTGGCGCAGTTCCGCGAGACGGGGTGTCTGGTGATGAAGACCGATGCCAACGGGATGCTGGACAAGCATATGAAAAACAGCGCTGATCTGGATTGCCCGTTTGAGGAATGGTCGCCTGAGAAGATCACCGAGCGCTTGCCTGTCTATTCGCTGGACAGTTTCACGCCGCCCAAACGCATGGATGACCCGGAATTTGGCCAGCCCAACGGGGGCAAGATGCAGGGCGGGGTGTTCTGGCCGCAAGCGGGCTACGTTACCGACCCGGCACTGTCGGCGCAGAACCTGATGGACGCGGCCAAATTGAACGGGGCCGAAGTATGCACCGGGGCCGAAGTGGTCGAGATTCTGACCGAGGACGGGCGCGTGGCCGGGGTCAAGCTGGCCTCGGGTGAGGAAATCCGTGCCAAGGTGGTGGTGAATGTGGCTGGGCCGGGCTCGGCCATCATCAACGGTATGGCGGGTGTGCTGGATGACATGACCATCGAAACCCGCCCCCTGCGGCAAGAGGTGGTGCACGTCCCCGCGCCCGAAGGGTTTGATTTCGAAAACGACGGCACCATCGTGTCGGACAGCGATATCGCGCTTTACTGCCGGCCGGAACATGGCAACCACATCCTTGTTGGCTCGGAAGATCCCGAATGCGATCCGCATCAGTGGTGCGAGGATGACGTGCACTACAACCGCGACTTCACCGATCAGTGGACCACTCAGGCGATGCGCTATGCACAACGGGTGCCCAGCCTTGGCATTCCCTCGAAAACGCGCGGAGTGGTGGACTTGTATGATGCGTCGACCGACTGGATTCCGATCTACGACAAATCCAGCCTGCCGGGGTTCTACATGGCCTGCGGGACCAGCGGGAACCAGTACAAGAACGCGCCAATTGCCGGCAAGATGATGGCCGCGCTGATCAACTATTGCGAGGGCGGTGCAGATCACGACACGCAACCGCTGCAATTCGAACTGCCCTATATCAAGCGAATGATCGACGTGGGGTTCTATTCTCGTAAGCGCCCCATTAACGAAGAAAGCAGTTTTTCGGTTCTGGGCTAGCCGTCAGGCTGAATCGCTCTAGAATTCCGGGAGCAGAATGGGACGGAGCCCAGAATGACCGAACCGAGGAACCGAGTTCTGATACTGGGCAGCGCCCCAAGCGCAGTGGCCGCCCGACAGTGGCCCCGCGCGCCCTTTACCCATATAGTCGCCATCAATAATGCCTGGCGTGTCCGACCGGATTGGGATGTGTTGATTCACCCCGAGGATTTTCCGGTCGATAACAGACCTGCCGCGTCAGATCCGGGTCAGCGCATTGTCGAGGCCTCGGAGTATGTTCCGCTGCAAAATGCTTATGGCGGTTTCGTCTATGCGGGCGGGACGATGGCCTTGACGGCTGGGTATTGGGCTTTGGCATCGCTGCGCCCGGCGGTTCTAGCCTACTTTGGCTGCGACATGATTTACCCGAAAGTAGGCAAGACGCATTTCTACGGTCGCGGGGCCGCCGATCCCTTGCGTGATGATGTCACGCTTAGATCGCTCGAGGCCAAGTCCGCGCGTCTGGGCTTGTTCGGGGCTGCGCAGGGCTGCCGGGTCGTGCGGCTGTCGCAAGGGTGCAGCAGGTTGGTCTACCCCTCAGTTTCCACGACCTCTTTGATGTCACCTCAGTTGCCATCGACGGATGGGATGGACAACGTTTTGCGGTGCGAACGGGATCTGGGATATTATGTTCCGAGTGGTCGGTATTGGGAACATGCAGACAATTTTGACGTTGAGAAGCTGGATGTGCTGGATGACATGTGGTTGTCGATCTACAGTCGATCCGGCCTTGTTGACGTGGCCTAAACCGCAAATTTTACCCAAGCCCAGACCATAGCGACATACGTCAGATTGTGCAGGCATTGGTCTAGACCGGCAGCACGCCAGAAGGCCGATTGCGTCGGTACCAGTTGCTTTTTGTCGGAATAACTGGCCTTGGCGAAATCAATGTTGAAATGAACGATCCATTCCAACGCGGCGATGATCAGAATAAAGGCCCAGGGCGCGCCGAACAGCAAAAACACAAGGACAGAGCCCACTACATGCACCGCTGCATGTTGTGCCCGTCCCATGTGAAGATATTCTCCGCGTCCCGCCAGCATTTTTGGCGTTTGGAGGTAGTAGTCCGCAAACATATGTTTGATCTGCAATAAGCAGAGCATCAAAAACACTGCGCCTAAACTGGCATGCAAATGAATCCTCCCGACATCGTCCTGATGCAAAGTCTAGGCGCTAACTTGTGGTTGCGCAAATGAACTTGTTCACATTCGGCAAAAATCTGATCAAATTGGAAACTGTTTGCGTCGCTGGTCTCGATTGCGGTAAATTCAAAGCAACGGTTGTGCGGCGATGCTGTTCAGGCCGGGTCCATGAACCGTAGCAGGGGCAGGTTCCATAGAACGCACGATCTTCCGCTTTATTTGGAAATATTCGAAGCGCGACCAGTTAATCCTGCTGGCTGTGACTTCGACGCTGTTTCCCTTGCTGTATCTCACGCTGGAGTTGCCTAAGCGGATCATCAATGACGCCATCGGGGCCGGAAGCTCGGTGGTGAATGTGCTTGGCTACCAACTGCCGCAAACCACATTTCTGATCATCCTGTGTTTTGCTTTCCTTGCCGCAGTTTTGGCTCATGGCCTGATGAAAATGCGGATCAACACGATGAAAGGTGTGCTGAGCGAGCGGATGCTGCGCCGCTTTCGTTATCAGTTAATCAGCCGTGCCCTTCGGTTCCCTCAACCCTATTTTGAACGGGTCAGTCAGGGTGAGATGGTGTCGATGATCACCGCCGAAAGCGAGCCGATGGGCGGGCTGATGGGCGATGCGATCAGTCAGCCGGTGTTGCAGGCAGGACAGATGATTACCATCCTGTCCTTCCTGTTTTTGCAAAGCGTCTGGTTCGGCCTGGCCGCTGTTGCGTTGATCCCGGTGCAGGCGTGGCTGATCCCCAAGCTTCAACGCCAGATCAACCTGCTGAACAAGAAGCGTATTCAGGAAGTCCGCGTTCTGGCCGCCCAGATCGGTGAAAACGCGGCTGGTGCCTCGACCCTGCGCACCAATGGCGGATGGCGGTATCGGCGGGCGATGGTCTCGGATCAGTTGGGGCGTCTGTTCGGTATCCGGTTCGAGATCTACCAGAAAAAGTTCTTTATGAAGTTCATCAACAACTTCATCTCGCAACTGACCCCGTTCATGTTCTATCTGGTCGGTGGTTTGCTGGTACTTCAGGGTTCGGTCTCGCTGGGGGCGCTGGTGGCGGCGCTGGCGGCGTATAAGGACCTCAGCTCGCCCTGGAAGGAATTGCTGACCTACTACAACCAGACTCAGGACATGTCGCTGAGATGGGAGGTGGTCGTCGAGCGATTTGCCCCACCGGGCATGCTGGACGAAAAGCTGTTTGAGGGTGAGCCCGAAAAACAACCGCGTCTGCGGGGCGATATCGTGCTGGATCATGTCTCGGTCCGGGATATGGACGGCAATCAGGTGCTGGATGATCTGAACCTCAGCTTTCCGGCGGGTAAGACTATCGGGATCGCGGCACCCAGCGAGGAAGATCGCCGCGCCATTGCCGAGCTGCTGACGCGCGAGATGCTGCCCAGTGCCGGGCGAGTGTCGATAGGGACACAGGATATTGCGAGCCTGCATCAGGGGGTCGTCGCGGCGCGTATCGGCTATGCTTCGTCTCGCCCGGTGATGTTTCAGGGCACGCTGGGCGACAACGTAATGATGCCGATCCGGTTCAAACCGCTAAGCGCGTCCACAGACGATCCCGGATTTGCCGAAACTCGACGGGCGGGCAACAGCGATGACCCGTTGCAGGCCCAATGGCTGGACCCGTCGCGTGCGGATCTGGACAGCCCCGAGGCGCTACGCGACTGGTGGTTGCACCTGATTGACGGGATGGGCTCGGGTGGGGCGTTGTTCCAGCGCGGGGCGGAACAGGCGTTTGATCCGGACACGCACCAAAATCTGGCGGGAAAACTGATTGAGCTGCGCCCGGTGGTGCAGCAGGCCGTGCGTGATGCCGGGCTGGAGCAACAGGCGCTGGTCTTTGATCGCTGCTGCTACAACGCGGCCCTGCCGGTGGCCGAGAACCTGCTGTTTGCCACCCCGCGCGTTCCGGTGACGCAGGCCCTGTTGGCACAGCAGACCGTTTTCCTTGGCCAGCTTCGGGAATTGGGGCTGGATGAAACGCTGGTGCATCTGACCCGCGACGTAATCGAAATGCTGCGCCAGATTTTCGGTCTGGACGGAACCGATCACCCTTTGTTCCGAAAGCTTGGGCTTGAGGCGCAGACCTATGAAAAGGCCATCGAACTTTTGGAACGCACGCGGGACGAAGGCGTGTCAGGTCTGGATGATGAACAGCTTGCCACGCTTCTGGCCGTGCCTGTTGTGATCTCGGCCGAGCAGATCGGGCCTGCGTTCACCGATGAGCTGAAGGATCGGATTCTGGAACTGCGCCACAGTCACTCGCAAAAGCTGCTGGAAACGCTGCACGATGTGTTTGTGCCGCTGAACGCAGATGCTTTTGCACCGGGTTTGACGGTGATGGAGAATGCGCTGTTCGGAAAAGTCAGCCAGATCGGTGGCGCGCGCTCGGACGAGGTGCGCAAGCTGATCGTGGATGTGCTGGATCAGAACGGCGCACGGCCTTTAGTGGTCGAGTTGATATATGACGTGCCGGTGGCGTTGGGCGGGCAGAACCTGCCTGCGGTTTTTGCCGAACCGCTTTCCTTTACCCGTGCGACGATCAAGAAACCCGATATCCTGATCCTTGATAGTGCGCTCGCCAGCTATGACATGTCCACGCAGGTTGCGGTCTATAAGAACCTGCGATCGCTGCTACCCGAGACGACTGTCATCTATCTGAACGACCAGTTCGACAACCCCGCCGTATTCGACATGTTTGTCGAAATACGGCAAGGTCGTGTGGTTTCAGACGAAGGACCTACGGACGTGGAAGAAGACAGTGCTGCATCGGCCGACCTCGCGCGCAAACTGCGCGCGTTGGAGCAGACGCCGCTGTTTTCTGGCCTCGACCGTCGCCAACTTCGCCTACTGGCATTTGGTGCCCGCTGGTTCGACGCCAAACCGGGCGAGATTGTTTTCCTCAAAGATGACCAGCCTACCGACGGGGCCTATGTAGTTCTGGAAGGGGAGGCTGGGCTGTACTTGCCGCAGCCCGACGGACCGGATCAGTTGATCACCACTGTAGGCGCAGGGGCGTTGGTGGGCGAACTGGGACTGATCCGCAAAGAACCGCGCGCGCTGAGCATGATCGCCGAGACAGAGCTGTCCTGTCTGCGCGTGGGCGAAGAGGAATTCCTGGCCGTTGTGGAAAATGACGCCGCGACGGCGTTTAAGCTGATGCAGGTGATTGCGGGCTACGTGTCGAACTAATCCTGCGGCTTGCAGAACAGATCGTAAAGCAGGCCGATCACCTGCTCGGTATTGCCGTCTTTCAACGAGTAATAGATCGTCTTGCCATCGCGACGGGTTGAAACCAGCCCCTCGGCCCGCAAACGCGCCAGCATCTGGCTGACGGCGGCCTGACGGATTTCCAGCAGCCTTTCCAACTCACCCACCGATTTTTCGCCCGTTCCCAAATGGCATAGGATCATCAGTCGGCCTTCATGGGCCAGAGCTTTGAGAAAAGCCGCCGCCTGCGCGGCGCTTTCCTTCATATCTGTTACGGCACCATCTGCCGTTTGCGTGTCGTTTTCCATGAGTGTCATGGGTGGCCTGTCTGAAACTAGGGGGTTCATGCAATATGCCGCAAAACCCTGCGGTTTGTCACCCCTCGGTTGCAGGCGCGCCGCCCTGAAACGCATTTCCGTTGACATAGTCGCAAGGTTCTTCCTGCATCTGTAAATGCAGACCCGTTCCGTCAAAGGGATGCGCGCGGGCCAATTCCTCGTCTACTTCAATTCCCAACCCCGGCGCGGTGGGCGCGGTGACAAACCCGTCCTCAACCCGAAGGCTGCCCTTGATCAGCGCGTCATGGAACGGGGTTTCGATCGTCTCAAGCAGAAGTAGGTTCGGGATTGAGGCCGCCAGATGGATATTCGCGGCCCACTCGATCGGCCCGGCATAAAGATGCGGTGCCATCTGGGCGTTGAAAACCTCGGCCATGGCGGCGACCTTTTTCATCTCCCATATCCCGCCAGCACGTCCCAATGCGGGCTGCAGGATCTCAGCCGCACCCGCGCGCAGGACCGCGCCGAATTCGGCCTTGGTCGTCATTCGTTCACCGGTTGCCACCGGGATGCGGACATTTCGGGCGACGCGGGCCATGTCCTCGACCATGTCGGGCGGCGTCGGTTCTTCGAACCATAGCGGAGAATATGGTTCCAGCGCTTGTCCCAGACGGATCGCGCCTGCGGTGTTGAACTGGCCGTGGGTTCCGAACAACAGGTCGGCTTTGTCGCCAACCGCCTCGCGGATCGCTTTGCAGAAGGCCACGGACATTGAGATATCGGACATCGCGGGCATGTGCCCGCCCCGGATCGTGTAAGGCCCGGCGGGGTCGAATTTGACGGCTGTAAAGCCGCGCCGCACCATCTCGGCCGCGCATTCCCCGGCCTGTTCGGGCGAAGTCCAGAAGTCGGTCAGGTTATGCTGGGGTAGGGGATAGAGGTACGTATAGGCGCGAATGCGGTCATTCATCAGCCCACCCAACAAGGCATAGACCGGGCGGTCGCGGTCTTTGCCCAGAATGTCCCAGCAAGCGATCTCGAGCCCCGAAAACGCGCCCATCACCGTCAGGTCGGGGCGCTGCGTGAAGCCGCTGGAATAGGCGCGGCGGAACATGAGTTCGATGTTCTCGGGGTTCTCGCCCAGCATATGCCGCTCGAACACGTCGCGGATGACGTGGCGCATCGCCTTGGGCCCGACGGAGGATGCATAGCATTCCCCCCAGCCGGTAATCCCGGTATCGGTCGTTAGCTTCACCAGTATCCAATAACGCCCTCCCCAACCCGGCGCAGGCGGGGCGGTGACGATGATGTCGAGATCTTGCAGTTTCATGCGTGGCTAGCCTCGGTCAAACAGGATCACATTGCGTTTGGCCGATCCGGTCTTGGTGTCGGCAATGGCCTCGTTGATTTGATCCAGCGACCAGCGGCCCGAAATCAGCTCATCCAGTTTCAGCCGCCCTTGTTCATAGAGGTCGATCATCCATGGGATATCCCGCTGAATGACCACATCGCCCATTTTCGACCCGATCACGCCTTGGCCCAAAGCGGCCAGCATAACCGGTTCATAGGTCGACATATCCCCGGAATGCGGCATTCCGATCATGATCGCCTTGCCGCCGCGTCCGAGATAGCGCGGGGCTTGATCATAGGCCGGGATGGCGCCGACGGTAATCAGTACCGCATCCGCGCCGCGCCCGCCCAAAGCCTTGTAGGATTCCTTCCAAGGGGCTTTGGCCGTTGCCAGAACGCCATGGGTCGCACCGAATTCTTTCGCGATCTCAAGCTTCTCTTCGGTCATGTCGACAGCCACGATACGGCGGGCCCCGGCTATACGAGCGCCTTGAATTGCGTTCAGGCCCACCCCACCCGCGCCGATCACGACAACGTCCTGACCGGCCCGCAAACCAGCGGCGTTGACGGCAGCACCTACACCGGTGATCACACCGCAGGACAGCAGGCTGGCAACGTCCTTGGGCATGGTTTCGGGGATTTTCACGATCTGCCTATGGCTGACGACGACCTTTTCGGCAAAGGCACCGCAGGCCATGGCCTGTTCCAGCGGATCGCCGTCCGAGGTCCGCAGTGGACCTTTCACTGTGTCGTAGGGCGTTTCGCAAATGGTCGGTTGCCCACCCGCACAGGACGGACAGGACCCGCAGGCGCGGATCAGCGTGACAACGACTGGATCCCCGACCTGAAACCCGTCGGTTGCAGCGCCCACGGCGGAGATCACACCCGCAGCCTCATGCCCATAGACCGCAGGCAGGAACCCGCCCCACGCGCCACTGGCGTAGGAAATGTCCGAGTGGCAGATCGCCACCGCATCCAGGGTCACTTCGACCTCGCCCGTTCCCGGTGGTGCCAGTTGCACGTCCTCGATGACCAGAGGTTCGTTAAACGCCCGGCATACGGCGGCTTTGATGGTTTGCATGGTTTGCCCTCGTCCTTTTCCGGTCACGGTGACGCGGACGGGCGCGCGACGCAAGGTGGAAACCGTCACAAAAGTGTCGTTGTCAGGTCATGACCTTAGGTGACCGGAAGAAAAGGACAAAGCCCACAACCATCAACAGCATGGCCAGAAAAAACGGTGCCCCCGGCAGATAGAGCACGGCATCCGGGCGCGCAAACTGCGCAAAGACGCTGGTCATCACCAAAGGCGATATTACCATCGACAAGGCATGCAGTGAGGTGAGGACGCCCTGCAACTCTCCTTGCTGGGAATCCGGCGTGGCGCGGGATGTCATCGCTTGCAACGCCGGGGTGACGATTGCACCAATGGCGGTGATCGGGATCAGCATCAGGGCGATGAAGCCGTTGGTCAGAAATCCCAGTATGATAAAGCTGACGATCTCGAAGCCCATGCCGTAGATGATGGTCTTGCGCTCACCAAAATACCGCATGGCCGGTCGGATCAACCCGCCCTGAACCGCGGCCATTCCGATGCCGTAGACGCCCAGCGACAGGCCAATCATCTGCGGCGACCAGCCAAAGCGCTCGGTGGTGAAATAAGCCCAGATTGCCGGATAGACGTAGATCGACACGGAATAGAGGAAATAAACCCACAACAACGGGCGAATTCCGGGCAGGCTGGCTATGGCGCGCAAAGAGTTGACCGGATTGGCGCGGCGCAGGCTGAACGCGCGGCGGGTTTTGTCGGTAACGGTCTCGGGCATGACAAAGACACCGATGGCGAATGCGAGGGTTGAAAGCCCAGCGGCAGCCCAAAAGGGCGCGCGGGTTCCGTATTCGCTGAGCAATCCACCGATTACGGGGCCAAGGACAAAGCCGATGCCAAAAGCCGCGCCCAGCAGGCCGAAATTGGCTGCCTTGTCTTTCGGTTTCGAGACATCGGCCATGAAGGCGGCAGCGGTGGCATGGGTGGCTGCTGTGATACCTCCGACAAGGCGCCCAATCAGCAAGAGCCAAATGCTGCCTGCCAGTGCCATCACGACATAGTCCAGCGCCATCACGAACAGCGAGACCAGCAAAACAACCCGCCGCCCATACGCGTCCGAGAGGTTGCCCAGGATCGGGCCGAATACAAATTGCATGGCCGCGAATGTTGTGCTGAGCACGCCGCCCCAGATAGCGGCGCTTGCGAGGGTGCCGCCCTGAACCTCGACAATGAGCTCTGGCATGATTGGCAGAACAAGGCCGATGCCCATCGCGTCGATCATCACGGTCAGCAGGACAAAGAGGAAGGGCAGGCGCATCGTCAGCAATCACCCAAGTGGTCCGGCGGGCGCTGGTCCCTCGGTGATTGGACGAAAAGCGTCAACACGGACGACCGGATGGAAAGGTTTGTTCGGCGATGGCGTTCAGAATTCCGGCCAATGTGTCAGGCTGCGAGAAGAACGGAGAGTGCGAACTGTCGATGTCAAAGCGCATATCTGGCGGCACCGACAGGCTCATTTGTGACTGATATTCTGGGGGAATGGTGCGGTCGTCGGTCGCGCGGATATAAGCCTTTGGAACTTGATCCCACCTGTCGGTGAGGGGCAGAGGCGTGTCCTGCGGCGCGATGGGTTGCGGGCACAGACGCGCCAGAGCATTTCGCACGGTGGCAGGTGGGCAATCGTGATAGAACAGCTCTTGGACGCAATCGGGCTTTACGGTGTACGACAGGCCATCCGCGGATTTGTCGACCGCGTCAGCGATGGTCTGGCGCGGCGATTGGCGGCGCATCTCGACCATCGACATGCCATCTTTGGGCACATAGGCGCACAGATAGACCAGCGCCTTCATGGCGGAAGGATCGGCCTCGGCCGCGGCGCTGATCGGGTAGCCGCCCCAGGAATGTCCGACGATGATCGTTTCGGGGGTCGAGGCGGCCAACACCGCATCCCGGCACCCGGCCAATGTGACCTGCGCGACCGGCGTCGGATCCGAGCCATGGCTGGGCATGTCGATCGCGCGGGCCGTGTGTCCCAAAGCCTGAAGCGCCGGGATCAGATCGCGCCAGCACCACGCGCCGTGGCAGGAGCCGTGAACCAACAGAAAATCCGCCATGTCGCCCTCCTTCAAATATGACCGATATCGGTCAGGAAACGGTGCAGCAGGTTTGCATATTCTTCGGGCTGCTCGACGCAGGGCAAATGACCGGCCCTGCGCATCAACTCGAACTTCGATCCGGGGATCAACTCGATGGTCTCGCGCACCAGATCGGGCGGGGTCGAGCCATCCTCGCTGCCCGCAATGCCCATCGTGGGCAGGCGCAAGCCGCTTGTGGGGGTG
Source organism: Ruegeria sp. J8 (assembly GCF_056531925.1). Lineage (NCBI taxonomy): Bacteria > Pseudomonadati > Pseudomonadota > Alphaproteobacteria > Rhodobacterales > Roseobacteraceae > Ruegeria > Ruegeria sp. J8. The sequence goes on from NZ_JBQFMR010000007.1 coordinate 49,173, forward strand.
TAAAAATCCGTGCCCGAAATGGCTGCACAACACCCAATATATCCTTCGGCAGGCTGGCGTTCCATCATGTTTCGCCACAGCAGCATATCAGGCGTGGTGCGAAACGCGCGCGAGAACCAGCGTTCCATCGTGGCGTCGGCCAGCGCCTCGATCCCATCCTTGCTGATGGCGTCGATCCGGTCCTGCCACATGGTGGGCGTGCCGATCTTGGCCGCCGTGTTCGACAGCACCAGTGCGCGCACCTGATCCATGCGTTTAACGGCCAAGCCTTGCGCAATCAGCCCGCCGATAGACAGGCCCACAAACACGCAGTCGCGCACATTCAGAAGATCTAGCAACGCTTCGGCATCCCGCACCAGCGCCCCCATCGAATAGGGACCCGTTGGGCACGACGACAGGCCGTGCCCGCGTTTGTCATACCGAATGATCCGCTGACCAGCGGGCAGATGGGGCAGCACGGCGTCCCACAGGCGCATATCGGTGCCCAGTGAGTTCGCGAACACCACGGTCGGCCCATCGGGGTCTCCGTCGACCCGATAGTGAATCTGGACATCCCCAAGATCAGCGATCTGCATGACTGTTTCCCCGTTCATCCCATCTGGAACCGACTAATACCCAAATCGCGTAGGGTTTGTCAGGTCAGGAACTCCAGCGCTTTGACAAAGACATCCGGGTCCGTGTTGCCGCCCGAGGCGACGACGATCACCGCATCACCCTCGATCTCGTCGCTCCGAAACAGGGCCGAGGCCAGCGATACCGCTCCGCCCGGTTCCAGAACAATCTTGAGGCGCAAGAAGGCCAGCGCCATGGCGTGCATGGCTTCATCTTCGGACACAGACAGGCCGGGGCCGCACAGGCGGTTGAGGATGGGGAAGGTGATGTCCCCCGGTTGCGGAGTCAGGATGGCGTCGCAGATATTGCCGCTGGTCGCTGCGTTGCTTTGGATTTGCCCTGTCGCCAAAGAGCGTTTCACGTCGTCAAACCCCTCGGGTTCGCAGGGGCGGGGGCGCAGACCGGGGGCGTGTTCTTCAAGCGCCAGCGCAATGCCCGAGGTCAGCCCGCCGCCACCGCAGCACACCAGCACATCTGCGTGTTGCACGCCCAAATCCGCAGCTTGCCGGGCGATCTCCAGACCAGTGGTGCCTTGCCCGGCAATCACTTGCGGTTCGTCATAGGGGCGGATCAGGGTCAGGCCACGCTCGACGGCCAAAGCCTCACCAATTTCTTCGCGGCTTTCCGTAGCGCGGTCGTACAGAACCACCTCACCGCCCAGAGCGCGGGTGTTGTTGATTTTCAACTGGGGCGCGTCTGACGGCATGATGATCACCGACGCGATACCGTGACGGGCGGCGGCGTGGGCCACGCCCTGCGCGTGATTGCCCGAGGAAAAAGCGATCACCCCGCGGCTGCGCTCGGCTTCGCTGAGCGCTGAAATCGCCGACCAAGCTCCGCGAAACTTGAAGCTGCCGGTATGTTGCAGGCATTCGGGTTTGACCAGCACCCGGCGGCCCGCAATCTCGTCCAGAAACGGGGAGGTCAGGATCGGTGTTTCCCGCACGTGGCCCCGCAACCGTTCTGCGGCCGCTTCAATCATTTGCAATGTGCTCATACGGCGTCCAATATGTTGCGGATCAGCTCCAGGGATTGCGGTTCGTCCAGAAAGGGCGCGTGGCCCCGGTCAGGGACTTCGACTGAGACCAGGCCGGGATGACGTCTATGCATCTCGGCCAGAGTGTCCTTGCCCAGCACATCGGAATTTGCACCCCGAATGACGCCGGTTGGAATGTCGCGCAAAGCTTCAAAAAACAGCCACATATCCGGAATCGCCCCGGCGGCGGCCTGTTCCAGCAAGGCGGTGCGCAACCCCAGATCATAGCGCAAAGCTAGGCCCTGTTCAGTTTCCTGATTCTGGAATTCAGCCATTTGCCGCCATCGCTCCAGCGGAACTCCGGGGAATTGTTCGGCCATCATATGCTGCAGGGCAAGAGCTGCTTCATCATAGGTTTTGGAAACCGGCTTTTTACCGACATAGCCCATGATTTTGGCAATCCCTGAAGTGTCGATAACCGGCCCGATATCGTTCAGCACGACCGAGGCCAGACGCTCGGGGTGACTGGCGGCGAGCGCCATGGCTATCAACCCGCCGCGCGAAGTGCCGATCACCGAAACCCGCTCAAGCCCAAGATGGTCCAGCAATTCGATCGCGTCATGGGCTTCGCGCAGAACGTTATAGTTGCCGTGGTCGGTGTCATACTCCGACTGGCCGCGCCCTCGGTAGTCCATCGCAATCATCCGATGATCTGCCATATGCGGTGTCAGAAACGAGAAGTCCTGGGTATTACGTGTCAGCCCTGCAAGGCAAAGGACGGGCGAACCTGATCCGTTTTCTTCGAAATACAGGTTCTTTCCATCAGTTGTTGTAAAAAATGTCATTCCAGCCCAGCAAGTTGAGGGATCGTCGTCAGGTCGGACAATACATGCGCGGGCCTCCAGGGCAAGCGGTCCATCGGTTCTTGCGCGCGGTTGACCCATGCGGTGGTAAAACCATAGCCACTGGCGCCTGCGGCGTCCCAGCCGTTTGAACTCACGAACAAAATCTCGTCCCGTTCGCCGCCGAACCGCTCCTGCACCAGATCGTAGACGCGCACATGGGGTTTGAAGACGCCGACGCTTTCGACCGATAGGACATCGTCAAGCACATCGCCAATCCCCGCAGATTGCACCGCACCGTCCAACATCGGCGGCGAGCCGTTCGACAGAATCGCGGTCTGCAATCCTCCGGCCTTGAGCGCTTGCAGCATCTGGGGCACTTCGGGGTAGGCCTGCAACTCCCAATAGAGGTCGAGCAGACGTTGCCGTAGTTTTGCATCGCCATCCAGACCGGTGGCCTCCAAAGCCCAATCCAACCCGTCCTGAGTGACATCCCAGAAATCCGCATGTGCGTCCGAGACTGCGCGCAACCAAGTATATTGCAACTGTTTCAGGCGCCAGTAATTAGCCAGTTCGGGCCATTTCTGCCCCAGCTCCTCAAACCCCGGCTCGGCTGCGGCCTGTCGTGCGGCGGCGGCTACGTCAAACAGCGTTCCGTAGGCGTCGAAGATACATGTTTTGATCGGCATCTGATCCCTCCATCCCTGGGGCGCAGGTTGGCAAAAGAGGAACGGGTTTACAATGGCGTGTCACACTCTAGGGTTGGCCGTTCAACTCTTTAAAGGCCGGAGGCCAGAATGACCGCTATCAAACAGGGCGACACGGTTCGCATTCACTATACGGGGACGTTGCTGGACGGGAATGTCTTTGACAGCTCGGACGGGCGCGATCCACTGGAATTCGTGGTGGGATCGGGGCAGATCATTCCGGGGCTCGACAGCGCCATGTCTGGCCTGACGGTGGGTGAAAAGAAGAAGGTCGAGATTGCCTGTGTCGACGCGTACGGGCCGATCAACCCGGCGATGCGGCAAAGCATCCCGCGCGAAGGCATCCCCGACGATATCCCGTTGGAGCCCGGTTCACGCCTGCAAATGCAGGCACCCGACGGGCAGGTCATGCCTGTGACGGTGGTTGATGCGGATGAGGCGACGGTGACACTGGACGCCAACCATCCCTTGGCCGGTCAGGATCTCGTGTTTGATATCGAGGTGGTGTCGATCAACTGACCCCGCGCCGATGCGGTTCAGCCTGTCAGCAGGCTGGTCCAGGATGCGACTGCGGTTCTGACCTGCGGCTGGGTGAAGTACACAAACAGCATCAGCATTGTGGTCAGGCCCAGCAGGGCGATGCGCCCTCGCGCACCCAGAAATCCAGACTTGCGACGGGATCGGGACGTGCGTGCGGTGCTTGCCGCGATATGTTCAGCTTTGCTCATACCCGTATCCCTGCCGGTGAAAGATGGTCAAATCTGGGCACCGGCGGGGAAAATTGGGGTCACATAAAGTCAGGCTGCGGCATGCCCAGAACGTGGAAGCCACCATCTACCTTGATGATCTCGCCCGAGGTGCATGCCCCGGCCTCGGATGCCAGATAAACAGCGGTGCCGCCTACGGCCTCAAGCGTTGCGTTCGAGCGCATGGGGGCGTTCTGATCGCAGAACTTGTAGGTCTTGCGTGCGCCACCGATGGCCGCACCGGCCAGCGTTTTCATCGGACCGGGCGAGATGGCGTTGACGCGAATGCCTTCGGGGCCAAGATCATTGGCCAGATAACGCGTCGCCGATTCCAGCGCCGCCTTTGCTACACCCATCACGTTGTAATTCGGAACCACGCGGTTCGAGCCCTGATAGGTCAGCGTCAGCAGCGTGCCGCCATTGTCTTTCATCAGCGGATAGGCGCGGCGCGCGACCTCGATGAAGGAATAGGCCGACACGTCCATCGAGTGTTTGAAATTCGCCCGCGTCGTGTTCAGGAAGCGGCCGGTCAGTTCCGACTTGTCCGAATAGGCAATCGCATGAACCACGAAATCAATGGTGGGCCAGCGTTCGCCCAGCTCGCCGAACGCTCGGTCCAGCGAGTCGTCATCGGTGACATCGGCGTCGACCATGAAGTCGCTGCCGAGGCTCTGGGCCAGCGGCTCCAGCCGTTTGCCGAAAGCCTCGCCCTGATAGGTGAATGCCAGTTCAGCACCGGCCTCGTGCATGGCTTTGGCGATACCCCACGCGATCGAGCGGTCGTTCGCCACGCCCATGATCAGGCCGCGTTTGCCTTTAAGAAGATCCGACATCACATTCACCCGTTATACTTTGAAAGAACCATGGATCCGTTGGTGCCGCCAAAGCCAAAGCTGTTGGTCATCACCGAGTCGAGTCCCGCATTTTCAACAACTTGCGTTGCAATTTCACCGGGCTGGATGCCTTCGGCGAGCGTTTCGACATTGATCGACGGTGTAATGAAATCATTGTCCAGCATCAGCAAGCAGAAGATCGCCTCTAACGCGCCTGCGGCACCTTGCGCGTGGCCGGTCATCGACTTGGTCGAGGAAATCGGCGGCACGTTGCCTTCACCAAAGATGCGGCGCACGGCCTCAACTTCGCCCACATCGCCGACCGGGGTCGAGGTGCCGTGGGCGTTGATGTATCCAACCTTTCGGCCTTCGGGCAGGGTGGACAGGGCCAGACGCATCGCGCGTTCGCCGCCTTCGCCTGAAGGGGCCACCATGTCATGCCCGTCCGAGGTTGCGGCATAACCGGTCACTTCGGCATAGATCTTGGCACCGCGTGCCAACGCGTGATCCAGATCCTCCAGCACGACAATGCCGCCGCCACCGGAAATCACGAACCCGTCGCGATTCTGGTCAAAGGCGCGCGAGGCTTTGTCCGGCGTGTCATTGTATTTCGACGACATCGCGCCCATCGCGTCAAACAGGCAGGACAGCGTCCAGTCCAGCTCTTCGCCGCCGCCTGCAAACATCACGTCCTGCTTGCCCAGCATGATCTGTTCCGCCGCGTTGCCGATGCAATGCAGTGAGGTCGAGCAAGCCGAGGTGATCGAGTAGTTAATGCCCTTGATCTTGAACGCGGTCGCAAGGTTGGCCGAAATCGTTGAGCACATGCATTTCGGCACTGCAAACGGCCCGATCCGCTTGGTCGCGCCATTCTTCAGTACGGTTTGGTGCGCAGTCAGCATCGCACTGGTCGAGGGGCCACCCGAGCCGGCCACCAGACCTGTGCGCGGGTTCACCACCTGATCTTCGGTCAGACCGGAATCTGCGATCGCCTGGCTCATCGCGATATGGGCATAAGCCGCGCCGGGACCCATGAAACGCAAGGTGCGCTTGTCCACATACTCGGTCACGTCGATCTTCAGCGACCCTGCAATCTGGCTGCGGAAACCGTGTTCGACCATCTGGTCGTTGGCCTCAATGCCGGATTTGCCAGCTTTAAGTGAGGCCAGAACCTCTTGGGCATTGTTCCCGATGGAGGAGACAATCCCCAAACCGGTGACAACTACTCGACGCATATGCGTGCTCCTTATTTCGGGCCGATCAGGCTCAGGCTTCGGACAGGACGACTTTCATGTCCTTGACGTCGTAAATCATTTCACCGTCCGCTTCGACGATACCATCCGCCACACCCATGGTCAGGCGGCGCGTCTGGATCGCTTTTTTGAAATCAATTTTGTAAGTCAGCATCTTGCGGTCGGGGCGGACCATGCCGGTCAGCTTGACCTCGCCCACGCCAACAGCCATGCCACGCCCCTGCCAGCCGCGCCAGCCCAGGTTAAAGCCGGTCAGCTGCCACAGGCCATCCAGCCCCAGACAACCGGGCATAATCGGGTTGCCGGGGAAGTGGCAGTCAAAGAACCACAGGTCCGGAGTAATGTCGAATTCCGCCAAAACATGACCTTTGCCATGGGCTCCACCATCGGCTGAGATATCGGTAATCCGGTCCATCATCAGCATCGGCGGGGCGGGCAACTGCGCGTTACCGGGGCCGAATAATTCGCCACGGGCGCATTTCAGCAGATCATCCTTGTCAAAGCTGCTCGGGAATTGGGCCATTCTTGCCGCCTCTCCTGCCAGGGGTCCGTTTATCTAATCTGGCCTCGTCTAGCACCCGTATGCAAGGTCCTGCAAGAGCGGTGACATACATCATGACCAGTTCCGTCTGTTCTTGCGAATGAATTTCATTTGAAATTCCTAGGCCTCAGCACTTATATATACACAAGCAACAAATCGGTATCGGATTCATGACACCAGAAAGCCAGAGCATAGCCACTAATTGGTTGGTTCACGCCGGATTGCGCCCGACACGTCAGCGCGTGGCCCTGGCGGAGCTTTTGGTGGGTGACGGAAATCATCGTCATGTCACCGCGGAAAGCCTGTTTGAATCGGCCAAAAAGAACGGCGATGCTGTGTCTTTGGCGACGGTCTACAACACGCTGCGCGCGTTCTGCGAGGCCGGGGTGTTGCAGGAAATCACCGTGGACGGTTCGAAAAGCTATTTCGACACCAACACCCATGACCATCCGCATTTCTTCTGGGAAGACGAAGGCCGCCTGAGCGATGCGCCGTCGGACCAGTTGGTGATTCAACGCCTGCCTGACGCGCCTGAGGGGGTCGAAATCGCGTCGGTTGATGTGGTGATCCGTCTGCGTAAGAAATAACCTTACGTCGATAATTCAGCCAGGACCTGTTGCGCCCGTTCGGTAAGCGCATCCAGCGGTCCCGTACCGTGCCGCGCCAGCACAACCGGCTCGCGCGCGATCTGGTCAGTGACGGGCAGGCTGACCAGAGGCGTTCCGTCGTAGCTGAGCGGGGCTGGGATGTTGGCATAAGTCATCGCAACCCCTTCTTCATGCGCCGCAAAGCTGCGTTGAATTTCCAGCGATGCTGCCCGGTGGGCAACCTTTGGGGTCTGTCCGGCTGAGCGGAAGAGATTGAGAAAATGTTGTGCCGAAAGCCCTTCATCCGACAGGATCAAGGGATAGGCGGCCACGTCACTTAACAAGACGTGTTCCCGCCCCGCAAGCGGGTGATCCGGAGACATCACCGCGTTCGGGGAATTTGCAAACAACTGCGTCGTCGAGAAGCCAGCATCCAAAGTCAGGCCGTAGGTGAATGCCAAGTCGATTTCCCCCTGAACCAGGCCCGAAACTAGGCCCTGAAAATCCGCCACGCGGTAGGTCACAGCGACATCTGGGAGTTCCCTGCGCAACAGGCGTAAAGAACGCGCCAGCAGGAACGGCGCAAGATCTTCGAAACATCCCAAGCGCAGGCGCGCCGCCGCAGGTCCCTCGGCGGATGCGTTTTCCAGTTGAGCTGCGCGGGCCAGCAGGGCCTCGGCCTGTTCGATGAACCTGCGCCCTTGCGGCGTCAGGCTCATGGCTGCGCCGCGTTTGCGGGTGAATAGTGGGTGGCCCACTTGTTCTTCGACCCGTGTCAGGGCGTTGGACAGGGCGGGTTGCGACACATTCAGGTACTGCGCTGCCGCCGACAGGCCCCCATGTCGACCGATGGCGCAGACATATTCGTACTGTCGTAGAGAAAGATATAACATGATTTTATATCTACCTTCAAAAGATATGACTTGAACAGAGTGCAATGCCATGCGCAGATCATCGCACAACCGGCTCGGAGACGAACATGACCCACTCCCTTGTGACGCAAGACATGATCGACACTTATCAGCGTGACGGCGTCGTGCTGATCAGGGGGCTGTTTGCCGACTACGTTGATCGCCTGCGCGACGGAGTAGCAGCGAATATGGCGGATCCCGGTCCATATGCCTCGGACAACAAGAAACAGGGCGAAACGGGACTGTTCTTTGACGACTACTGCAACTGGTCGCGAATCGAGCAGTTTCAGGACGTAGTCCACAACTCTCCGGCGGCCGAGGTCGCGGCGGATCTTATGCAATCGCAGACAGTGCAAATGTTTCACGATCATGTGCTGGTGAAAGAGCCGGGGACCTCGATGGCGACGCCCTGGCATCAGGATGGGCCGTATTACTTTGTCGAGGGTCGGCAGACGATCAGCTTTTGGTCCCCGCTGGACTCGGTGTCACAGGCCACCTTGCGCTGCGTGGCCGGATCGCATCGGTGGGAGAAAGAGGTTTTGCCGACCCGCTGGGTGTCTGAGGAGGGGTTCTTTGCGGATGAGGGCCAGTACTTCCCTGTACCTGACCCGGACACCGAAGGGATGAATGTGGTCGAATTCGAAATGCAGCCGGGCGACGCGGTAGCTTTCAACTATCGCACATTGCACGGCGCACGCGGGAATCACTCAGACAGTCGCCGCCGCGCGTTTTCGTTGCGGTTGGTGGGGGATGATGCGCGCTATGTGGAGCGACCCGGCCGCACCTCACCCCCGTTTCCGGGCCATGACATGGTGCCGGGGCAGCGCCTGCGCGAGGATTGGTTTCCGATGGTGTGGCCGCGATAGGGGGCTCTGCGCCCGGCGCGGCGGGGCCGCACCTCCCCCGGGATATTTTTGGCCAGATGAAGGGCGGATCAGAACCATTGTCCCGGTTCGATCAGGCCCAGGTCCAGCAACTGGTTTGAGGTCCATTCGAACGCGACCGAGTTGCGCCATTGAAAACTTGGGATTTCAAAGGTCGATCCTGCGTTTGATTTCAGAGCCTTTGCCGCACGGAAGGAACAGATCGCAGCCGTCAGGTTATGATGCCAGGGGCAGGAATAGGTGTTGTATTCCTGTGTGTTGAACGTGTGATCTGACCGGAGCGTCAGGCCCTTGCGGGATTTGAACAGACCAATCCGGTCGATGCGGCGGCGTTCATAAGGAATGTGATCTTCAAACCGCCAGCGCAGCCCCCCTGACATGTCCAACTGCCGTTCAACCGGGTGGCCGTCGGGCGTGTGGCGGGTGTGTGCGTAGTACCCGCTTCGGTCCAGCATCGCGCGATCCGGAGCAACCCCGTTGGGGAAAGCCGCCAGATCGTCAGCATAGAGGTCGACCACGTGGGTCAACATTGCATCACGGCGTTCTTCGGTGTGAAAGGCCAGCATCTCGCCGATGGTGCGGGTCTCGCAGAAGGGGAAGAACAGGTATTCGGCGTTGTAGCAATAATACATCCAACGCGTCGGGGCCGATGCGATCATAGTATTGATCGTGTCGAAGACGACTGTGCGCGGGGCGCAGGTCAAAGTGACACGGTGTATGCGCTCGGCCAGATCGTCGGACAAAGTGAATTCGGTGGGCATGAAGGCTACCAGCGCAGCGAAGCCGAGGTTCAGGTGGTGACGGATCGTGCTTTCGACCTCGACCTCATCCTCGGCAAAGATCAGAGCAATTGGGCCTTTTGACAGCGTGGGTATACCAGATCGCAGAAAGGAATTCACCGAGTCGTATTGCATGGCCTGTTCGCGCTCGTCTTGCTGGCGTTTCGGGCCAAAATCGGGTAATCGCGCGGGCATTGCAAGCGGCGTTCGTAAGGTATAGACGACGCCGATCCCGCGAACGCAAAGGCCTTACCCATGTCGGAACCCAAAAAGCTGTACATCAAGACCTATGGTTGCCAGATGAACGTCTATGACAGCGAGCGTATGGCCGAAACGCTGGGCGGTCAGGGATATGTGGAAACCCAAAGCCCCGATGACGCGGATATGATTCTGCTGAATACCTGCCATATCCGCGAAAAGGCGGCTGAGAAGGTCTATTCCGAGTTGGGTCGCTTCAAAGGGCTGAAAGCGGAAAAGCCCGATTTGAAGATCGGTGTGGCCGGTTGTGTTGCACAGGCCGAGGGTGAAGAGATCATGCGTCGTCAGCCTCTGGTCGATCTGGTGGTGGGGCCGCAAAGCTACCACCGTCTGCCCGAGATGGAGGCCAAGACCCGCGAGGGCGCCAAGGCGCTGGACACCGACTTCCCCGAGGAAGACAAGTTCGAAAAGCTCAAGAACCGGCCCAAAGCCAAGCGTGGCCCGACGGCGTTTTTGACCGTTCAGGAAGGCTGCGACAAGTTCTGTGCCTTCTGCGTTGTGCCCTATACCCGCGGGGCCGAGGTTAGCCGCCCGGCGGATCGCATCATCCGTGAGGCGCAGGATCTGGTCGAACGCGGCGTGCGTGAGATCACTTTGCTGGGTCAGAACGTCAACGCCTATCACGGGGCCGGACCCAACGGTGACATGACGCTGGCCGGGCTGATCTGGGAGTTGAACAAGGTTGACGGGCTGGAGCGTATCCGGTTCACCACGTCGCACCCCAACGACATGGCCGATGACCTGATCGAGGCGCACGGAACCTGCGACAAGCTGATGCCCTATTTGCATCTGCCGGTTCAGTCGGGCTCGGATCGAATTCTGAAGCGGATGAACCGCAGCCATACGGCAGACAGCTATTTGCGTCTGATCGAACGTATTCGCGAGGCACGGCCGGATATCATGATGTCAGGCGACTTCATCGTGGGCTTCCCCGAGGAAACCGATGCGGATTTTCAGGCGACATTGGATTTGGTTGAGCAAGTCAGATACGGATACGCGTACTCGTTCAAATATTCGACCCGTCCGGGAACGCCGGCGGCCGAGCGGTCTCAGGTTGATCCTGAGGTGGCGGATGACCGCCTACAGCGCCTGCAGGCCGTGATCACCCGGCATCAACGCGAAATTCAGGATGCGATGGTGGGCCGAAACGTGCGTGTTTTGTTTGAAAAGCCGGGTCGTCTACCGGGGCAGATGGTCGGAAAATCCGAGTATCTTCATTCGGTTCACGTGGCCGACGCGGATTTGGCCATCGGAGAGTTGCGAGACGTACGCATCACCTCGTCGGGCGCGAATTCGCTGGCGGGTGAGCTTGTCTGACACGCGCGCTATCTGTGATGAAAACGCCAAGGGTCAATTTGAACTGAAAATTAACGCTTGATTTATCGCTTCGTTCTATGCTCCGAGAAAAGCCAGATTTTTTAGGGACCTACGACATTTGTAGCCTCTGAATTTTCGGGTTGTGTACTGACGCGGGCAAAGTGTCTGGGCCTTGGAGGGTGCGAGTGGTAGTCGAAAGAAAAAAAACAAAGCTTTGTTTGCAGTTTGTTTTGGCGGTGATGGTTTCGCTTTTGGGGCTCTCAGGGGCAGCGATTGCGGGCAATACCGATGCCGCCTTGTCAGACCCTCCGGTATTGGATCCGCAGCGGGTTGATCGCGACGTTAGCGCTTTCTATCTGGGATTGACGGCGGGATACGCAAGTGGCGGAACGGATCAGTTCGGTTTGGCCACACCAGGCGGCACGTTTCCCATTGGCGAATTGGACTTGAACGGGTCATTCGGTGGCGTTCGGGCTGGATGGCGCGGTGTTCTTCCGGCCAAAGGCGGGCGCGACTATGTTTACGGCCTTGAAATCGGTTATGAGTTCGGCTCGATTGACGATGAAACAACCGCGCTGATCAGTGGAACGACAGTCACCGGCGGGTCCGAAGTGTCGGACGTGTTGTCCATCCGATTCCGCAATGGCCTGACAAACAAAAGCGGCTCCATCCTTTATTTTGTGTCCGCTGGCTATGTGCGCGGCGACATCGAAACGACAAACAGCATCACCACCGGCGCAACGACACAGTCATTTCAGGAGAGTGACAGCCGGGATGGATTCTCGCTGAGTATTGGGGCCGAGCATTACCTGAACGACGATTGGTCAATCACAGGCGAATATGAATATGTTCAGTTTCAGGGTGAGGATATCGAATTTGGCAACGGATTCTCGACCCGTTCCACGCCGGAGTATCGCAGTCTTCGGTTTGGTCTGACTTATACGTTCTGATTTGCAGAGAGTGCTCTGTCGAATGCCGGGATGATTGGCTGAAATTACAGTCAATCGGCGGAATTGTCATCTGATCCGGAAAATTTGAATCTGTGGCTTGCACCTACCGGCAATTGTTGTCACGCTCAGGGTGAAACGCCAAGACAGGAGAACGGATTGGCCATCGGTGCCCTGACCCCACCGCAAGATGAAATGCCCCAGCGTGAGGCGTTTGTTGAATTTCCAGACAACCGGTTGTTGATTGACCTTTGCGGCGAATATGACCGCAATCTGACCGACATCGAAAACAAGCTATCGGTTCAGATCGTGCGCCGTGGCAATCAGCTTGTCGTCATGGGTGACGATGATGCCCAGAAACAGGCGATTGAGGTGCTCCAGGCGCTTTACACACGTCTGGAAGGCGGGCGCGAGGTTGAAGCCGCAGATGTGGATCGTGAGTTGCGCATGGGCGGGTCCGAGACCGGAACCGGCAGCCGCGACGGCGATCAGCTTGAGATGTTCAAGGGCGGCACGGTCGAGATCAAGACTCGCAAGAAACTGGTCGAGCCCCGCACAGACGCGCAGAAAGCCTATGTGCAGTCGCTGTTCAACAATGAACTGGCCTTTGGAATCGGGCCGGCAGGCACGGGTAAAACTTATCTTGCCGTTGCTGTTGGTGTGTCGATGTTCATCGGCGGGCATGTGGATCGCATCATCCTCAGCCGTCCGGCGGTCGAGGCGGGCGAGAAGCTTGGATACCTGCCCGGCGATATGAAGGACAAGGTCGATCCCTACATGCAGCCGCTCTATGACGCGTTGAACGACTTTTTGCCCGGCAAGCAACTGGCCAAACTGATCGAAGAAAAGCGTATCGAAATCGCGCCGCTGGCCTTCATGCGGGGGCGTACCCTTGCGAATGCCTTCGTGGTGCTTGATGAGGCGCAAAACGCCACGACCATGCAGATGAAGATGTTCCTGACCCGTCTGGGTGAAGGTAGCCGGATGGTGATCACCGGTGACCGCTCGCAGGTCGATCTGCCGCGCGGGGTGCAATCGGGGCTGGCAGATGCGGAACGTTTGTTGAAAACGATCCCGAATATCAGCTTCAACTACTTCACTTCCAAAGATGTGGTCCGCCACCCGCTTGTCGCCGCCATTATCGAGGCGTATGAGGCCGACGCGGGGCGTGAAACCGGATAAGGCCCGCGCCGCGGATACCGGGTATTGGGCGAATTGACATGGCTATTGAACTGACGGTCGAAGACCCCCGTTGGAGAGGTCTGGAAGCATTGGTAGACCGTGCCGCTCAGGCGGTGTTCCATCGTTTTGATCTGGATGCAGATCTGTGTGAAGTCAGTGTTCTGGCCTGCGATGATGCCCACATTGCCGCGCTGAACGCCGAGTTTCGGGAAAAACCCAGCCCGACCAACGTGCTGAGTTGGCCCGCCGAGGATCTGTCGCCCGAGGCCGCAGGCGATATCCCTGACCATCCGCAGCCCGATTTTACCGGTGAAATCGCTCTTGGGGATATCGCCATTTCCTTCGATACCTGCACCCGCGAGGCTGCCGAGGCAGGCAAACCCATGGACGATCACGTGACGCATCTGATCATTCACGGATTGTTACATCTGCTGGGCTATGATCACATTCGTGACCCCGACGCCACTTTGATGGAGGGGCTTGAGGTCGAGATACTTGGCAAAATGGGTATTGATAACCCATATATAGTTTAATACGGGCCAGTCAGGCCGATCATTTGGACTAGGATAATGGGCGAAACAGACGGCAGTTCTATGGCGGCGCAAAGCGCGCAACCGCGGAACAGCGGCGAAAATAGCAAAGAGAAGACAGGGTTTTTCTCGCGAATAGTAGATGCGTTCTCAACCCCGACCGAGGGGGAGGCCACTGCGATGAATGGTCATGATACCGAGGCGACACAGCCACGCGGCATGATCAACCTGCGCCGGATGCGGGTTGAAGATGTGGCCATTCCCACGGCAGAAATCGTGTCAGTTCCTTCGACCATCTCCAAAGACGAGCTTGCGCAGGTGTTTCGCGAAAGCGGTCTGTCGCGGATACCTGTTTATGAAGGGACACTGGATACGCCTTTGGGCTTCGTGCACCTTAAGGATTTCGCGCTGACCCATGGGTTCAACGGAACATCATCCGAATTCGATCTGGTCTCGATGTTACGGACTTTGCTGTTTGTTCCGCCCTCGATGCCAATTGGGGTTCTGCTGACCAAGATGCAGACAGAACGTAGGCATATGGCCTTGGTTATTGATGAATATGGTGGTGTTGACGGGTTGCTGACCATCGAAGACCTGATTGAGCAGGTTGTGGGTGAGATTGCAGATGAGCATGACGCTGACGAAAGTCAGCTATGGGTGCAGGAAAAGCCAGGCTGTTATGTCGTCCAGGCCCGTGTCCCAGTCGAGGAGTTCGAGGCCGAGATTGGAAGGTCTCTGACCAGCCACGAGGATGTGGACGAGGAAGAAATCGACACGTTGGGCGGGTTGGTCTTTATGCTGTCCGGCCGCGTGCCTGCGCGCGGCGAGGTTGTTTTGCATCCCGAAGGCCCTGAGTTTGAGGTGATCGACGCTGACCCGCGTCGTATCAAGCGCCTGCGCGTAATGTTGCCGGATCTTGTTGCATGACCCCTGTGGGGGGCTGGCCATTCTGGCTGATCTTCCTGTCTGCCACAGTGCTTGGTGGCGTGGCCGCCTTTGGCCTTGCTCCGTTCGGGTATTGGTGGGCGACAGTTATCGCGCTGACGCTGCTGGCCCCGGTTTACCTGTCCAGCAAAAGCCGGGGGCAGGCGGCCTGGATCGGTTGGGCCTTCGCGACGGGCTATTTCGCCCATGCCCTAAGCTGGATCGTTGAGCCATTTCTGGTCGACGCGCCGCGCTACGGATGGATGGCGCCTTTTGCGCTGGTATTTATGGCCGGAGGGCTTGCCCTGTTCTGGGCTCTGGCATTTTGGGTGGCACGAAAACCCGGCGCATCGGGGGTGGGGCAAACTGTTTTGCTCGCTCTGATCATCGCGCTGGCAGAAGCGGGGCGTGGCTATGTGCTGACCGGGTTTCCGTGGGCCGGGTTGGCGCAGGTCTGGGTGGACACACCCGTTGCGCAGGTTCTTGCTCTGACCGGGCCCTATGGGTTGGGGGCGTTGACCTTGCTGGCTACTCTGCCGCTGGGCGCGGCGCTGTCGCGGCGCAAGGGGATTTTCCTGCCTTTGTGTCTGTCGGTTGGTTTTGTAGGTCTGGGTTTAGGATACGCCGCGATGCGCCCGGACGTTACCAATACCGAACACATCGTCCGTCTGATCCAGCCGAACGCGCCGCAGCACCAGAAATGGGACCCAGACTATGCTCCGCTTTTCTTTGCCCGCCAGATTGAATTTTCGGCGCAGCAGCCACGCCCGGACCTGATCGTGTGGCCGGAAACCTCGGTTCCCGCTTGGCTGGGTAGCGCGCAGCCTCATCTGGACGCGATTGCCGAAGCCGCGCAGGGAACGCCGGTTTTTCTGGGCATTCAACGGGGGGATGGGCCCCGGATCTACAACTCGATGATCTACCTGAATGAAGATGGGCAGCAGCAGGGCCTGTATGACAAGCACCATCTGGCCCCGTTTGGCGAATACGTTCCGTTTGGGGACGTGATGGCCCGGTTCGGCATTCACGGCATGGCCACGACCACGGGCAACGGCTTCAGCGCCGGTCCGGGCGCTGAGCTGATCGAGGCGGGAAAGCTGGGGCTGGCCCTGCCGTTGATCTGCTATGAGGCGGTGTTCACGCAAGATGTCTTGTCGGCACCGGGGCGCGCGGATTTTCTGATGCAGATCACCAATGATGCTTGGTTTGGCACTCGGTCCGGGCCGTATCAGCACCTCGCCCAAGCCCAAATGCGCGCGGTTGAACAGGGCCTGCCAATGATGCGCGCCGCCAATACTGGTGTCTCGGCGATGATCGACCCTTTGGGGCGGATCACCAAGGCACTGCCACTTGGAAAGGCGGGGTTTATCGACGCGCTTTTGCCTGCCCCGCTGGCTCGGACACTGTATGCGCGGATCGGCGACTATCCGGTCTTTTTTGTGCTATTCGGCCTGACCGCGCTGCTTTGGCGCAACGCCCGGCGGGTAGACGCATAAATACCGATTGACCCCGGCTTTGTGCGGGCGTATCCCCTCGCATGCCCGTCACAACGGCTTCCTGGCGTGATGGGGAAATCTTAATGGAGCACATTCATGTCCCGACAGAACTATACTTTTACTTCGGAATCCGTGTCCGAAGGGCACCCGGATAAGGTCTGCGACCGTATTTCCGATGCTGTACTTGATGCCTTTTTGAACGAAGAACCCGAAGCACGCGTAGCGTGCGAGACGTTTGCCACCACCAACCGGGTTGTCATCGGTGGCGAAGTTGGCCTGTCGGATCAGGACAAGTTGCACGACTACATGGCGCATATCGACGACATCGCGCGCGCCTGTATCAAGGATATCGGCTACGAGCAGGACAAGTTCCACCACGAAACCGTCGAAGTGACGAACCTGCTGCACGAACAATCCGCCCATATCGCGCAGGGTGTCGATGCCGCCGATGACAAGGACGAAGGGGCAGGCGATCAGGGGATCATGTTCGGCTATGCCACGACCGAAACGCCTGCGTTGATGCCGGCTCCGATCCAGTATTCCCACGCGATCCTGCGTCGGCTGGCTGAAGTGCGCAAAAACGGCTCCGAGCCTGCGCTGGGCCCCGATGCCAAGTCGCAGCTTTCGGTTGTCTACCGTGACGGAAAACCTGTCGGTGTCAGCTCGATCGTGCTGTCGACCCAGCATCTGGACGCGGCGCTGAGCTCGGATGACATCCGCGCCATAGTCGAGCCTTATATCCGCGAGACTCTTCCCGAAGGTTGGCTGTCGGCCGAGACCGAATGGCACGTAAACCCGACCGGCAAATTTGTGATCGGCGGCCCCGATGGCGATGCTGGCCTGACTGGTCGCAAGATCATCGTGGACACCTATGGGGGTGCAGCACCTCACGGTGGAGGCGCGTTCTCGGGTAAAGACCCGACCAAAGTGGATCGTTCGGCCGCCTATGCCGCACGCTATCTGGCAAAGAATGTAGTGGCTGCCGGTATGGCTGAGCGTTGCACGATCCAGCTCAGCTATGCGATTGGCGTGTCCAAGCCTCTATCGATCTACGCGGATACGCATGGCACGGGCCAGATCGCAGATGCAGCGATCGAAAAAGCCGTGGGCCAGGTAATGGACCTGACCCCGCGCGGCATCCGCGAGCATCTGCAACTGAACAAGCCGATCTACCAGCGCACTGCAGCCTACGGCCACTTCGGCCGCGAACCCGATGCCGATGGCGGCTTCAGCTGGGAAAGCACTGATCTGGCGGACGCGCTGAAAGCGGCGGTCTGATCTTAGACCAAAGGTGCGCCCATTCGGGCGCGCTCTATTCTGGTGCTTTTTGGGGGCGGCAGGTCTGTTGAGTGGACCGGTCGCCCTCTTGCGTCCGTGGTTTCGGCACAGTATGGGCTCGGCCCATGAGCACCGAGATCCCCCAACGCCCCCGCCGGAACTTTTATGGCCGCTTCAAAGGCAAAACCCTGAAGCAAAGCCAGAAGACCTATCTAAGCGAAGACCTTGATGCGCTGTCCCCGGGTGCGGTCGATTGGGAGAGCAACCCTGAACGCAAGCCGCTGGACTTGCAGGAGCTGTTTGACGGTCGCGACGTCTGGCTTGAGGTCGGCTTTGGTGGTGGTGAGCACCTGGTGCATCAGGCTGCGCGCAATCCTGACATCGGCATCATAGGGGCCGAACCTTACATTAACGGCGTCGCCATGTTGTTGGGTAAAATCCGGCAGGCGGGGGTTGAGAACCTCGCCGTCCATCCCGGCGATGCGCGTGATCTGTTCGATGTGCTGCCCGAGGCCAGCATTTCCCGCGCGTTCCTGCTCTATCCCGATCCGTGGCCCAAGACGCGGCACCATCGCCGCCGCTTTGTGACCCCGGAGCACCTGGAGCCGCTGGCGCGGACGCTGAAACCGGGTTCGATCTTTCGCGTGGCGACGGACATTCCCGACTATGTCCGCCAAACGCTCGAGGAAGCGCCGCGCGCGGGGTTCGAATGGCTGGCGGAGCGCCCCTCTGATTGGCGCGAACCGTGGGACGACTGGATTTCCACCCGCTATGAACAGAAAGCTCTGCGCGAAGGGCGCACGCCGCACTACCTGACCTTCCGCCGCAAGGGCTGATTGCCGCTGGACCATCTGGCCCCAATTCGCTAATCGGCTAAGGCACTGATAGCGAAAACAGGAGCCCCCATGTCCGGACACGGCACGCCCATCCCGATGACCTCGCATCCCTGCGGTCCGCTGACCGGAACGGCAGAGGTGCCCGGCGACAAGTCGATCTCGCACCGGTCGCTGATTTTGGGCGCGATGGCGGTGGGTGAGACGAAGATTTCCGGCCTGCTGGAAGGTGAGGATGTTCTGGATACCGCCAAGGCCATGCGCGCCTTTGGGGCTGAGGTTACGGATCATGGTGGCGGTGAATGGACCGTGCATGGCGTGGGCGTTGGCGGCTTTGCCGAGCCGGATCAGGTGATTGATTGCGGCAATTCGGGCACGGGTGTGCGGCTGATCATGGGCGCGATGGCGACCTGCCCGATCTCAGCCACGTTTACCGGCGATGCCAGCCTGAACAAACGCCCCATGGCGCGGGTGACGGACCCGCTGGCGCTATTTGGGGCGCAATCGGTTGGCCGCTCGGGCGGGCGTTTACCGATGACCATCGTGGGCGCGGCAGAACCCGTGCCGGTGCGCTATGAGGTTCCCGTTCCGTCGGCGCAGGTGAAATCCGCTGTGCTGTTGGCCGGTCTGAACGCACCGGGCAAAACCGTGGTGATCGAAAAAGAGGCCACCCGCGACCATTCCGAACGGATGCTGGCCGGGTTCGGCGCAGAGATCACCGTTGAGGATACCGATGAGGGCCGGGTTATCACTCTGACCGGTCGCCCCGAGTTGAAACCGCAGGTTATTGCCGTGCCGCGTGACCCGTCCAGCGCGGCCTTTCCGGTTTGCGCGGCGCTGATCACGCCGGGTTCGGATGTGCTGGTGCCGGGCATTGGCCTGAACCCGACCCGCGCGGGGCTGTTTACCACGCTGCGCGAGATGGGTGCGGACCTGACTTATGAGAATGAGCGCGAAGAGGGTGGCGAGCCGGTCGCTGACCTGCGCGCGAAATACTCGCCCAACATGAAGGGCATCAACGTGCCGCCGGAACGCGCAGCCTCGATGATTGACGAATACCCGGTGCTGTCTGTGGTTGCGGCCAATGCCACGGGCACCACGATGATGGGCGGGGTGAAAGAGCTGCGCGTCAAGGAAAGCGACCGGATCGACGCCATGGCCCGCGGGTTGCGTGCCAATGGCGTGACCGTGGATGAGGGCGAGGATTGGTGGTCGATTGACGGTCTGGGCATCGGCAATGTCCCCGGCAGCGGCACCTGCGAGAGCTTTCTGGATCACCGCATCGCCATGTCGTTCATGGTGATGGGAATGGGAGCGAAATCGCCGGTCTCGGTTGATGATGGCGGCCCGATTGCGACTTCGTTCCCGATTTTTGAACCGCTGATGGCTGCGCTGGGCGCCAAGGTCGTACGCACATGAGCTTTACGGTCGCCATAGACGGCCCTGCAGCTGCTGGGAAGGGCACGATCTCGAAAGGGGTTGCGGCACATTTCGGCTTTGCGCATCTGGACACCGGGCTTTTGTACCGCGCGGTGGGGCGGCGGACGCTGGAAGGGATGGAGCCCATCGCGGCGGCCGAGGCCCTGACCGCCGAGGAGTTGCAGCAGGGCGATCTGCGCACGGCCGAGATCGCTCAGGCCGCGTCGAAAGTGGCGGTGATCCCCGAGGTTCGCGCGGCTTTGGTCGATTTCCAGCGCGCCTTTGCCCGACGGGATAGCGGCGCAGTGCTGGACGGGCGTGACATCGGAACCGTGATCTGCCCCGAGGCCGAGGCCAAGCTGTTCGTCACCGCCAGCGCCGAGGTGCGTGCTGAACGGCGGTATCTGGAACTGAGCGCCAAGGGCGACGATGTGACCCGTGAACAGGTCCTTGCTGATGTGCGCGAGCGCGATGCCCGCGATGCCGAGCGGAGTACAGCCCCGATGAAACCGGCTGAGGATGCCGTTTTGCTGGATACTTCGGACCTCAGCGTCGAAGAGGCCCTGGCACAGGCCATTACGCTGATCGCAGAACGCAAGCCCGCGACGCCGTAGCGCCGCGGGTGATCGCTGCGAGGTGTCGGGATTACAACTCGCCGACTGCGATGCTTTTGATTTTCGACCACTGACCATCGGCTGTTTTTGCCGTGCCGGGGACGTCTTTCAGGAAGGCGGCGCGGGTTTCTGCATTCAGGAACAGGTACAGCTTGCCATCTGCAATAAGGTACTGATCCGGGTCGCCATCAAATTTCTTCCCGACCGACACACCGAACGAGCAGAAACCGCCATGTTGGGGCAGATACGCCGCCGGGTTGGCCTCGAACGCGGCGAGGTTATCCGCCGAGGTGAAATAGTACGATGCGCCATCATAAGTCGCCGAGTGGTTGGCAAAGCCTTCCACCGGATTGCCATTTGTCACCAGCGCCACCAGGTCGACACCATGCGCGGCCAGTGGAGCGCCCGCTGCTGAAATGCCGTTCGAGACGTTGATTTCGTCTGCTGCAAAGGCCGGTGCAGCAACCAAGGGCAGGGCGGCGATCAGGGTGGTCAGGATCAGAGATTTCATTGCGTTTCCTTACGTGCTTTGGGCTCAGAGCGGTCGGGGTATCCGTCGCTGAAACAAATCTAACAACGCTCAACCGAACGAACTATGACAGAAAGGGCTTACAGTTTTGCAGATCGTTCAAAATTGCGGCGCTTCTCAGTGATGCCTTCACTAAGCTTTGTTTGGTCACGTGACCTGCTGCCTTTTATGCTGACACTGAAACCAGCGGGAGCCTCGCCATGATCCGACTAGCCTTTTTCATGATATTTCTGGCCACAGGTCTGGCTGCTCAAGAGGCGCAAGAGACCCCGGTACTGGAACCTCCCATGACCTATGAACGGCTGGGTAAAATTCTGTTTGCATTGGATCCCGAGGCACTGCCGCAAGGTCCGGGTTTTCAACTAACATTGGGCGACGTCCCGGTTTTTGTTGTTACTGATATCAACGCCGACCGGATGCGGGCCATGGTGGCGATTGTCAGTGCGGACGATCTGTCGCCAGCGGATCTGCAGCGCGTGATGCAAGCGAATTTCGACAGTACTTTGGATGCACGCTATGCCATAGCCAATGGTACATTGTGGGCGGCCTATATCCATCCGTTGTCGGCGCTTGAGAAGGATCAGCTGATCTCGGGTCTGGCGCAGACAGTGAATATAGCCAAGACATATGGCACGCTCTATTCCGGTGGTGCGGCCGAGTTTGGGGGCGGTGACAGTCAGGGTTTGCAGCGCGCCCTCATCGAAGAGCTTTTGAAGAAGGGCGAGGAAATCTGAACGCCGATGTCGCGGTGCAGACTTCTGCTATCTGGCAACATTTCCAAAGCACCTGTCATAGGCTCTGGCTAGGTTAGGGAAAGCTGTTATAGTCCCCCAAAACAAGGGGGAGCAGAGCCTAATGAGCAAGCGTTTGAGCAAGATTTCCATCGTGGGTGGTGGCACAGCGGGGTGGATGACCGCGTTGATCCTCGAGATGGTGTTTTCCCGCACATCCGCCCCCAAGGACCGCCCCCGCATCTGCCTGATCGAAAGCCCAAATATCTCGACCGTGGGTGTGGGCGAAGCAACCGTGCCGCGTATGCCGGTCACACTGCGTCAGGCAGGCATATCCGAGCGCGATTTCTTCCGCGAAACCAACGCGTCGTTCAAATTGGGTGTGAAGTTCTGCAACTGGAACAAGGACGCCAAGGGCAATCGTATCGACTATATGAACCCATTCGCGCATGGCCAGTTGCTGGAAGGGTTGGAGGCCTCGGAATATTTCCTGCGCTTCGGCAACGGGGATCGGGATTTCACTCAATCCATTGCCCCGCATGATGATCTTGCGCGGCTGTGCAAAGGTGCGCGTCCTTTGGGCGCGCCGGAGTTCGAACAACGGTTCGGCTATGCCTACCATCTGGACGCGGTGAAATTCGCCGGGATGCTGACGAAGGTTTGCACCAAACGTGGCGTCGAGCATATTCAGGATGAGGTTCAGGCGGTTGAACTGGACGAACAGGGCAATGTCAGCCACCTGATGCTTGAACGCAAAGGCCGTCATGACATCGAGATGGTCGTGGATTGCACCGGATTCCGGGGGTTGATCATCAATCAGGCTCTGGGTGAGCCGTTCATGGACTATTCGGACTATCTGCCCAATGACCGGGCCATGGCGTTGCAGGTCGAACATCCCAATCCGGAGAAGATCGAAAGCGCCACGCGCTCGACCGCGTTGGGGGCGGGTTGGACGTGGCGAGTGCCATTGTTCAATCGCGTAGGCACGGGCTATGTGTATTCTTCGGCGCATCGGACGGATGATCAGGCAGCCGATGAATATCTTGAGTGGCTGGGTGACAGCGGCAAGGGTCTTACGCCACGTGTGATCCCGATGCGGGTTGGGCGAGTGCGCAATGCCTGGGTCAAGAACTGTGTGGCCATCGGCCTATCGGGCGGCTTTATTGAGCCGCTGGAAAGCACCGCGATCCATATGATCGACCACGCCATCCGTTGGTTCGCGGAACATCTGCCGACGCGTGACATCGAGCCGTCGTTGCGCGCGCGCTATAACCGGCAGATGGACAAGCTCTACAATGAGGTGCTGGAATTCATCTGTCTGCATTACCGGTTGGGCAACCGTACGGATGACCAATACTGGATCGACGCGCGGACCGAGATGAAAATCCCCGATCGTCTGGCTGAGAATCTTGAGCTTTGGCAGCACCGCCTGCCGATGGAGCATGATGTGGAGTTCGCCACCCTGTTCGACCATCGCGTTTTCCAGACGGTACTGTTGGGCAAGCAGGTCTACGACACGGGCTATGGTACAGGTATCCGTGACCGTATCCGACCGCTGAAGAAACCGATTTGGTTCCAGTGGTGGAAGGGTGCGAAGGTAGACCTTGCGCAGATACTCAAATCCATGCCGGACCATAAAACGCTGCTGCGCGATATTCGTGGCGAGCTTGAGAAACCGGCCTTCGGCAAGCCAGCCAAACCGACAGTGGCGATGCCTGGCACGAAACCGGCCCCAGTGGCGGTGCAGAATATGCCGAACTTTGCCGAGATTCAAAGTGGTGCAAAGGATCTGCAACTGTTTTGAGAAGTCTGGGCGCTTTGCGGCGCCGCGTCTTTAGCATGGAAAGGGCGGTGAATTGATCCCGCCCTTTTTGCATTTGGAGTGCTTGTCTAACCAACCTTGGAATGTAATAACATTACAAAAAATTTTGTGACGAGGTTTGCCATGCGACGAAACAAGACCGGGCGAGGCGGTCGTAATCTTTGCACCGGTCTAAAGCGGCGGCGCAGGGTGTCTCCGATGCGAACCTATGATTCCCTGCCGCCTGAATTGCGCTGCTGGTTGGCAGCGGCATGCCTGCCGTGGAGCCCGGCCTCGGCGCTGAAGATCTGGAACCGGTCGGGCGGATCGACGGATATTGCCGGGGCGCTGTCCCGACTGGATGCCATCGAACGGTCGATGTTGCAGAAGGACGCAGGCATCTGGCACGTGAAAGATAGCCGAGCAGCCGGTAACTAAGGGCTTTGCTCTTGCACATTACCTGAATTCGGCCTATACGCGCGCTGTCTGAACAAGGGCGGTCAACGTCCGGATGACGTATCTGAGCAGGGCCGGGTTACCTCGGCCCTTTGTGTTTGTGTAATCGGATGCGCACCGGGTCACGCCAGAGGACACCATGAAACTAGACCGGCGGAGACAACCGCTCGGCCAGCAAAATCGTACTGTAAAGGAAAACAACGCCACATGGCTAACGCATCCATGGAGGAATTCGAAGCCCTCCTGAACGAAAGCTTCGAAATGGACACGCCCGAAGAGGGTTCTGTTGTCAAAGGCAAGGTTCTGGCGATCGAAGCCGGCCAAGCCATCATCGACGTCGGCTACAAAATGGAAGGCCGCGTTGATCTGAAAGAATTCGCAAATCCCGGCGAAGCCCCTGAAATCGCTGTAGGCGACGAGGTAGAAGTTTACCTGCGTGCCGCAGAAAACGCCCGTGGCGAAGCCGTCATCTCGCGCGAGATGGCCCGCCGTGAAGAGGCATGGGACCGTCTGGAAAAAGCATATGCCGACGACCAGCGCGTCGAAGGTGCAATCTTTGGCCGCGTCAAAGGTGGCTTCACCGTCGATCTGGGTGGCGCAGTTGCGTTCCTGCCCGGCTCGCAGGTTGACGTTCGCCCCGTGCGCGACGCTGGCCCGCTGATGGGTTTGAAGCAGCCGTTCCAGATCCTGAAAATGGACCGCCGCCGTGGCAATATCGTTGTGTCGCGCCGCGCAATCCTGGAAGAATCGCGTGCCGAACAGCGTGCCGAAGTTATCGGCAACCTGTCCGAGGGTCAGACCGTCGAGGGTGTTGTCAAGAACATCACCGAATACGGTGCATTCGTTGACCTGGGCGGCGTTGACGGCCTGCTGCACGTCACCGACATGGCATGGCGCCGTGTGAACCACCCGTCCGAGATCCTGACGATCGGCGAAACCATCAAGGTTCAGGTCATCAAGATCAACAAAGAGACCCACCGCATCAGCCTGGGCATGAAGCAGCTGCAGGAAGATCCGTGGGATCTGGTTGCTGCGAAATACCCGCTGGGCTCGGTCCATCAGGGTCGCGTCACCAACATCACCGACTACGGCGCGTTCGTCGAGCTGGAAGCCGGTGTCGAAGGTCTGGTGCACGTGTCCGAGATGTCCTGGACCAAGAAAAACGTCCACCCTGGCAAGATCGTTTCGACCAGCCAGGAAGTCGACGTCATGGTTCTGGAAATCGACGGCGCCAAGCGTCGCGTGTCTCTGGGCCTGAAGCAGACTCAGCGCAACCCGTGGGAAGTGTTTGCAGAAACCCACCCCGAGGGCACCGAGGTCGAAGGCGAAGTCAAGAACATCACCGAATTCGGTCTGTTCATTGGCCTCGAAGGCGACATCGACGGCATGGTACACCTGTCGGACCTGTCCTGGGACGAGCGTGGCGAGGATGCGATCCAGAACTACCGCAAAGGCGACATGGTTTCGGCCGTCGTTTCGGAAGTGGACGTTGAGAAAGAGCGTATTTCGCTGTCGATCAAAGCCCTGGGCGGTGACAAGTTCGCCGAAGCCGTGGGCGGCGTGAAGCGTGGCTCGGTCATCACTGTCGAAGTCACTGCGATCGAAGATGGTGGTATCGAGGTGGAATACGAAGGCATGAAATCCTTCATCCGCCGTTCGGACCTGTCGCGTGACCGCGCCGAGCAGCGCCCCGAGCGTTTCTCGACCGGTGACAAGGTCGACGTCCGCGTCACCAACGTTGACAGCAAAACCCGCCGTCTGGGTCTGTCGATCAAGGCGCGCGAAATCGCCGAAGAGAAAGAGGCCGTAGAACAGTACGGTTCGTCGGACTCGGGCGCGTCGCTGGGCGACATCCTGGGTGCAGCGCTGAAGTCGGGCGACTAAGCCCGGACCTCAGTCCAAGCAGAATTTGCGGCCCCGCATGAGAGTGCGGGGCCGTTTTTGTTGCGAATCAACACGTTCCGATTTGCAGGCTTTATTCATCTGTGGTTCACGATTTGCAGGCCAATTCCCCGACAAGTGCAAAAATTCGCGTGAGTTTGACGTAGAATCAAGGTCGCACACACAGAGTCAACGTTCCCCCGAACCAAGTTTTTTTCTATAGTGATCAGAATAATAGACATGGTAATCCGGTCGCCTGGGAGGGTAACGCACATGATCCGTTCAGAACTGATTCAGAAAATCGCCGACGAGAACCCGCATCTCTACCAACGCGACGTCGAGCGGATCGTGAATACTGTGTTCGAAGAAGTGACGGATGCCATGGCCCGCGGGGACCGGGTGGAACTGCGCGGATTTGGCGCGTTTTCCGTCAAAAAGCGCGACGCGCGGGTTGGCCGTAACCCTCGGACAGGTGAGACTGTTCAGGTGGAAGAAAAATGTGTTCCATTTTTCAAGACAGGCAAGTTGCTAAGGGACCGTTTGAACGGTAAAGCCTAAGGCATGATGCGCTACATTCGATATGCTTTTCTGGCGACCCTCGGGATCGTCCTGATCTCGGTCTCGCTGGCCAACCGCGAAGCCGTTGAACTGACATTGATGCCTCAGGCGATTGCCGATCTGGTCGGGGTCAATTTCAGCATTTCGCTGCCGTTGTTTATTGTGGTTCTGGGTAGCATCGTGGCCGGTCTGGTCATCGGTTTCCTGTGGGAATGGCTGCGCGAGCACAAGCACCGCGCAGATGCGTCGGCCAAGACCGGCGAAGTCCGCAAGCTTGAGCGTGAGGTCAAGAAGCTCAAGAAGAAACAGAACGAAGGCAAGGACGAGGTCCTCGCCATTCTGGATGAGGCCAGCTAAGGCACCATGTCCGGTATTTCGGTCAAAATATGCGGCCTGACCGCCCCTGAGCACGTGCGCGCAGCAGCTGAGGCCGGCGCGCGGTATGTGGGCTTTGTCTTCTTTCCAAAATCGCCCCGGCACCTAGAAATTGAGGCCGCGGCCGTTATGGCCCATCTGGTGCCTGCCGGCGTGGCCAAAGTTGCGCTGACTGTCAATGCCTCGGACGCGGAACTGGACAGGCTTGTCGCGGATGTACCGCTGGACATGTTGCAACTGCATGGCAAGGAAAGCCCCGACCGCGTGGCTGATATCCGGCAGCGTTACGGCCTGCCTGTGATGAAGGCCATAGGTGTGGCCGAGCCCGAAGATCTAATGGCGATTGATCTGTATTCTGAGGTGGCCGACCAATTGCTTATCGACGCTAAGCCGCCTCGCAACGCCGAATTGCCCGGCGGGAACGGTCTGGCCTTTGACTGGCGCCTGCTGGCTGGGCGCAAATACTGGCGGCGTCCGTGGATGTTGGCGGGTGGCCTGACACCTGACAACGTGGCCGAGGCTGTCCGCATGACCGGGGCACAACAGGTCGATGTATCCTCGGGGATCGAAAGCGCGCCGGGGGTCAAGGATGCTGGTCTGATCCGCGCATTTGTTGACGCAGCAAGCTGATACGTTTTGCCATGGCAAATCCCGCCGCTACCTCCTATGAACAACGGGAATGACGAGGGAGACACCCATGGCCAACGATCTTTTCAATTCCTTCATGTCCGGCCCGGATGAGCAGGGCCGTTTTGGCATCTTCGGCGGACGGTTTGTCAGCGAGACCCTGATGCCGTTGATCCTGTCGCTGGAAGAGGAATACGAGAAGGCCAAAGACGATTCGACCTTCTGGGCCGAGATGGATGATCTGTGGGCGAACTATGTGGGTCGTCCCTCGCCGCTGTATTTCGCGGAACGCCTGACCGAACACTTGGGCGGCGCGAAGATCTACCTCAAGCGCGACGAGCTGAACCACACCGGCGCGCACAAGATCAACAACGTGCTGGGCCAAATCATTCTGGCGCGCCGTATGGGCAAGACCCGGATCATCGCCGAAACCGGCGCAGGGCAGCACGGCGTGGCCACCGCCACGGTCTGCGCCAAGTTCGGCTTGAAGTGCATCGTCTATATGGGTGCCCATGACGTGCAGCGTCAGGCCCCCAACGTGTTCCGTATGCGCCTGCTGGGGGCCGAGGTGATTCCGGTCACGTCCGGTCGTGGCACGCTGAAAGACGCGATGAATGACGCGCTGCGCGATTGGGTGACGAATGTGCGCGACACGTTTTATTGTATTGGCACCGTAGCCGGGCCGCACCCGTACCCAGCAATGGTGCGCGATTTCCAGTCGATCATCGGCAAGGAAGCGAAAGAGCAGATGATGAAGGCCGAGGGCCGTCTGCCCGACACAATCATTGCCGCCATCGGTGGCGGATCGAACGCGATGGGCCTGTTCTACCCTTTCCTTGACGACAAATCGGTCAATATCATCGGGGTCGAGGCCGGTGGCAAAGGTGTAAACGAGAAGATGGAGCATTGCGCCTCGCTGACCGGCGGTCGTCCGGGCGTGCTGCATGGCAACCGCACCTATCTGCTGCAAGATGATGACGGTCAGATTCTGGAAGGCTATTCGATTTCGGCCGGTCTGGACTATCCCGGTATCGGGCCGGAACATTCGTGGCTGAACGATATTGGCCGCGCAAACTATGTCTCGATCACCGACAAAGAAGCACTCGAGGCGTTCCAGCTCTGCTGCGCTACCGAAGGTATTATCCCGGCGCTGGAACCCAGTCACGCGCTGGCCCACGTGATGAAAATTGCGCCCGACCTGCCCAAGGATCACCTGATCTGCATGAACATGTGCGGGCGGGGCGATAAGGATGTGCAGACCGTGGCCAAGTATCTGAACTTCGATATGTCAGATACCGAAGGGCGTACGGCGGGCTAAGCGCCATAGCGTTAAACGTTTGGAGCCGGCCCCAAAACAGGGCCGGTTTTTTCGACCGCGCCCACAAGAGGGCCCGCGCGGCGGTCTATTGATGTCGCAAACCAGAGGTTCAGCCAGGTCTCAATCACCTGCAGCCGCGTGGTCGCGTAGTATATCCAGCGGCACCACTTCTAAGGCGCGTTGGTGTGTGGCCTCAAGGTGTACCATGGGCGCGCAGCCTTCGTCATGCGCTTGCAGGAACCGCCCGGCGCACAGGCACCAACGATCCCCGGGTTTGAGGCCGGGAAAGTCGAACTCTGGTCGAGGTGTGCTCAGGTCGTTGCCGACATATTTGGAAAAAGCCAGAAACTCGGCCGTCATCACAGCGCAGACGGTGTGGCTGCCCTGATCCTCGGGGCAGGTGTTGCAAGCGCCGTCGCGAAAGAACCCGGTCAGCGGATCGCGGGAACAGGGCGCAAGCACGCCGCCCAGTACATTTATGCTGTCCTGTTTCTGCATAATCCGACTTTACAGGCTTTGCGCGATGCTGCGGAACATTTCTACATTGGCCTCATTCACCCCGTCATCGCGGAATTTACGGTCCGCGCCGGTTGTTACGATCAGAACGCCCCGAGGCTGATCGAAATAGATATATTGGCCATAGACGCCGCGCGCCAGAAACTCACCCTCATGCGCGCCGATGGGAATCCACCACTGATAGCCATACCCGATCTTGCCCGCCTGTGTTGGGGCGCTGGGCAGAACGGATTCGGCGATCCAGTCGGCAGGGACCAGTTGCTGCCCCCCATAGGTGCCATTTTGTAGGATCATCTGCCCAAAGCGGGCGAAATCACGGGTGGTAAAGTTCAGCCCGCCCAACACAAAGGCCACTCCGGCACCGTCCGCCACATAGTAACCATCCTGTTCCAGACCTAGCGGCTGAACGATCTTTTCGGTCAACAGATCCGAGACGCTGCGCCCGGTCGCCCCTCGGATCACCATGCCAATGACATGTGTGTCGATGGACACGTATTGCCATTGCGCGCCGGGTTCTACGAAAGTGTCCTGCAACGAGGCCGCGAAATCGTCCAACTCACCACCCAAGGCCACCACGCGACCCATCCGATTGATATCGGAGTTCGGGTCGAAATAGTCTTCGTTAAAGGTGACGCCGCTTGCCATGTTCAGCACGTTGCGGACCGTTGCGCCATCATAGGCCGTTCCCGCCAGCTTGGGCGCATATTGCACCACCGGATCGTCCAGCGACCCGATCGCGCCTTCGGCCAGCAGGATGCCGAACAGGGCCGATAGATAGCTTTTCGCAACCGACCACGAAATCCGGTGATCGTCGGGACCGGTGCCCAGGTAATATTCCTCAAACCGGATTTCGCCATCCTGCATCACCAGCAGGGACGTCACCGCCCGGTCCTCGATCCATTGATCGGTGCCCTCGGGCAGGTCGAATCCAGCGCCATAGGGCAATTCGCTGGTTGGGCCGTTACCACGGGGCAGGGCGACCGTTAGAAACGCCTCATCCATATGAGAGAAATTGTGGACGATCTTTTGTTCTGCAAACAAAGAGTTCACGGCCATGAGCCGCTGAATTTCTTCGCGCTTCCAGACCCCGACAACGATTGCGGCTAGCGCCAGCATCAAGGCGACGCGCAACATCCACTTCAGCAGTGATCTCATATGTCTCCTCCCATAGACGTGCCGCATTGGACCGCGTGCGGCAGCCATCTGCAATCAGGACGTTACGGCAAGAGCTAAGGGGCTATTTGAACTTATCCAGCAGTTTCTGCATCGCCGAGCGGTCATCAACCTGTGGTTCCGGCTTTGGTTGGGGCGCAGGTTTTTGCGCTTTGTCTGCAGTTTTCGACGATCGCGGCGGCGCGGTGCGCATGGCAACCGCGTTCATGAACTTGCCACCGTCACCATCGGCCAGATGCCCTGCACCAACCGAGACACCGCGTAGCACATCATCCAACCAGTCGGTATCAGCCTTGGCGAAGTCGCCCAGAACATAGGGCGAGACCATCTCTTTCCGCCCCGGATGCCCGATCCCAAGGCGCACACGGTCATAGGCCGGGCTGATATGTTCGTGGATTGACCGCAGTCCATTGTGCCCCGCATGCCCGCCGCCTGCCTTGACGCGCACTTTGCCAGGGGCAAGGTCCAACTCGTCATGGAAAACGGTCACGTCGGTTGAGTCCAGCTTGTAGAACCGCATCGCCTCGCCCACGGACTGGCCCGAGCGGTTCATGAAGGTTTGCGGCTTGATCAGCAAAACCTTTTCTCGGCCAAGACGACCTTCGGCAATCTCGGCCTGAAACTTGGATTTCCAGGGACCGAAATTGTGATCTTCGGCAATCCGGTCCACGGCCATAAAGCCGATATTGTGCCGGTTGCGAGCATATTTCGATCCGGGGTTCCCCAATCCGACAAACAGTTTCATAAGCGCGCCCTTGTCTGATGCTACAGGTTGATGCCACGGTTTGCCCCCTGCTTTCCAGCCCACAGGGCAAAAGAAAACGGGGCCTGGATCAGGCCCCGCTTCAAACTCCAAACACCGGGTCTGGGTTTATTCTTCGGCTGCGTCCTGGCCGACGACTTCAACCTCATCCGCGGCCACTTCTTCGCCTTCCTCATCATCGCTGGACGACAGGCCGGTCGGGGCCGAGATGTTGGCGATCACGAAGTCACGGTCAATGGTCGGCTTGGTGCCTGCGGGCAGGTCAACTGACGAGATGGTGACAACGTCGTTGATGTTCAGACCGGTCAGATCAATGGTGATCTTCTCAGGAATGTCACCAGCGGTGCAGACCAGCTCAACCTCGGGACGGACAACCGTCAGAACGCCGCCCTTCTTGATGCCGGGCGCTTCGTCTTCGTTGACGAATTCAACGGGGATGAACAGCGCGATCTTGGTGGTCCGACGCAGACGCATCAGGTCCAGGTGGGTCGGCAGGTCTTTGACAACGTCACGCTGAACGTCGCGGCAGATGACGCGAACGTCTTCGTGGCCTTCAACCTTCAGGTTCCATAGGGTCGACTTGAAGCGGCCTGCTTTCAGGCGCTTGAACAGAACGTTAAACGGGATGTTGATCGGCAGCGGCTCTTTGTCGCCACCAAAAACAATGCCCGGAACCATGCCGTCGCGGCGTGCTTGACGAGCGGCGCCCTTGCCTGTCCCCGTCCGTTCCAGAGCTACGAGATCAGGAATCTCACCAGCCATGATATATCTCCAAATGTTAGGGCGGGCATCCTCCAAGGCTGTATGCCCGCGTGAAGCCGCGTCCTTAGCTTGATTCATTGGATTTGGAAAGGGCTTTTTCGAGCCATCGTTTTTTTGCGAGGCTCTGCCTCGCGCTCCGGGATATTTGGGGCCAGATAAAGAGCGGATCCAGACTTCATCTGGCTGAAAATATCCCGGGGGAGGCGCCCGGAACGGGCGGTGGGGGCAGAGCCCCCTGACCCAGTGATCACTTTTGCCAACGGCCCCCGAAACCTTCGGGCACCAACAGGTTGTGCGGCCCGACGTCCCCGAGATTGCGTTCACCGCACAGCGCCATTGTTGTATCGAGTTCCTTGTGGATCACCTCCAGCGCGGTGGTGACACCTTTTTGTCCCATCGCTCCCAGACCATAGACAAAGGCGCGGCCAATATAGGTGCCTTGCGCACCCAGGGCGACGGCTTTCAAGACGTCCTGGCCCGAGCGTATGCCGCTGTCCAGATGGACTTCAACATCATTGCCTACGGCGTCCATGATTTCGGGCAGTACCCGGATTGAACTGAGCGCGCCGTCCAGTTGGCGACCGCCGTGGTTTGAGACAACAATCGCATCCGCGCCCAGTTTGGCGGCTATCTTTGCGTCTTCGGCGTCCAAAATGCCCTTGAGGATCACCTTGCCGCCCCATTGCTCCATCAGCTTTTCGACCTTGTTCCAGTCGAGGCTGGGGTCGAACTGCTCGGCCGTCCACGCGCCAAGGGACGAAGCATCCGATATCCCTTCGACATGGCCGACGATGTTGCCGAATTCGCGGCGCTTGGCGCCCAGCATCTCAATCCCCCAGGACCATTTGGTCATGAGGTTTGCGATGGTTTTGGGCGTCAGCTTTGGTGGTGCAGACAGGCCGTTCTTGAGGTCTTTGTGCCGTTGGCCCAGGATTTGTAGATCCAGTGTAATGACCAACGCGGAACACTTGGCGTCCTTGGCTCGTTGAATGAGGCGGCTGACATAGTCCTGATCTTTCATCGTATAGAGCTGAAACCAGAACGGTTTGGTCGTGTGCTCTGCCACGTCTTCGATCGAGTTGATCGACATGGTGGACAGGGTGAAGGGCACGCCGAACTCCTCGGCGGCTTTGGCGGCCTTGATCTCTCCGTCCGCGTGTTGCATGCCTGTTAGACCGACCGGGGCCAAGGCGACCGGCATTGACACGTCCTGACCAATCATCTGCGATGCGGTTGAACGCCCTGACATATCGACGGCAACCCTTTGCCGTAGGCGGATGTCATCGAAATCCGAGCTGTTGTCGCGGAAGGTCTGCTCGGTCCAGCTGCCGCTTTCCGCATAGTCATAGAACATACGCGGGACACGCCGCTCATAGATGCGTTTGAGGTCTTCTATGTTGGTGATGACGGGCATGAAGCAGGCTTTCGTAGGATTGGTTCACTTTGTTTACCAATCTTTATGCCGCGTCGCAATGTAAGGTTTGAGCAGGATTTTAGTGCGCTAACACAAAACCGCGACTGGGGCCTCCAGGCGCGGTTCATGGTCTTGATGTCGAGCAGGGCAGGGTCAGGCGGAGTGTGCGCCGTCAGATAGGGATTTTACGAAATCCAGAACCTCGGCCACCGGTTTGCCAGCCGCGATCTGGCTGACAATGGCGGATCCCACTACGGCCCCGTCAGCAACGCTTGCAATGGCCTGCGATTTCTCGGGCGTGTTGATGCCAAAGCCGACGATGACGGGCAGGTCTGTGGCGGATTTGATGCGGGCCACTTCGGGGCCGACATTGGTGGCCTGGGCCTCGGCTGCGCCGGTGATACCGGTGATTGAGACATAGTACACAAAGCCGGACGTGTTTTGCAAAACGCGCGGCAGGCGCTTGTCGTCGGTCGTAGGGGTCGCAAGGCGGATGAAGTTCAGGCCTGCAGCCTGCGCAGGCAGGCAGAGTTCATCGTCTTCTTCGGGCGGCAGGTCCACCACGATCAGCCCGTCGATGCCAGCTGCTTTGGCATCGGCCAGAAAGGTATCTACCCCACGGCTGTAGATCGGGTTGTAATATCCCATCAGAACAATCGGCGTCGTGTCATCCGTTTCGCGGAATGCACGGGCCAGGTCCAACGTGCGCTGCAAGGTCATCCCACCGTCCAGGGCACGCTGACCTGCGGCCTGGATGGTCGGACCATCCGCCATAGGATCGGTGAAAGGCAGGCCAAGCTCGATCACGTCCACACCGGCCCCCGGCAATCCTTTGACGATCTCAAGCGAGGTGTCAAAGTCGGGATCACCAGCCATGATATAGGCAACGAAAGCCTTTTTACTCTCGGCCTTGAGAGCGGCGAACTTGGCGTCGATACGGGTCATCTGCGGTCCTTGCATTCAGGTTTGAACCTGATGTGCAGAAACTTTCGTCGGAAATCAATCCCGACCGCTCAGATTGGCCTAGAACCCGTAGTGATACCGCAGGAACAGTGCGTTGACGCCGGGGTTGAAGCTTTCTGTGCTGGCGTTCGACTTGTGAGTGACGGCCAGCGAAATGGCGTTGCCGCTGTCCAAAGTATAGCCAACACCCAGAAGGCTGCGAATCTGAAAGCCACCACCCAAGTCATTGTCGCCGTTAGAGGCGTTAAAGTAGCCTGGCATCACACTTAACTCAGCGAACCAGCGATCCGAGAAGGAATAGATGCCCACCAAACCTGCGC
This sequence comes from Ruegeria sp. J8, assembly GCF_056531925.1. Lineage (NCBI taxonomy): Bacteria > Pseudomonadati > Pseudomonadota > Alphaproteobacteria > Rhodobacterales > Roseobacteraceae > Ruegeria > Ruegeria sp. J8. Next base: position 83,829 of record NZ_JBQFMR010000007.1, read on the forward strand.
CGATATGCGTGTCACCGTCGGTGTCGACAGTCAGGGCTGCACCCAAACCAGCGCTGAAACGCGTTGCTTCGTGAAACGGGCGATGCTGGTATTCTAGCGAAAAGACGCCCTGATCGTCGCCGTTGCCGTTAGAAAAATCCGCAAAACCCGCGCCAAAGATGACAGATTGGGCCTGTACCGAGGTTGCAGCCACGAGCAAGGCGACAGAAGTAAGTGCTGCTTTCATTGGGTTCTTCGTCATTTAATTGTGTGTGAACTCCTAATTGGGGACCATGACCCGCGCGGTTCAACTCACGCAAGTACAAATACCGTAACGGTTTAGTGAAGCTGCGGTGGCCATCTGCCGGTTGCACCGCTTGGGTTGCGCATTTTCCACAACCCGCCTAGAAGACGCCGTCACATCGCTTCAGGAGGCCGCAATGGGCTTTAAAATGGGAATCGTGGGTCTGCCGAATGTGGGCAAGTCGACCTTGTTCAACGCGCTGACCAAGACTGCCGCGGCGCAGGCGGCGAATTTCCCGTTCTGCACCATCGAGCCGAATGTGGGCGACGTTGCCGTTCCTGATGAGCGTTTGGACAAGCTGGCGGCGATTGCGTCTTCGAAGCAGATCATCCCGACGCGGATGACTTTCGTGGATATCGCCGGTCTGGTGAAGGGGGCGTCCAAGGGCGAGGGGCTGGGCAATCAGTTTCTGGCCAATATCCGTGAAACCGACGCGATCGCCCATGTGTTGCGCTGTTTCGAAGATGGCGATGTGACCCATGTGGATGGCCGTGTCGACCCGGTGGCTGATGCTGACACGATCGAGACCGAACTGATGCTGGCCGATCTGGAAAGCATCGAAAAGCGCCGCGCCAATCTGGTGCGCAAGCTGAAGGGCAACGATAAAGAGGCGCAGCAACAAGACCGCCTGCTGGCCGAAGCGCAGGCTATGCTGGAAAGCGGTAAACCCGCGCGGCTGGTTGAGGTTACGGCCGAGGACGCCAAGGCGTGGAAGATGCTGCAACTGCTGACCACCAAACCGGTTCTGTATGTCTGCAACGTGTCCGAAGAAGAAGCTTCCGAGGGCAATGAATATTCCGCCAAGGTCGCTGAAATGGCTGCCGCGCAGGGCAATTCTCACGTCATCATCAGCGCCAAGATCGAAGAAGAGATTAGCCTGCTGGAAGCAGACGAAGCCGAGATGTTTCTGACCGAGATGGGTTTGGAAGAACCCGGCCTCGACCGTCTGATCCGCGCCGGTTACGACCTGCTCAAGCTGGAAACCTATTTCACCGTCGGCCCGAAAGAGGCCCGAGCCTGGACCATCCGCACCGGCACCGCGGCACCGCAGGCGGCTGGCGTGATCCATGGTGATTTCGAAAAGGGCTTCATTCGGGCCGAGACCATCGCCTATGACGACTACATCGCCGCTAATGGCGAGCAAGGAGCCAAGGAGGCAGGCAAGATGCGCGCCGAGGGCAAGGGCTACATCGTCAAGGACGGCGATGTGATGCACTTTTTGTTTAACAACTGAGCCCGTCTGGCAAACGTCCGTATAAGAGCGTTTCGTTCAGGCTGCAATGGCTGATCAGCCACCCGCCGTCAGGTTGCTGGTACAAAACGTTAAGGGATGTCCCGTGACCGGTCGTCCCTTCACTAAAGTGGACAAGGCACCAGCCGATTTGACCGTCGATGCCGGCCTGAACAACCGCAACGATTTTGTCCTCGCCACCTTCCTCAACCCATTCAGAATGGGTAGCTTCTATAGCCTTTCGGCCTTTGGCTGCAGAGCCGTAGGGCGAAAATAGTTGTGCGTCATCCATAAAGAATGACGCACAACCAGTTGCATCTTTTAACCGATAGCAATCAACATACTTGTCATACAATTTCTGAAAAACTTCTACTGCGGTCATCCGAAGCCTCTCCGTGTTGCCCTTGCCGTGTATTACAGGCGAGTTTCTTGAGTAAGACAAGAATGCGTTCAAAGGTATGCTCGCCTGCAGACGGTGCTTTTCCCGCAGGTTAATACGGCTAAAGTGGTCGTCGGCCCGTTATTGGAAAACTCGAATATGATCGAAATCCGCGACCTCCAACTCCTTAGCGCCCTTGCGCGACACCAACATTTCGCCAAGGCAGCTGAGGAATGCGGGATATCGCAGCCCGCGTTCTCGATGCGCATCCGCAATCTTGAGGACCGGTTGGGTGTCTCGATCGTCCGTCGTGCCAACCGGTTTCAGGGCCTCACCGAAGAGGGCGAGATGATGGTTCGTCGGGCACGGCGGATATTGGATGATTCCAAGGCGCTGGAGCAACAAGTGCTGGCCGCGCGGGGAGAGATTACGGGCACGTTGATCCTAGGGGTGATTCCGACGGCGATCGCTTTCACCGGGCGGCTGATCAAGCGTTTGCAGCAGGCGCATCCGCGCATCCTGTCGCGGATTGAGACCATGTCGGCCAGCGCCATTCAGCACCGGCTGGATGAGGGAAGTCTAGACGCGGGCATCACCTATGGCGACAGTATCGGCACCGATCTGCGGCAGGTTCAGCCTCTGTACGAGGAAACCTATGTGCTGCTTGTGCCCTCGCATATGACCGAACAGACGGGTCCGATCCCCTGGGCACAGGTGGCCGAATTTCCGATCAGCCTGCTTGAGCCGCAAATGCAGAACCGCCGCATTCTGGATCGAATATTCGCCGAACAGGGCCTGCATCCGCATGTGGTGGCGGAAACCAGCGGCTTTACCGCCTCGATGGTCATGGCGCGCGAGGGGCTGGCAGCCACTGTTGTTCCGCGCGTTCTGGTGCGTGCTTTGGGCGATTTGCGGGGCACCAAGGTGCTGCCGCTGGTCGATCCTGTTGTCAGCAAACCGATTTGTCTGGCCACCCTGACCCGCGAGCCCGAATTGCCCACGGTCGAGGCTTTGCGCGCCGTCGTCGCCTCATTGCGGTGATAAGCTGTCGTTATCGTGCGATAGCGATAAGAGATTTGACGATATGCTGGTCTGATGAGACACGGGGCCTTAATCGGAGGGCATCATGGCACCATTAGACACCAAGCCATCAGGCGCACCCAAGGGCGTCTGGAAGTCAGGTAAAGGCAAGGGGCGGCACACGCCCAAAGGCCGTCAGTTCACGGATGAGGCGCAGGCCGAAGTTGCGCGCCTGCTGGGCGACCGCCCGCGCCGTCGCGATCTGCTGATCGAATTCCTGCATTTGATTCAGGACGAACACGGCCATATCAGCGCCGACCACATCGCCGCCTTGGCGGTCGAGATGCGCATCGGTCAGGCCGAGATCTATGAAACCGCCACCTTTTATGCCCATTTCGATGTGGTGAAAGAGGATGAGACGCCTCCGCCCGCGCTGACGATCCGTGTCTGTGATTCCCTGTCCTGCGAAATGGCCGGTGCCCAGCAGTTGCAGAAGGCGCTGGAGGATGGTCTGGATGCGTCGGAGGTTCGCGTCGTGCGTGCGCCTTGCATGGGTCGTTGTGACACCGCGCCTGTACTAGAGATCGGTCACAACCATATCGACCACGCGACCCCCGAAAAGGTTCAGGCCGCGATTGCTGCCGATGATACGCATGCGCATCTGCCCGACTACGAGACCTTCGCGGCCTATGAGACGAACGGCGGTTACGCCAAGCTGAAAGAGCTGCGCGACATCGGTGATTGGGAGCAGGTGCAGGAAGACGTCCTGTCCTCAGGCCTGCGTGGTCTGGGCGGTGCGGGTTTCCCGTCGGGCAAGAAATGGGGCTTTGTTCGCATGAACGAAGGCACCCGCTATCTGGCCGTGAACGGCGACGAAGGCGAGCCCGGCACGTTCAAGGACCGCTACTATCTTGAGCGCACGCCGCACGTTTTCCTTGAGGGCATGCTGATCGCCGCATGGGCGGTCGAGGCCGAGACCTGCTTTATCTACATGCGCGACGAATACCCGGCGGTGCTGGAAATCCTGCACCGTGAGATTGCCGCGCTTGAGCAGGCCGGTATCGTTGCGCCCGGCTATATTGACCTGCGTCGGGGTGCTGGTGCGTACATCTGCGGTGAAGAATCCGCGATGATCGAATCCATCGAGGGCAAAAAGGGCCTGCCGCGCCACCGTCCTCCGTTCGTGGCCCAGGTCGGCGTGTTCAACCGCCCGACCTTGGTCCACAATGTCGAGACGCTGTATTGGGTGTCGAAAATCTGCCGCGAGGGCCCGCAGATTTTGAATTCAGTTGAAAAGAATGGCCGTAAGGGCCTGCGTAGCTACTCGGTCTCGGGCCGTGTCGCGAAGCCGGGTGTTTACTTGTTGCCCGCAGGCTCGACCATTCTTGACGTGATTGATGCCGCCGGTGGCATGGCGGACGGCCATGTATTCAAGGCGTATCAACCGGGCGGGCCGTCGTCAGGTCTTCTCCCCTCCCATATTGACGACGTCCCGCTCGACTTTGACACATTGCAGCCGCTGGGCACGTTCATCGGGTCGGCTGCCGTGGTGGTTCTGTCCGATCAGGACACGGCCCGCGATGCTGCGCTGAACATGCTGCGGTTTTTCGAGGATGAAAGCTGTGGTCAGTGTACGCCCTGCCGCGCAGGCTGTGAAAAGGCGGTCAAGCTGATGCAGGCCGACAAATGGGACACCGATCTGCTCGAGGATCTGTGTCAGGTGATGGGCGACGCCTCGATCTGCGGTCTGGGGCAGGCGGCTCCGAACCCGATCCGCCTTGTCATCAAACATTTCGCTGACGAAATCTGAAGGGAGACAGTGCCATGCTAGACGCAAGCCCAAACAAGACCGTCACCTTCAACCTGAACGGCGAAGATGTCACCGTGCCCGAAGGCTGGACCATCTGGGAAGCCGCCAAGGGCCAAGGGTTCACCATTCCGCACCTGTGCCACAAGCCGCAGCCCGGCTATCGCCCGGACGGCAACTGCCGCGCCTGTATGGTCGAGGTGGAAGGCGAGCGCACTCTGGTCGCCTCGTGTATCCGTCCTGCGGCGGACGGTATGGTCGTCAAGACCGACAGTGACCGCGCCGAGAAATCACGCGCGATGGTCATGGAACTGCTGGTCGCAGATCAGCCGGAAGAGGCGCATGACACCTCCAGCCACTTCTGGGATATGGCCAAGCTGAACGATGTATCGGGCAGCCGTTTCCCTGCGAAAGAGGCCGAGAAAATCCCGCTGCTGGATGACAGCCACGTTGCGATGCGCGTCAATCTGGACGCCTGCATCAACTGCAATCTCTGCGTCCGTGCCTGCCGCGAGGTTCAGGTGAATGACGTGATCGGCATGGCCGGTCGTGGCCATACTGCGCAGGTGGTGTTCGACCAGAACGACCCGATGGGCGATTCGACCTGTGTAGCCTGTGGTGAATGCGTTCAGGCTTGCCCCACCGGCGCGCTGATGCCTGCCACCGTTCTGGACGATCAGCAGAAGGGCGACAGCAAGGATTATGACAGCGAAACCGAAAGCGTCTGCCCGTTCTGTGGTGTGGGCTGTAAGGTCTCGCTGAAGGTTAAGGACGGCAAGGTCAAATACGTCGAGGGCATCAATGGCCCCGCCAACGAAGGCCGTCTGTGTGTCAAAGGCCGTTTTGGCTTTGATTACATCCACCACCCGCACCGTTTGACCAAGCCGCTGATCCGGCGCGAGGACGCGCCTGCCAAGGGGCTGAATGTCGATCCCGCGAACCTGTCGACCCATTTCCGCGAAGCGACATGGGAAGAGGCGATGGATCTGGCCGCCTCCAAACTGGTGGCCCTGCGCGACCAAGACCCGCGCAGCGTGGCCGGTTTCGGCTCGGCCAAATGCACCAACGAAGAAGCCTATCTATTCCAGAAGTTCATCCGTCAGGGGTTCAAGCATAACAATGTCGACCACTGCACCCGTCTGTGCCACGCGTCGTCCGTTGCGGCGTTGATCGAAAACGTCGGATCAGGCGCTGTGACGGCTGCGTTCAACGACATCAAGGACGCGGACGTGGCGATCATTATCGGGTCGAACCCGATTGAAAACCATCCCGTCGCGGCAACGTATTTCAAACAATTCGCCAAACGCGGCGGCAAGCTGATCGTAATGGATCCGCGCGGCGTCGGCATGCGCAAGTTTGCGGATGAAATGCTGCAATTCCGCCCCGGGGCAGATGTCTCGATGCTCAACGCGATCATGAACGTGATCGTCGAGGAAGAGCTTTACGACAGCCAGTATATCCACCGCTGGACCGAGAACTGGGAAGCCGAGAAAGAGCATCTGCGCCAGTTTACGCCCGAAGCAATGGCCCCGATCTGCGGTATCGAAGCCGATCAGCTGCGCCGCGTCGCGCGCACTTTTGCGCAGGCCAAGGCCGGTCTGATTTTCTGGGGGATGGGCGTCAGTCAGCACATCCACGGCACGGATAATTCGCGCTGCCTGATCTCGCTGGCCCTGATGACCGGCAACGTTGGTAAACCGGGCGCGGGTCTGCACCCGCTGCGCGGTCAGAACAACGTGCAAGGGGCGTCCGACGCGGGGCTGATCCCGATGTTCCTGCCCGACTATCAGACCGTGACCGACGATGGCATTCGCGCCAAGTTCAACGAGGTCTGGAATTCGGATGACTTCTCGAACGAGAAGGGCCTGACCGTGACCGAGATCATCGACCAGATCTATGCGGGCAACATCAAGGGCATGTATATTCTGGGTGAAAACCCGGCCATGTCCGACCCGGATGTGAACCACGCCCGTGCGGCGTTGGCCAAGCTGGACCTGATGATCGTGCAGGATATTTTCCTGACCGAGACGGCGAACTATGCCGACATCATCCTGCCTGCCTCGGCGCTGTATGAAAAGAACGGCACCGTGTCGAACACCAACCGTCAGGTGCAGCGGGTGCGCCCCGCCGTGCCGCCTCCGGGTAAGGCGCGCGAGGACTGGGCGATCACGGTTGAGCTGGCGCAGCGCATCGGGTTGAACTGGGACTACACGGACGTGTCTCAGGTGTTTGATGAGATGAAGCTGACAATGGCATCGCTCGATAACATCACTTGGGATCGACTGAAGTCCGAGACGATCACCTATCCGTCTCTGTCCGAAACCGATCCTGGTCAGTCCATCGTGTTTGGTGATGGCTTCCCGCGAACGGACGGTAAGGCCAAGTTCACCCCGGCAAGCGTTATCCCGCCGGATGAAGCCCCGGATGACGAATACCCGATGATTGCCACTACGGGCCGTCAGCTGGAACACTGGCACACCGGGTCGATGACGCGCCGCTCGAACGTTCTGGACGCGGTTGAGCCCGAGGCGAACTGTTCGATGAACCCCCGAACGCTTAAGTTGATGGGGATCGAGCCGGGCGAGACAATCCGACTGACGACCCGTCGCGGCAGCATCGACATCATGGTGCGCGCCGACCGTGCGATTGCCGAGGATATGGTGTTCATCCCCTTCGCCTACGTCGAGGCGGCGGCCAACATCCTGACCAACTCGGCTATCGACCCATATGGCAAAATCCCCGAGTTCAAGTTCTCGGCCATCAGGGTAGAAAAGATCGAAGACGCTATCGCGGCGGAATAACCGAACAAAGGCGGCCCTTATGGCCGCCTTTAACTTTTCTTGACAGCAGGGTTCGTGCGTCCAAACATGCCGCCCTGTTGCGAGGATGATGCAGATGACAGAACCGTTAAGCGGGCATGACGGCCCCTATGATGCGCCGGTGGAGATTCGGGGCTTTGAAGTGCTGCCCGAATGGATCGACTATAACGGCCATATGAATGTGGGCTACTACGGCGTTGCGTTCGACATGGCGCTCGAGCGGTTGATGGTGGATCATCTGGGCTTGGGTGAGGTGCAGGTCGACGCGCTGGGGCAGGGACCCTATGTGCTGCAATCGCAGATGTCCTTCCTGCAAGAGGTGCTCGAGGGGCAGCCTTTGACATTTCGTATCCGCATGTTGGATGCCGATCACAAACGCGGGCATTATTTTGCCGAAATGCTGTCAGACGCGGGAGAGGTTTGCGCCACGCAAGAGGCGTTGTTCATGAATGTCAGCCACACCACCGGTCGGTCTGAGGCGTATCCAGAGTGGGCCGCCGCCCGGTTGGCCCAAATGGTGCGCGACCACGCGGGGCTTACGCCTGCGCCGCAGGTCGGTCAGCCGATTGGTATCCGCCGTCAGTAGTCGCGTTGAAAGAACATGCCGATCCCTGTCTCACCCTGTCCGTCGACAGTGCCGCGCACGGTGAAGTTATCCGTCACGTCCAGGTTCAGGTTCACCTCGGTGTCACCTTCGGTGTTCACGGTGAAATCGGTATAGAGGTTGTCGCTCAGATACGCGCCTGCGCCCAGGCGTCCAGCGCCGCCCTCGGTGGCGCCGATATCAACTGTATCAACTCCGGTGCTGTCGCGCAGGCCTTTGGTCGCGTCCCCGCCCGCCCCGCTGAGCTGCGCCAATGACGCGGCCATCTGGGCGATGACAAAGGGCGACAATTCCGAGAACCGGTTGCCGAACAGCAGGATCGCCAACGCCTCTTCTGCAGGGCGCTCGGGGTCTGAGAATACATTGACCTCGGGCGCATCCAGCGGGCCTGCGATCTCGATTGTCGCGGTGCCCTCTGATGTGCTGGTCGAGGATGCGAACTCGATATAGGGCGTCAGGTCGCCTTGCAGGGTTACGACCCCCTTGGTCAGGGCCAGACGGCGGCCAAGGATGTCCAAGTTACCTCGGATCAGCTCGATCTGACCGGATGGGACCACGGAACTGGTTGTCCCGCCAATGAACAAACGCCCACCCAGCTCTGCATTTACGCCGCGACCGCGCACGAACACCGCCTTCGGAGCCAGCAGTGAAACATCAAGCGCGATGCGCGAGTCGCTTTGGGTGGCCTCCTCGTCCACGATCAAACCAGCGCGTTCCCGCGTCAGGTAGCTGGCCGGGCTTTCCCCGACATGTTCGATATTCGGGATCGGCGCGGCACCTACGGCGCCGGACGCCGCAGCAAGATTGATATTGGTTTCGCCGAAATTGATCTGGCCTGAAACGGCACTGTTGGCAGCCAGAGCGCCGGTCAGCGCGATCTGACCGTTCAGCGATGTTTCGAATAAGAGCTGATCTGTCAGCACCAGATTGTTCAGCGTCGTCGTCACATTGGCGTTGAAGGGCGGGGTCAGGTCAATCGGTCCGGACACGTTGAAACTGCCACCCGAGCGCGGGCCGCCGGTTATCGCAATGGTTGCCCGGCTTTGCGCTAATGTTACCGTTCCGTCGATCCCGGTGAAGGTCTGTCCTGCGGTTGGCAGCGCCAGCGAGGTGCCGTTGGTGGTGATTGTCCCGCTCAGCGCATCCAGCGCGGGCTTGCCCTTGAGCGCCACGTCAAACTGGGCCGTGCCGTCGATCTTGTTGGGCGAGATGAACAGGTTCGCGATGCCGATATTGACACCGCCCACGGCCTTCAAATCGGCTTCGCCCGAGGTTTCATCGAACGTACCCGACAAAGTGCTGTTAATTTGTGCCGGACCTTCGGTGTTGGAATCGATGGTCCAGACCCCGTTCTGCCGCTTTGCCGTGCCGCTTGTGGCGACTGAGCCAGGGAACTCTGGCAGGAACCGCTCGATCCGGTTGAACTTGGCGTCAAAGTCAAAATCCGCCGAACCGTCCGCGTCTACCGACCCGATCAATGACGCGTAGGAGCTGTCGGGACCACTCAGGGTTGTCGTGCCCTCGACGCCATCCGCGGTGGGTGCGACATTGCCGGTCAATGTTAGCGGCCCTGACAGGATGTCCGTGATCCGCGCTAGGTCATCCAGCTGAACCGAATAATTCAGCCCGCCCGACTGACGCGCCACCTTGCCCGACGCATCGGCCGAGATTGCGGTGCCCTTCAGGCGAAAGTTTCTGACATCCAAGCCTTCGTCGCTGTTTTGGGCGTCCACAGACAGGGTCGTGCGGCCCTGAATTAGGCGGTCCACAAGGTCCATTCCAATCTGTATATTGTCGGCATCCACATCACCTTGCACATCAAAAGCGCGGCTCGATAGGTCGCCGCTGCCCGTCAAATTGGCGTTGACCACACCGGTCAGTTCCCGATCCGCAATGCCCGAGAAAAGCGACAGGTCGGGCACGACCAACTGCACCGTCCCTTCACCCGAAGGCGCGTCCGTTGGGTTGTTGACCGTCGCCTGTACCTGCGCACGCAGCGCTGTGCCGTTCACGGTTGCTTTGCGAATTTCAATCTTGTCGAGCGAACGCGCGCCATCCCACAGAATCGTGGTTTGCCCGGTCAGCAATGGATCGTAATCGGCCAAGCCGGTCTGTAGATCGCGCGCGACGATGTTGAGCGTACCGTCGAATTCTTGTGTTTGCGCGGTGCCCTGGCCCGCGAACTCGGCCCGGACAGAGCCGCCCAGATCATGTTGGGCCAACCTGGAAAAGACCGACAGATCCGGGGCGTTGACTTTTGCCTGCCCGTCAATTGTCAGGTTTCCATCTGGTGTCGTGACGTTGCCACTGGCCTCGACCTGCGCGGCGGAACTGTCCAGAGCGAAGGTACGCACTGTGATGCCGTCCGCCCCCCGCTGACCGTCCAGCGTGACGGTGGTGTTGCCGGTGATAATCGGGTCGATATCCTCGCGCCCAGTCGACAGGTCGGCCCCCTCAACGGTCAGTTTGCCGTCAAAGCTGCCATCAAGCGGGGATCCTTTGCCCTCGACCCGCGCCGTGATCTGACCGCCCAGTTCCATCTGCGCCAGATCGGAAAAGCGCGACAGGTCGGTTGCGTTCAACTCGGCCGAGCCATCGATGCTGAGTCCGCTGTTCAGGCCGTTGACCAGCGCATCCAGCGCCAGATCATAGTCCGAGCCGATCAGCTCGAACCCGGACAGGTTCAAGGACTGATCGCTGCCATAGTCGAACTGTCCGTCCAATATGATCCGCTGCCCCAAAGCGGCGTTCAGGGCGGGATCGTTCAGGTCAATGCCGGAAACACTGGCCTGAAGATCGCCGCTGACCGCAAAGCCCTCGTCCTGATCCAGAACGCCCTGAGCGGTAATGCGCGCGTTTTGCAGATTGGCTTGCGGTGCGTTCAGCCCGTTGGCCGTCAGGCTGAGATCCCACAGATTGCCGTTTTTCCGGTCAAACAGCGCCGAAATCTGTGCCGCTTTGATCGACGTATCCCCACCTGCGACGGGTAGGGTCACGGATTGCCCGTCGGGCGGGGTGATCCGCCCTTGCAGGGCCGCCAGTTGCAAAGCGCTGCCTTCGCCCAGTTGCAATTCCCCTTTCAGGCTCAGAGCCTGCGTCGTCAGTTCAAGGTCCGAGACCTCCAGAGCGCCGTCGGGTTTGGTCTGCCCGTCGACGAACAGGCGGGTCTCGGGGCCAAAGAACGGGTCAATCTCGGCGGTCAGAAACGAGGTCAGGTCGCCGCTGAGGTTGGTGGTGAAGGCGATACCCTGATCGGCCTCAGCCGCGCGCAGGCGCACTTGGCCCGAAACGCGCTGCTTGTTATCGCTGCTCAGCCCGATATCGGCAGTAAAATCCGTCAGCGGGCCTGATCCCTTGGCCGTCAACCCAATCGGCGGGCTGTCAGGGATTTTCAGCGCGGTCGATATGAGCCCGCCCGACGCCTCGATCACCTGCAAATCCAGTGTGATCTGGCTCGAGTCGTTCTGGAATCCAGCGGTCAGCTTGATCTCATCCCCAGCGCGATCCAGCCGGGTGATGTCCAGATTGGTGTCCATCGTTCCGTCGGCCAGAGACAGATTTCCAGTGACAGACAGATCGGCCGCCACACCGATTAGAGGCTCGCCCAAGGCCAGCTCATCCACCCGAATCTCGCCGATCTCAATGGAAACCGGCAATTCAGGAAGTTGAAAGGGCTGTGTCTCAGCCGAAGCGGCGGGCTCTTCCGTTGTCGTCGCCCCCGGCGCGCGGGCGATGTCGATTTCCTGCGCCGTCAGCGCATTGACCGAGAACCGTCCCCGGATCAGGGCCAGTCGGTTCCAATCAAGCTGGGCGTCCTTGATGGTCAGCCAGACACCTTCATCATCGGCGACAGTGATTTCCTCGATCGTGGCACGGGCGCTGAGCGCGCCTTGCAGGCCCTTGACCGTTACGTTCTGATTGTCGCCCGACAATGTGTCCTGCAAGAAGGTCTCGAGCATACTGCCGCCGCCGTCTTCCTGCGCGAATACCGGCGGTGCGATTGCGATCAGAGTGGCACTGACAATCGTATATGAAGTGTGTCGTATCAAAATGCCTGTCCGATCCCGATATAAAATTGCAGACCATTGCCCGTGTCACCCTGAACCGGCACAGCCAGATCAAGCCGCAACGGGCCAAAGCCGCCCAAATCGTACCTGACCCCCAGACCAGCCCCCGAATGGGAATTCGCCGTGCTGGTCACAAAAGCCGTCGTATCGACCGCCCCGTAGTCATAAAACCCAACCAACGAGATAGTATCAGTGATTTTACCACGAACTTCGCCCGAAAGCCCCAAAAACGACTTGCCGCCTGCGACCTCATCTCCGACGGGGATACCAAGGCTTTCAAAGGGCTGCCCGCGAACAGTGCCTGCACCGCCAGAATAGAACAGGAAGTCCGGGGTCACACCGTCCAGCGAGGGGCCGATGACTGAGCCGATTTGCACCCGACCCGCCAGAACGATGCGCCCGTCGGTTCCAAGGCTGGTATAGCTGCGCGCATCCGCGAAGAAGCGGGCACCTGTTTCCGTGCCTGACAGTCCAACAAATGGCATAGCCTGCGCATCCAGATAGAACCCGCGCGAGGCGCTGACCTTGCTGTCGCGTTCATCCCACTCGGCGCGGAACGGAAGGATGAAATACCTGAATTTGCGTCCGTCGCCGAAGGCATCGTCCGCGTTTGACAACTGAAACCCTGCCGAAGCCTCGGCATAAAGCCGGTCCGAGAAGGTCCGGCGCGCACCATATGCCAGCGAGGTGATTGACACACTGTAGTTGTCCGTATTGCGGCGGTCGATCAGGGCATTCCAGAAGGTGCTGTCATCGGGGCCAAGCCGGTCTGGCTGGTCCAGTCGCAAGCCGATCCGGCCATCCAAGTCCTCGGACCCGCCGATGTTGCGCAATGCAGCTTCAAAACGCAGACGCTCGGCGCGTTTGAACACGTTGCGGTGTGTCCAGGTGGCGGTCAGGTCGATCCCATCGCGCGAGGCTATTTCGAAACCCAGCGTCAGGCGGCGCTTGGGCAGGTCTTCGAAATAGACGTCGAAATCCAACGTGCCGTCGGCGTTCGGGGTTTCACGCTCTTCGATGGCGACCACATTGAAAGTTCCGGTCCTGCGCAATCGGGTGCCGACCTTCTGGATTTCTTCGGGTGAATAGACCTGACCCGAGGGGAAACCCGCGATCTTTTCGATCGAAGAGTGTTTGACGTCAGAATCACCCAGAATGAACATTTCGCCAAATCTCAGGCGCGGACCGGGATCGACGTCGATCTCTGCGTCCAGCCGGGCCTGTGGGTGGCGAGCGATCACCTTTTGTCCGGCGACACCGGCCTTGGCATGACCTACGTTGCGCCAGCCCTGAACACCGGCCGAGGCCGCGCGCTGGATGGCCCCAGTTGAGGCGGGTTTGCCAATCGCAAAATCCTCGGGCAAGACGGTTTCCGGCGCAATCGGTCGCAAGGTCGCCTCGCCAAAACGGTAGGAAGGGCCCGTTGCCACGGTAATCACCGCGCGGTCGATCTTGGCCGGGACGCTGAGCGAGCTGAGCTCTGCTGCTTCCTGACCATCTAGCTTGATGCTGACTTCCGGGCTGAAATATCCCTCATCATACATGATCTGGACGATAGTCCGATAATCCGACAGTGCGGCGGACAGGATTTCCAGCGGAGTATCCAACCCGCGGGATTCTGCGGTGGTAACCGAAGATGTCTCCTCGATCCGGTCCACCAACTCTTGCGGAGCGCCTGGCGCGACCAGCGAGGTTTCCAGAGCGGACAGTCCGGTCGGCAATGCGGCAGCCACGATGCCCAGTACCAAGTTTTTAGAAAAGCGCAGCCTGCTTCCCTGCATCTGTTGGCTCCAACTGCCCAAAATCGAACGCAATATTGCTGCCTTATGAAGGGTGACAGCTCTTTCTGAACAGTTAGATCATCAGTCGCTGCGTTGGGAAAGAAATTATCGAATATGTACTGGGAATTGCAGCCAGGTGTGGTGGCCAAGACCCTACGCATTGGTGCAGGAGGATCGTATTGAATGGTAGTGGCGCGTTAAATTGGTGATATTGGGCCGCATCGCGGCAGGTCGCGCAAAAGCGCCATATGAATTCAATGCGCGGGTGCTCGTCAGCGTCACGTTGGTCTGCGACCCGGAGGGTGCTGTAGCTGGTCCGCGATTTTTAGCTTGCAGCCATTAGCTGCGCGACATCCAGCATCCGGGCGGAAAAGCCCCATTCATTGTCGTACCAGCCGAATACGCGGATCTGGTGTTCTCCGATTTGACGCGTTTCGGGGCCAGCGATCACCAGAGACTCGGGGCGCGTGCGCAAATCCGATGAGACCAGAGGTTCATCCGTCCAGCCCAGAACCGGCGATTGTGTCACGACCTCTCGCAGCGCTGTTTCGAAAATTTCGGCCGGCATACCGCGTTCCAGCGTCACGATCAGATCGACTGCTGACACGCTGGCCGTGGGAACCCGTACCGCCGCGCCCGAGATACGGCCCGCAAGATGGGGCAAAACCTCGTCGATCAGATGCATGGCGCTGGTGGTTGTCGGAACCATCGACAGCGCCCCCGCCCGCGACCGGGTCAGATCACCGCGGGGCGCGTCCACCATGGGCTGGCTGTTGGTATAACAGTGAATGGTGGTCATGTGCCCGGAAACGACGCCGCCGATCCCGTCCAGCACCTTGACCAGAGGCGCCAAACCGTTGGTCGTGCACGAGGCATTCGAAACGATGCGCGCAGACCCAAGCTGATCTTCGTTTGCTCCAAGAACAATCGTAACTTCGGTCGCAGGTGATGGGCCCGAGATCAAGACCTTGCCTGCACCTGCCACCAACCCTTGACCAGCCACATCCGAAGTTCGGGCAACGCCTGTGCAATCCATCAGCACATCCACGCCTGTCAGATCAACGCGTGACAGGTCGGGGCTGTGCGTCACGGGAATCCTGCGCCCGTCCACGACCAAATGGGCGTCGTCCTGATCTACCTGTCCCGCATAGGGGCCAAAGGTGCTGTCATATTTGAACAGATAGGCACAGGTCTCCAGCGGTGCGATATCGTTGATCAGCACCAGGTCGATACCATTGTCCTGCGGCATGGCCAGCAGCTGCCGCAGGATCGTGCGGCCAATGCGGCCGAATCCGTTGATCGCAAGTTTCATGCGCAAGCTATGGCAGCGCGTTGCGTTGACCTCAATGCCCGTTTTGTGCCGGGTTCAGTTACAGCTAACTTGGGAAAAGAACTGGCCCGAGATGTTCTGATACATGCTGGATACGATGGGTTTGCACCCGGTGGCCTGCTGGATCGCCGCAATGGCCTGTAGCGTGCGCAGTCGCGGCGGCGGGCCAAATGGATTGAGGTTATTGTTGTCCCGCGTCGCACGATATACGATCGGACCATCCGAGACTTGCGTGATCGCCCAGGTACGGCTGAAGACCGAGACGGACTTGGTCTCTTCCTTGGCGACAACAGGGGTTGCGTTAAAAGCCGTCAAGCCGATGACAGCGGCCAGCGCCAACAGGGATCCACGCAGTACCATTGAACAATCTCCAGTGCTAAAAAACTACGCGTATTTCATCAGATTCAACTCATCCTGTGAAGCCCTGCGCCAAAGAAACCGCTCGGAAACACACTGTTTTTACAGGGTTATGGGCATGCGACGCTACTTGTCCCAGAAGGTCGGGTATCAAAAACGTCCTGAAAAGCTGGAATGTGCGGCTTGCGGGCAGGGAATGTGAGGGTGATGAGCGCGCAAATCTGGACCAGAGCCAAGCAGCGGCTTTGGAATTTGGGTCGTACCTATTGCGAAGGGT
Organism: Ruegeria sp. J8; assembly: GCF_056531925.1. NCBI lineage: Bacteria > Pseudomonadati > Pseudomonadota > Alphaproteobacteria > Rhodobacterales > Roseobacteraceae > Ruegeria > Ruegeria sp. J8. The sequence continues at coordinate 99,784 of NZ_JBQFMR010000007.1, forward strand.
TCCGATGCCTTGGGGCGGGGACGGCTGTGTTTGACTGATGGGCGCGGCGGGGGCTTGGACGCATGGTCAGAGCCTGTATAGTGTTGATTGCAAATTCATTTCGAAAAAGAAGAGGCAGCTATGATGGCCCGGATTATTTCAGCTACGGTTTTGGCGGTGGCGTTGACCGCCGGCACGTTGAGCTATGCGAAACCATTGTCGCGGATCATCGCAGAAATGGGGCTGAGCCCTGACGATTTCAAAGTCGTCAATGCGACGGCAGACGCGATGCTTGAATCCGGCAGGCCGCAAGTAGGGGCAGAACAAAGCTGGAGCAATCCCGAAAGTGGGTCCAAAGGCACAATTCGGGTGCAAGGCGTGCGCGACAATTGCGTGCAACTGCAACACTTTATCCAGCCCGACGGCACCGATCAAACGCGTGAGGTGGGCACACAGCGTTGCCGCAGCGCGGACGGCAAGTGGATTTTGACCCCTTGAAACGCCATCAATAGCCGCGTGTGCGGTCTACCTCATGAAGCAGGGGCGATCCTGCGTTCAGCCGCCGGTAATTCTCGGCCACATCAGCCAATGCGTCGCCCAAATGCCAACCCGAAACATGCGGGGTGATCGTGACACCGGAATGGGACCAGAGCGGGCTGTTCGACGGAAGCGGCTCGGTGCTTGTCACGTCCAGAACCGCGTGAGCCGGGCGGCCCACATCCAGCGCGTCAATCAGGGCCGCCTCGTCGATCAAGTCCCCGCGTCCAGCATTCAACAGCTGGCTACCCGGTTTCATAGTCCCCAGCATGTCGGCATCAAACAGGCCCTTGGTTTCAGGGGTCGAGGGCAAGATCGCGCAGACATGATCACATTGCCCCAGCAGTTCGGGAAGAGCATCATCGCCGTGAAGGCAGGTTACGCCGCCAATTTCTTTGGGCGAGCGGCTCCACCCCAAAACTTGAAAGCCGATTGCGCGCAGCATCAGGGCGCTGCGTGACCCGATATGCCCCAGCCCCAGTACGCCGACCGTGGTATCGGGCGAATAGCCGGGCTCTTTTGGCAGCCATTCAGCGCGGGTCTGGGCGGCTTCGTAAAAGGGCATGTGGCGCTGGTGTCGCAGAACATAGGCCACGAACCACTCGGCAATGCCTTGCGCGGGCGCATCCGGTTTCAACCTTGCGACGCGGACGTGGTCTGGCAGATTTGGGTTGCCCACAATCGTTTCAACCCCTGCACCAAGCTTTTGCACCAGTTTAAGGTTGGGCAATTCTTTTAAGCGCGCGTCTCGCAGTCCAGCCACAGCCACCATGGTAATCTGATCCGCATCGCCGATCGTATCGGGCGTCCGCACATCCAGATCAGGGTCCACAGCTCGAATGTCACGGGCGATATCCGCATCACTCATCCAGCCGGTTAACCCGGTTTCGATCAACAGCGCCATATTTGTCTCCACCTACTAATTTGATTGAGTTGACGTTTCGTCACCCAACTGGACATCATGTCGGCAGCTAAGTCATTCTCAGGCCGAAGGTAAAGCCCGTCTGCCGGGTGCAAGGAGGAAGCCCATGAACATGTCATTCACCCTGCGCGAGGAAAACCGCGCTCTGCTGCAACGGGTGGTCGAGATGATCCGTGACGAGGTGATGCCGCTGGAGGCAGAATATCAGGGCGAAATCGCCAAGGGCGACCGCTGGCAATATACCGAAAGACAGGCCGAGATTTTGGAAGGTCTGAAAGCCAAGGCCAAGGCGGCGGGGTTGTGGAACTTCTGGCTGACGGATAGCGAGAAGGGGATTGGGCTGACCACGGTCGAATATGCCTTTTTCGCTGAAGAGATGGGCAAGACCCCGTTGGGGGCCGAGGTGTTCAACTGCTCTGCGCCTGATACCGGCAACATGGAGGTGTTCGAACGCTACGGCTCGGAAAAGATGAAAGAGCAGTGGCTGAAGCCTCTGCTGGACGGCCAGATTCGCTCGGCTTATCTGATGACGGAACCAGATGTGGCCTCGTCGGATGCCACGAATGTGTCGATGTCCTGTGTGCGGGACGGGGACGACTATGTTCTGAACGGCGAAAAGTGGTGGTCGTCAGGGGCGGGCGATCCGCGCTGCAAGGTCTATATCGTGATGGTTAAGACCGCAGGCGAGGAACAGCCAAAGCACCAGCGTCAATCGATGATCGTCGTGCCTGCCGACACGCCGGGGATCGAGGTTCTGCGCCCGATGGAAGTTTATGGCCATGACGATGCGCCCCATGGGCATATGCATATCCGGTTCACCAATGTGCGCGTTCCTGCAGAAAACATCCTGCTGGGCGAAGGGCGGGGATTCGAAATCGCGCAGGGCCGTCTGGGGCCGGGACGTATCCACCACTGCATGCGCGCCATCGGTCAGGCAGAAAGCGCGCTGGAACAGATGTGCAAAAGGTCGCTTCAGCGCGAGGCGTTTGGCAAGAAACTGGCGCAGCTTGGGGCCAATTTCGACATCATCGCCGAATGCCGGATGGAGATCGAGATGGCCCGCCTGCTGTGCCTTAAGGCCGCGTGGTACATGGATCAGGGCGATGCGCGGGCGGCGGCGCCTTGGATTAGCCAGATCAAGGTCGTGGCCCCTCGGGTCGCGTTGAAGGTGATTGACGAGGCGGTCCAGATGTTTGGTGCGCAAGGGATCAGTCAGGATACGCCGTTGGCCACGGCCTGGACCCACGTGCGCACGCTGCGTCTGGCCGATGGGCCGGATGCAGTGCACCGCCGTCAGGTCGCGCGGGCCGAGTTGAAGAAACACACGCAGGAAAAGGTGTGAGCATCGGTATGCAGGCAGAGCTCGACGGGAGCCAACCCGCCTATTTCCACATCAGCCCGGATGGCGCATTTGTGGGCAATGACGCGGCTCGGGGACCTTGGTCCGCCGATCATTGCCATGCAGGTCCCGTCAGTGGACTGATCGTGCGTGCAGCCGAAACCGAGGTCGGGCCCGAGAAGATGCTGACCCGGCTGTCAGTAGACTTGTTGCGCCCGCTACCGCTGGCCGGACTGCGTGTCGCCGCCGAGACGACCCGCCACACCAAGACACTGGCGACCACGCGGGTCACGGTGCATGATCTTGACGACACGCTCTGCGCGACGGCCACTACCATGCATTTGGTGCGCCGTGATCTTGGCCCCGTTGCGAATGTGACCATGCCCCCGCCGCAGTTGGATGACGCAGTGACCGGGCCGTTTCCGATTGGAGAGACCCGCCACAACCTGCCCGGTTTCGCCAATCACTCCGATATCCTCTACCCCAAAGGCGGCAATCAGGGCCCGGGGCCCAAAACCATCTGGATGCGGACGCCGCCGCTGTTGGCGGACGAAGTGCAATCTCCTATCCAGGCGCTCTGTCCGCTGGCCGATTGCGGCAACGGTATTTCGTGGAACGCGCCGACAACCGAGATGGGCTTCATGAACACTGACCTGACGGTTCAAATCCACCGCGAACCGGTCTCGGACTGGCTGGCGTCAGAGTCGGTCTGCCATTGGCAGCCATCGGGTATCGGCATGTCGCAGTCGGTTTTGTTCGACACCCAAGGCCCCGTGGGCACGGCCCTGCAAACACTGGTTCTGTTTCCTCGGGCCTGAAGGTGGGCCGGTTTCTGCGCGTTGGCTTGAATGTGCATTGTCGCGGCGGGTACAAGGCCCTATCTTCCGATCATGCGTTTGTTGATCTCCTTGTTGACCTGTTGCCTGCCGATCCCGGCATTGGCCCACCCTCATGTTTTCATCGACACGGGGCTGGAGTTTATCGTGGATGACGCGGGCAACCTGACCCATGTGCGCGTCACTTGGGCCTATGATGAGCTGTATTCCCTGTTCGAGCTTGAAGACAGAAAGCTGGATCAAGATGGTGATGGTCAGCTGAGCGAAAGCGAGCAGGCGTTTTTGGCCGGGTTCGACGCCCAATGGCTGGAAGGCTACAACGGTGATCTGGTTCTTTGGTCCGAGGGGCGCATCGTACCTTTGTCGGGTCCGGCAGAGCCCACGGCCTCCACCGAAAATGGCCGCATCGTCTCGACCCACCTGAGGGCGGTTGAGGGCGCACCAGTGGCGGCATCGGCGCTTTCAGCCAAAGCGTTCGACGAGACCTACTACACCGCCTACGAAGTGACACGCCCTGTGACGGTCACGGGAAATATATCGTGCAATATCGAAAAGATCGTGCCGGATATTGACGGCCAGCTTGCGCAGATGCGGGCGTTCCTTCTGACATTGGATGCCGATTATGATCTTGAGGAAAACGATATCCCGCTGGTGGGCGAAGACTTTGCGACTGAGATCCGCGTTTCATGTCCAAGTACCTGATTGTCCCTGTCGCCTTGGCTTTGGGCCTGCTGTTGTGGTTCTGGGGCAGCGGAGGGTTTGACAACCTCGCCGCTTGGGCCGCCGGGGAACAGCGGGAATTTCAGAACCAGATCGCCCGATCCCTGCGTGCTGCGCGGGCAGAACAGCCTCAGGCCGTAGCCACTCTGTTGACCGTATGTTTCGCCTATGGGTTTTTTCACGCCATCGGTCCCGGTCACGGCAAGGTACTGATCGGAGGCTATGGACTGGGCCGCAACGTCGCCTTTTGGCGTTTGTCTGCGATCAGCGTGCTGTCCAGTCTGGGCCAGGCCGTCACGGCTGTTGTGCTGGTTTATGCGGGTGTTCTGGTGTTCCAGATGTCGCGGGACAGTCTGGTTGGCACGACCGAGCAGGTCATGGCCCCGGTCAGCTACGGCGCCATCGCTGCAATCGGTCTGTGGCTGGTGTTCCGGGGCCTGCGTAGTTTCGCCCGCCGAAACCGGGCCGAGAAATCTCACGCGCATCATCACCACGATCATCATCACCATGATCATGAGGTCTGTTCCGATTGCGGCCACCGCCACGGCCCCACCGCTGAAGAAGTGGCGCAGATCGGCAATTGGAAAGAGGCGGCATTGCTAATCGCAGGCATCGCGGCGCGCCCCTGTACCGGCGCTTTGTTCGTGCTGATCCTGACGTGGCAGATGGGTATCGCCATGGTGGGTATTGCCGGTGCGTTCGCCATGGCACTGGGCACGGCGACAGTGACAACTCTGGTCGGTTGGACTTCGTTTGGCTTGCGTGGCGGGTTGTTGGCCTCAGCCTCTGCCACCCGTTTCGCGCAGGTGCTGGCCCCCACGATTGAACTGGTGGCAGGGTTGTTGATTGCCGTTATTGCTAGCGGGCTGCTGCTGCGTGCGATCTAGTTTAAGATGGGTTCGGGATAGCCGACCCGCGCCAGATACAGCCCCTGCGGCGGGCATACGGGCCCGCAGGCGGCGCGGTCTTGTGCCTCTAACGCGTCCCGCACATCTTCGGGTGACCAAGCACCGGCGCCCACCCGTTCCAGCGTGCCGACGAAACTGCGGACCTGATTGTGCAGGAAAGACCGCGCGCGGACGTGAAAGTGAATCTCGGGACCAGAGAAACCCTGCACCTGTTCAACCCGCAGCTCATCCAGCGTTTTCACCGGGCTGGCGGCCTGACAAATGGACGACCGGAAGGTGGTGAAATCATGCCGCCCGATCAGCATATCTGCCCCGGCCTGCATCGCCGCCACGTCCAGTTGGTGATTGATCTGCCAAACTTGCCCCGCGTCATGGGTCGCGGGCGCGCGGCGCATCAGGATACGGAACAGATACTGCCGCTCGACCGCTGAGAACCGGGCATGCCAATCGTCCTCGACCCGCGCGGCTTGCACAATCGCAACAGGGTCGGGCTTGAGGTGATAGTTCAGCGCCTCGGACAGGCGAAACGGGTCCCAATCCTTGACCAGATCGCAATGGGCGACCTGTCCCAGCGCGTGAACGCCCGCATCAGTACGACCAGCGGCGGCAATGGTATGCGCGCCGGGTTGAATGCGCGACAAGGCCTGCTCGATCGCCCCCTGAACCGAGGGTTGATCCTTTTGCCGCTGCCATCCGGCAAACGGTTCTCCAAGGTATTCGACTTTCAGCGCGTATCTGGGCATGTGCTGCTGGTAGCGCGCGGTGACGAGACGGGCAAGGGCAGGAAAGCGCTGGTATGTCGCGCACCGGCTACCTATCTTGGGAAAAACGATAAAAGCGGGACGACAATTTGGTCATTTCATCGCTGGCAGACAGTCTTGTGCGCGGATTTGAAACCGTGGGCGACAGCGTGTCCGAGGCATTGTTCGAACCGGTGATCCGTCTGGGTGTGACCGGCTTGGCACGGTCGGGCAAGACGGTGTTCATCACGTCGCTGGTCGCCAACCTGCTGGACAGGGGCCGGATGCCCGGCTTAGTGGCGCAGCAAGAGGGGCGGATCAACGCAGCCTATCTGCAACCCCAGCCCGACGACACGGTGCCGCGGTTCGATTATGAAAACCATTTGGCAGCCCTGACCGGCCCAAAGCCGCATTGGCCGGACAGCACGCGGGCGGTTTCTGAACTGCGCCTGTCCTTCAAGGCCCGGCCTGCCGGATTGCTGTCCGGCCTGCAGGGTCCGCGTAAGGTTCATCTGGACATCGTGGATTACCCCGGCGAATGGCTTTTGGATCTGGCTTTGCTGGACAAGTCCTATGGGTCGTGGTCGTCTGAGACGTTGGATCGTATCACCAACCGCGCCGAGGCAGCAGGCTACCTTGCGCAGGCCAAAGCCTCCGACCCAGAGGCCGAGCATGATGAGCCGCAGGCGCAGGCCCTGGCGAAGGCGTTTTCCGATTACCTCAACACCGCGCGCGATGCCGGCTACTATGATTGCACGCCTGGGCGGTTTTTGCTGCCGGGGGATTTGGCGGGCTCTCCGGTTTTGACCTTCGCGCCGCTGCCTGTCGAAGGTAGTGGTGCAAGACGCAGCCTGCACCGCGAAATGGCCCGTCGGTTCGAGGCGTATAAATCGCAAGTGGTCAAACCCTTCTTCCGTGATCACTTTTCGCGCATTGACCGGCAAGTGGTACTGGTTGATGCGCTGGGCGCGATTCACAAAGGGCCGCAGGCAGTTGAGGATATGCGCCGCGCGATGGGCGATATCCTGTCGGCGTTCCGGCCGGGGCGGAACGCGTGGCTCAGCCGGTTGCTGCTGGGAAAGCGTGTTGAACGCATCCTGTTTGCCGCCACCAAGGCGGATCATCTGCACCACCACCAACACGCCCGTCTAACCCACATCATGGAGGCGCTGACCCGCGACGCCCGCGATCGCGCCAGCTTTGCCGGGGCGGAAACGGCGGCATTGTCGCTGGCCGCGCTCCGCGCCACGACCGAAGAAATTCGCACACATGATGGGGTGGGCTTGCCCTGCGTGCGCGGCACTTTACTGGACGGGAAGCAAGCCGCTTTCTATCCCGGCGAGTTGCCCGAAGACCCCACGCATCTGTTGGGGCCTGCGCGCAACGGCGCTGAAAGCTGGCTGGGCGAAGACTATGGGTTCATGGCCTTTGCGCCCGCGCAGTTGACCCTGCGCCCCAGTGACGGCCCTCCGCATATCCGGCTGGACCGCGCGGCCCAGTTCCTGATCGGAGATCGGCTATGACGGTAATCCTGCGACCTGCCCGAAGCACCGATGCCGGAGCCACCGGAGAAATCCTGCACGGATTCGCCCGCGAACATGACTGGATGCCCGAGCTGCATTCCTGTGCGCAAACCATCGCCTTTTGCGGCCGCATGATTGATCAGGATTGGGTCACTGTTGCGGAATCCGATGATGGCGTTGTTGGATTTCTGGCCCTGAACGGGGTCGAGGTACACTCGTTGTATCTAAGTGCCCCGGCACGCGGGCAGGGGATCGGACAGCGATTGCTGGATCACGCCAAATCCGAACGCTCACACCTGTCGCTGTTTGCCTTTCAGGCCAATCGCGGCGCGCGCCGGTTCTACGAGCGCAACGGGTTTGCCGAGGTTGCCCGCAGCGATGGTTCTGACAACGACGAAAACCTGCCCGACATCAAATATGTCTGGCATCAAGAGGAACACGCAGATGGCTAAAGGTCCGGTCCTGATTGATCTGGAGGCCGAGGCCCCCGGTGCGGACGTGGCGCAGGCACCGCCGGTTCCGGATGTCGCCGCTCCGCAGGGGCAGGCGATGCAGACCGCTGCGCGGTTGGCAGCGCGAAAACCTTCGGCCTTGTCGCGTTGGTTCTGGGGGCTGGCGGCGGCCGTGATAGGGGCTGTGGTCTCGGTCGCGGCTTGGGATTTCGTGGCGTCTCTGTTGCTGCGCGCGCCGGTTCTGGGCTGGGTCGTAACGGGCCTGATCGGCGCGTTGCTGGTGGTCGGGCTGATCATCGCCCTGCGCGAGCTGGCTGCGATTGGGCGTCTGTCGCGGGTGGACGGGATGCGCCGCGCCGCCGATGCCGCGCTGGCCGAGGGTGATCTGGGGCAGGCACGGGCAGTCACGAACCGGCTGATGGCCTTCTACAAGGGGCGCGACGACACCAAATGGGGCCGCGATCGCCTATCCGAACGCATGGGCGAGCAGTTTGATGCCTCCGGCCTGCTTACCCTGACAGAAGACGAACTTCTGGCCCCGCTGGACGAAGCCGCCAGCCGCGAGGTTGAGGCCGCCGCCCGTCAGGTGGCCACGGTGACGGCGCTGGTTCCGCTGGCGCTGGCAGATGTGGTGACGGCACTGGCGGCTTCCCTGAGGATGATCCGGCGAATTGCTGAAATCTACGGTGGCCGCGCCGGGTTTCTGGGCAGCTGGCGTTTGACTCGCGCTGTGTTCGTGCATCTGGTGGCCACGGGCGCGGTGGCTGTGGGCGATGACCTGCTGGAACCGGTTCTGGGCGGCTCGGTCCTAAGCAAACTGTCCCGCCGGTTCGGCGAAGGTCTGGTCAACGGCGCGCTCAGCGCGCGCGTCGGGGTGGCCGCGATGGAGGTCTGCCGCCCGCTGCCTTTCTCGGACCGTCACAAGCCCTCGACCCGGCGGATCATCAAAGGGGCGTTGGCGGGATTGTTTTCCAAGACTTGACCTGACGCAAAGACCTCTGCCCTGCTGGTTGCCATACCAAAGGTGGAGCCAGCCATGACCGAGCACGGACACAGCCAGCAGGAAATTGCAGCCCGGATCAACGCGCCCCCCGGTCGGGGCGTGTTGCGCGATGTAGTTTACGGCGGCATCGACGGATCGGTGACGACTTTTGCGATCGTAGCTGGCGTCGCGGGGGCCGGGTTGTCGCCGTTCATCATCGTAGCCTTGGGGCTGGCCAATGTGCTGGCTGATGGGTTTTCCATGGCGGCAGGCAATTACTCGGGCACCAAAGCTGAGTTGGACAATATCCGCCGCATCCGTGCCATCGAAGAGCGCCACATCCACCTTTACCCGGATGGTGAGCGCGATGAAGTCCGGGAAATCCTGTCGCAGAAGGGCCTGTCGGGGCGCGTTCTGGATGAGGCAACCGATGCCATCACCGCCAATCACGACAACTGGATCAACCTGATGATCGAGGGTGAATATGGTCTGGGCAGTGTGGACCCGCACCCGATGAAGGCCGCGATGGCGACGTTTCTGGCCTTTCTGGTTGCGGGCATGATCCCGCTCTTGCCGTTTCTGGCCGGGGTCGAGCGCGCCTTTGCGCTCTCAGCTTGGATGACGATGGGAGTCTTTTTTGCCATCGGCGCGCTCAAAAGCCGCTGGTCGCTGGCCCCGTGGTGGCGGTCGGGTGGTGAGACCTTGTTGATTGGGGGCGCTGCGGCATCAATCGCCTATCTGGTTGGATCGCTGTTTCATCCCTGACGGCTAGAATTGTCGCAGGCGGCACAGTCCCCATGGCGGATATACCTCAGATGGCTAGGGTGAAGGCATCAACGTGGTGGCGAGGTGTGCTCTGACACTCACTGGGAAAAATATCCTTGTTCTAGGCGCTTACGGCTTCATCGGCGCGGCGGTGGTCCGCGCCTTGCGAGGCCGGGGCGCGCAGGTCACGGGGCTTGTTCGTGAGCCTGTGCAAGGCGCGTTGCTACTGGACGGAATTAAGTTGGTTCAGGGCGATTTGCGCCGTTTTACGCACCCGCAGGATTGGGAGGCCGCACTCACTGGTATCGACTGCGTTGTGAACTGCGCAGGCGCGTTGCAGGACGGCCCCTCGGATGATCTTGCGGCGGTGCATCATCACGCCATTGCAGCGCTGGGTCAGGCCTGTGCAAAACGAGGTGTTTCGGTCGTACAAATATCAGCCATCGGGGCGACGCCCAATGCGGACACCGAGTTCATGCGCACGAAGGCCGCTGGTGATGCGGCCCTTGAAAGCAGCGGTGCGGACCTGTGGATTTTGCGCCCCGGGCTGGTTATCGGGCAATCAGATTACGGTGGAACGGCCCTACTGCGGATGCTGGCAGCGGTTCCGCTGGTACAGCCGATTGCCTATCCAGCGACACCGGTCCAGTGCGTCGGGATGGAGGATTTGTGCCATGCCGTGGTTACCTGCTGCGCCGACGAAATACCGCAAGGCGCCTACGATCTTGTTGAGGATCAAGCCCAATCGTTGGGGGATGTCCTGGCCACCACGCGCCGTTGGCTGGGTTTCCCGGCGGCCCGCTTTCGGCTTGTCATGCCTCCGGTCTTGACCAAGGCAGTTGCACGGTGTGCTGACGCGCTGGGCTATCTTGGGTGGCGCTCGCCCCTGCGCAGCACGGCGATGACGGTCATGGCTTCGGGTGTTATGGGTGATCCCGCGCCCTATCGCGCAGCAACGGGTCGGTCGCTCAGGCCGCTGCCCGAAATTTATGGGTCAATGACCAGCGCGCGTGAACACAGGCTGACCGCGCGCATGTCCCTGCTGGCCCCGCTTGTCATAGCCGTACTGAGTCTCTTCTGGGTCCTGTCCGGCATTTTCGGATTGGTCGGATTGCCCGAGGCCGCCGGTGTTCTGACCGAGGCCGGATGGGCCGATGCCGCTGCCGTCAGTTCTGTCGTGTTCTGGTCTTTCGTCGATATCGCTTTGGGACTGGCCGTTCTATATCGTCCTTGGACCCCACGCGTGTGCCTGGCGCAAGTTGGGGTGGCAGCGTTCTATGTGCTGGCGGCAACGGTCGTGACACCAGGCCTGTGGCTGGACACGTTGGGCCCACTCGTCAAAGTGCTGCCTGCACTGCTGCTGTCGCTGGTTGCCTGGCCTATGGTGCAAAGCCGATGATGGATCCAGACCTGATCCTGCGATGGCTGCACGTCATCGGTGCAAGCGTTCTGCTGGGCACGGGAGCCGGGATCGCGTTTTTCATGCTGTTGGCGCATCGGTCCGGCGACGCGCGGTTTATTGCGCAAACTGCCCGTGTGGTCATTCTGGCTGACCTTCTGTTCACGACGACCGCCGTAGTCGTCCAACCCGTGACCGGAGCTTTGTTGGCCTGGCGACTGGGTTGGTCCCTTGCCGAAGGGTGGATCGTGCTGTCGCTGATGCTTTACGGCGTGACGGGCGTGTTCTGGCTGCCTGTGGTGTGGATACAGGTCCGCCTGCGGGATCTGGCACAGACGGCTGCTGCACAGGGTGCACCGTTGCCTGACAGCTATCACCGATTGTTCCGCATCTGGTTCTTATGCGGCATCCCGGCCTTTCTTTCGGTGCTGAGCATCCTGTGGCTGATGATTGCGCGCCCCGCGATCGAGCTGTTTTGAACCGCGCCATTCGCCGCAGGGGGCGGAAGCTCTGGACCATCTGCCAAGGGCGTCTTATAAGCGCGGCCATGTATGACCGGATGGCCATCATTATTCGAATTATATCCCCGGCGCTCTGACATCCTGAGACGCCGGGCAAAGGTGTTTGAGACCTCGCACCGACCGCTTCGATCCATACGACCAGATCATCCAAAGGACGCCCCCAATGTGCGCCGATACACCTGATTACAGAGACACGCTGAACCTGCCCAAAACCGATTTCCCCATGCGCGCTGGCCTGCCCAAGCGCGAACCTGCATGGCTGGAGCGTTGGGAGAAAATCGGCGTCTATGACCGCCTGCGCGAGAAGGAAGGCCGCACGCCCTTTACCCTGCACGATGGTCCCCCCTATGCCAACGGCCACCTGCATATCGGCCACGCGCTGAACAAGACCATCAAGGACATGATCGTGCGGAGCCATCAGATGATGGGCCACGACGCGCGTTACGTGCCCGGCTGGGACTGCCACGGCCTGCCCATCGAATGGAAGATCGAAGAGCAGTATCGCAAAAAAGGCAAGAACAAGGACGAGGTGAACATCGTCGATTTCCGTCAGGAATGCCGCAAGTTCGCCGAAGGCTGGATCGACATCCAGCGCGAAGAATTCAAGCGTCTGGGGATCACCGGCAATTGGCCTGACCCTTATATCACCATGGATTATCACGCCGAGGCCGTGATCGCCGATGAGTTCATGAAGTTCCTGATGAACGGCACGCTCTATCAGGGGTCCAAACCCGTGATGTGGTCGCCGGTCGAAAAGACCGCTCTGGCCGAGGCTGAGGTCGAGTATCACGACAAGGAAAGCTTCACCATCTGGGTGAAGTTCAAGGTCGTGAATGCAGGCGATCTGGATGATGCGTTTGTGGTGATCTGGACGACGACCCCTTGGACGATGCCGTCGAACAAGGCGGTCGTTTACGGCAAGGACATCGCGTATGGCCTTTACGAAGTCACCGGCGCGCCGGATGAATGCTGGGCCAAAGTAGGTGACAAATTCCTGCTGGCCGACAATCTGGCGGCGGATGTTCTGGGCCGTGCCCGTTTGAACGACGATCAGTGGACCCGCGTCCGCGACGTAACCACGGATGAGCTGGCAGGCGTGCAACTGACCCACCCGCTGGCCGGGGCCGAGGGCGGCAATGGCGAATGGGATGGCATCCGCGATTTCCGCGCCGCTGAATTTGTGACCGATACCGAAGGCACCGGTTTCGTTCACTGTGCGCCGTCGCACGGGATGGAGGAATTCGAGCTTTATCGCGATCTGGGTATGTTGGAACAGGTCATCACCTATAACGTGATGGATGACGGCTCGTTCCGTGCCGATCTGCCGTTCTTTGGTGGCAAATACATCCTGTCCCGCAAGGGCGGTGAGGGTGATGCGAACAAGACTATCATCGACAAACTGGCCGAGGTTGGCGGGCTGCTGGCGCGTGGCAAGATCAAGCACAGCTATCCGCATTCGTGGCGCTCAAAGGCTCCGATCATCTATCGCAACACGCCGCAGTGGTTTGCCTCCGTCGACCGCAAGCTGGACGACGGCATGGGCGAGATGGGCGACACCATCCGCGAACGCGCCCTGCGCTCGATTGATGAACTGGTGAAATGGACCCCGCAGACGGGTCGTAACCGCCTGTATTCGATGATTGAGGCCCGCCCGGATTGGGTGCTGTCCCGCCAGCGTGCGTGGGGTGTGCCGCTGACCTGTTTCACCAAGAAGGGCGCTCTGCCCACCGATGCCGATTACCTGCTGCGCAACGCCGATCTGAACGCACGTATCAAAGCCGCGTTCGAGGAAAACGGCGCGGATATCTGGTACACGGACGGGTTCAAGGAACAGGTGCTGGACGGCATCGCCAACCCGGACGACTATGATCAGGTGTTCGATGTGCTGGACGTATGGTTTGACTCGGGTTCGACCCACGCCTTCGTTCTGCGCGACCGTGAGGACGGGACCGAGGACGGCATCGCCGATGTCTATATGGAGGGCACCGACCAGCACCGCGGTTGGTTCCATTCGTCCATGCTGCAGGCCTGCGGCACCAAGGGCCGTGCGCCCTATCGCAACGTGGTGACGCACGGCTTTACGCTGGACGCCAAGGGCAACAAGATGTCCAAATCGCTGGGCAATACCATCGTGCCGGAAGAGGTCATCAAGCAATACGGTGCCGATATCCTGCGTCTTTGGGTGGCCCAGACCGATTACACCGCCGACCAGCGGATCGGGCCGGAGATCTTGAAGGGCACCGCTGACAGTTATCGTCGTCTGCGGAATACCATGCGGTTTATGCTGGGATCATTGGCTGATTTCACCGAGGCTGATCGCGTCGCGCCCGAAGATATGCCGCGTCTGGAACGCTGGGTTCTGAGCCGTCTGGCCGATCTGGATGAACAGGTGCGCAAGGGCTATGCCGCGTTCGATTTCCAGGGTGTGTTCAGCGCTGTGTTCACTTTTGCCACGGTAGATCTGTCCTCGTTCTATTTCGACGTCCGCAAGGATGCGCTCTATTGCGATGGCGACAACCTGCGTCGCCGTTCGGCCCGAACTGTGCTGGATATCCTCTTCCACCGCCTGACCACATGGCTGGCCCCGGTTCTGGTCTTCACCATGGAAGAGGTCTGGCTGGAGCGGTTTGGCGGTGATGACAGCTCGGTCCATCTGGTGGATTTCCCGGACACGCCGGCCAATTGGCGCGATGCGGAACTGGAAGCAAGCATGGCCAAGGTGCGCCGCGTGCGTCGTTCGGTGACGGCTGCGCTGGAGGTTCAACGTCAGGACAAAGTCATCGGGTCCAGCCTTGAGGCCGCGCCGATCGTCTATGTTGAGGACCAGGAAACCCGTGATCTGCTGGCTACTTTCGATGTGGACGATATGTGCATCACCTCGGGGTTGACTGTTACGGGTGATCCGGCCCCGGCCGAGGCTTTCCGCGTGCCCGAGATTGAGGGCGTTGCGGTGGTGTTCGAAAAGGCCGAGGGCGAGAAGTGTCAGCGGTGCTGGAAAATCCTGCCGGATGTCGGGCGTCATGCTCATACGGGTGTCTGCGGGCGCTGTGACGAGGCGTTGGCGTAACGTCTCTGGATTTGGAGTTCTGCGAGGCTCTGCCTCGCGCTCCGAGGTATTTTTGAACAGAAGAAGATTGGGGCGCAGCCTGTTGGGGGTTGCGCCTTTTCTCAATTCGCGGTCAGGTTCTGGCTATGCCGATGATTGCTGTCGATACGCGATTTGGACGTCTGGGGATTGAAGAGACGGGTGGTGCGATTACCCGTTTGGTCTGGGATGGACGCAATGAAGGTGAGGCGTCAGCCTTGTTGCGTGAGGCGGCAGCGCAGATGGCGGCCTATGATCAGGCGCGGTTGGAGCGGTTTGATCTGCCTTATCGTGTGGCCGGTTCTGACTTTCAGCGGCAGGTATGTGATCTGATGTATGCGATTCCACTGGGCGAGACTGTGACCTATGGGGATATTGCCAAACAGCTTGGTCGCCCGGCGCAACCTGTGGGGCAGGCCTGTGGGGCGAACCCGATCCCGGTCATTATTCCGTGCCATCGGGTGTTGGGGGCAAGTGGATTGGGTGGGTTTTCCGGTGACGGCGGCGTGGAGACCAAGGTGGCCTTGTTGCGGCACGAGGGCGCGGCAGGGTTGCTGATCTGAGAGTGGAAAGCTATTGCAATCCATCCGCTTGCGTCCCAACTTGTATCACATAGAGAATTCGAAGGATGTTTTTGGCATGACCGTTCAAGCCGACCCCGCCGCGCGCAAGAAAGCCATTATTGACCGTTTGATGTCACTGGAAGAACAGGAGCTGGCGACCGCGCAGGCGCATTACGATGCGTTTTTGAAGGATTCTCAGTTGGACGACCGGGAAGGGCACGACAAGGATGATATCGCGGCTTCGCGTGAGAATGCGGATCTGGCGGCGGCTTTCGACGCGCCCTTGCAAGCGCATCATGCCAAGATCGACGTGATCGAGAACACCGATTTTGGGCTGACCGATACAGTCCAACCCGGTGCCGTGGTAAAGTTTAACAACCGGAGTTTTGTGGTCTGCGTGTCGACAACGCGGTTCGATGTGGACGGGACGACCTATATGGGGATTTCGACCCAAAGCCCGATCTATCTGGCGATGACCGGCCTGCAGGAGGGCGACGTGTTCACCCATAACGGGACCGAGTTTGAGGTCGAGGAAATCCTTTAGGCTTTTTGCTGTGGGATCACCTGTTGGGCGATCCCTGCAAAGACTAGGTACAGGCTGGTGATCACCAGCCCCCAATGCGCCCAGCTTTCGGGATGAAAATCCACCCAGGCCGCCCATCCGGCGAAAAAGGTCCAGGCGAGGGCCATGGGGAGGGTGACGCTGCGCCAACGCTCGGTCCGGACGGGATGCACGAATTTTAACGGCAGGAACATGGCCAGAGCCAGTAGGGAGACCATGAGCAGGATGACCCAGAAATTGGGTTCGAGCGCGAAGATCACAATGACAAACATGTTCCAGCAGCCGGGAAAGCCCGAGAACGAGTTGTCCTTGGTCTTCATCCGAGTGTCCGCGAAATACATCGCGCTGGCGAAGGTGATGACGATGATCGCAAACCAGCCGGTCCAGCCATCCATCAGCCCGGATTTAAACAGGGCGAAGGCGGGAATGAATACATAAGTCAGGTAATCGATAATCAGATCCAGCAATACGCCGTCAAACTCGGGGGCGTTTTTCTTGACGTGATAGTGCCGCGCCAGTGGGCCGTCGATGCCATCGACAATAAAGGACACGACCAGCCACAGATACATCAGGCTCCATTTTTCTTCGACAGCGGCCAGCATGGCCAGCATCGCGAAAACGGCGCCGGTTGCAGTAAAGAGATGGACGGAGAGAGCTTTGAATCTGAGTGTCATGCGCGTGTCATGTACGATGCGTGTCCAAGATGCAAAGCAAAATGCCCTGTTTGGTGAAATTGCAATTGTGTCAGGCTTTCGGGTGAGTGCGGTCGTAGACTTCCATCAACCGGGCGGTGTCCACGGCGGTGTAGGTTTGCGTGGTCGACAGAGAGGCATGCCCCAGCAATTCCTGTATGGCGCGAAGATCGCCGCCCGCAGACAGCAGGTGCGTGGCAAAGCTGTGGCGCAACGCATGTGGGGTGGCCGTCGCGGGCAGGCCCAACTGCTGACGCGCCTTGGCCATGACGCCCTGAATGGCACGTGGGTTCAGCGCCCCGCCGCGGACACCACGAAACAGTGGCTTGGTCTTGTCCAGCGGATGAGGGCAGAGCGCCAGATACCGGTCCAGAGCTGCTTGTGCGGCGGGCAGGACCGGGACGATGCGCTCCTTGTTGCCTTTGCCAACAATTCGCAGCGATTGTGGCAGGGGGGCGTCAGCGCCGGTCAGCGACAGCGCCTCGGAAATCCGCAACCCGCAACCATAGAGCAATGTGACCACGGCCACGTCGCGCGCAGAGACCCAATCATTGGTCGATTGCAGTTCGACCGTTTCGATCAGGGCGCGGGCAGCATCTTCGTCGACGGGGCGGGGCAGTTTCTTGGTGAATTTGGGCGCGCGGGTCGACAAGACCGCGGTCGGCTCGAACCCTTCACGTTCTGCCAGCCAGCGGTAGAAGCTTTTGACAGCCGACAACTTGCGCGCCAGCGAACGCGCGCCGACGCCCGAGCCGCGCTGATCCGCCATCCAAGCCCGCATATCGGATACGGTGATCCGAGCCAGTGCTGCCAAACCCTGACGCTCGCTATGGTGCAGGGTCATAAAGGATAGGAAATCATTCACGTCGCTGCGGTAGGCGGCCTGAGTATTGGTTGATCGGCCCGAAAGCGCGACGAGACCCTCCAGCCAGTGCTGCAACGCGTCGCGGCAGGCTGGAGAGATCAGGCTCATGACAGCCAGTTGCGCATGGACCGTTCAAAAACACCGGCAAAGAAGGTCAGCAGGTCGGTGCCAAGTTGCGGTGAAAAGTGGTTGGGGTCTTTCGCGCTCATGATGATCATGCCGGGCAGGCGGCCTTCGCCCAAGTCCAGCCGCATGCAGGCTTCGGACCGCAGGTGATTGGCCTGATCGCCGAAGATGCGGTGTGTGGGGTGGATGACCTCGCGCAGCACGACTTCGCGGGCAGGGCCGCTGCGATCGAAAGTCAGGTAGTTGTCGACAAAGCCGGGCTCGACTACGGCCAGCGCTCCGCCCAGTTTTTCGATCGCGGGGTCTTCCTGCAGGACGGTGGTTTCCAGGACCAGCGTGATCCGATCCACGTGCAGAATTTCGGCGACGTCTGAGCCAAGGGTGGTCAGGAAGTCCTCGAACCCTGTGGGCTCCAGCAGGCGCAGGATTGCGCGGTGCACCTGATTGGTACCCGCAAGGTTTTCATAAGCGGCCGCGATGACCGAGCGGTGGGTGTCTTCAAGCCGATCCAGCCGCGCTTCGAGCCGCTGCATGGCGATGCCGCGCAGGTCGACGATGTTATCTCCGCGCGCTTGTTCATTGGCGGCGACGAGGGCCTGCATCAGGTCCTTGTCGTCCAGCACGGCGTCAGGCTCGGCCAGAATCGCCTCGCGGAGAGTGTCCTTGAGTTTGGTATTGCTGCTCATGTCCCGTCCGGTCTTTTTTATGTTTTGCGGCCTTATAACACGGCTGGACCGATTTGCCTTGGGAAAAGTGAGCCTTTGGTTGGATTTCCCGTCATTTGCGCGACGGGGCCTCTCCCGCCTGCAAGACCCTGATCTGCGATCAGGGCTGGCAGTTGGGCCGGGCGCGGTGCCTGGCAGCACCGCGCGGCAGTGTCAGGGATCAGAGGATTTTCTGACCGGTCTTGGCCCAGTCGGCCAGGAAGGTTTCAAGCCCCTTGTCGGTCAGCGGGTGATCGGCCAGTTTCTTGATTACGGCAGGCGGAGCGGTGATCACGTCGGCGCCGATGCGGGCGCTGTCTGTTACGTGGTTCACGGTGCGGATGGATGCGGCCAGAATTTCGGTCTCGAATCCGTAATTGTCATAGATCTGGCGGATATCAGCGATCAGATCCATGCCGTCGAGGTTGATATCGTCCAGACGGCCGATGAAGGGCGAGATAAAGGTCGCGCCCGCCTTGGCGGCGAGCAGTGCCTGATTGGCCGAGAAGCAGAGCGTGACGTTGACCATCTGGCCTTCGTCGGACAGGGTTTTACAGGTTTTCAGCCCCGCCCATGTCAGCGGAACCTTCACGGCGATGTTCGGCGCGATCTGGGCCAGCTTACGGCCTTCGGCGATCATGTCGTCGGCCTCGGTCGCGACGACTTCGGCGGATACGGGGCCGTCGACCAGATCACAGATCTCTTTGGTGACTTCTAGAATGTCGCGGCCCGATTTCAGGATCAGCGAGGGGTTGGTGGTCACACCGTCTACCATTCCCAGATCGTTCAGTTCGGCGATGGCGTCGATCTCGGCGGTATCTACGAAGAATTTCATGCGGGCAGTCCTTTGATGGGTTGGCCTTGGTTGCGGATGGCTTTACCCCAATAACACCGATGCTGAAACCCCCGACCCGAGGAGATGCGGTGAGCGCGCAGGAGTATTTCGATCAGGGTGAGCTGGTGGCTGTGCTGACCACACAGCCCTTGGACCGGACGCTGGATTACAAAGCGCCCGAGGGCGGGTGTTTTCTGGGCGCGTTTGTCGAGGTGCCCCTGGGCCCGCGCAAGGTTCTGGGTGTGGTTTGGGGGCCGGGGCAGGGCGGTTTTGATCTGGCCAAGGCGCGATCCGTGATCCGTGTGCTAGAGGTCGCGCCGATGCGCGAAGAGATGCGGTTGTTTCTGGGCAAGGTGGCCGATTACACGCTGACACCGATGCCTGCGATGCTGCGCTTGGCGACCCGTGCGCCTGGGCTGGGCGATCCGCCGTCGATGCGGAAAATCTATCGTTTGGGCGGTGCCGAGCCAGACCGCATGACCGATGCGCGGACCCGCGTGCTTGAGGTGCTGCGCGACTACGGCGGCTTGGCGTTCACGTTAAAGGAGTTGGCCGAGCAGGCGGGGGTGACGTCCTCGGTCGTCAAGGGGTTGGTCAAGCAAGGCGCAGTGCGCGAGGAAGACAGCCCACGTGATTTGCCCTATCCCCGGCTGGACCCGGACTTGCCGGGCAAGGCGTTGACTGACGATCAGGCCTCCGCGGTCGCGCGCCTGCAGGCTGGGCAACGTTCCGGGGATTATGGGACAACGTTGCTGAAGGGTGTCACTGGCTCGGGCAAGACCGAGGTTTACCTAGAGGCCGTCGCCGAAGCCCTGCGCATGGGGCGGCAAGCGCTGGTTCTGCTGCCCGAGATCGCCCTGACCGCCGAATTCCTGACGCGGGTCGAGGCTCGGTTCGGCGCGCGGCCTGCCGAATGGCACTCGGGTGCGACCATGACCGAACGCCGGCGGGTCTGGCGCATGGTTGGGCAGGGGGAAGCGCAACTGGTCGTCGGCGCGCGTTCGGCGCTGTTTCTTCCGTTCCGCGATCTGGGGCTGGTGGTGGTCGATGAAGAACACGACACCTCTTACAAACAGGAAGACGGCGTGCATTACAGCGCGCGGGATATGGCGGTGCTGCGGTCCTCGGTCTGCGGGGCGCGCGTGATTCTGGCCAGTGCGACGCCGTCGCTGGAAAGCTGGGCGAATGCCGAGGCCGGCAAGTATGAGCGGCTGGACCTGACCTCGCGCTTTGGGGCGGCGGTGCTGCCAGAGATGAAACCCATCGATATGCGGGCCGAGCAGATGCAGCCGGGGACATGGATTTCCCCGTCGCTGCGGCAGGCGGTACGGCAGCGGATCGAACGCGGGGAACAGTCGCTGCTGTTCATCAACCGCCGTGGCTATGCGCCGGTGACGCTGTGCCGGGCGTGCGGGGAGCAGATCGCCTGTGATCATTGCGATGCGCGGATGGTTGAACACCGGTTTCTCAAACGACTGATGTGCCATCAATGCGGTGAGACGAAGCCGATGCCCGACACCTGCCCATCCTGTCAGGTTGAGGGCAAGCTGGCCCCGGTCGGGCCGGGGATCGAACGGCTGGCAGAAGAAGCCGAGGCGACGTTCCCTGAGGCCAAGATCGCGATGCTGAGTTCTGATCTGTTCGGCTCGGCCCGCGCGTTAAAGGCCAAGATCGAAGAGATTGCCGAGGGCGATGCGGATATCGTCATCGGTACGCAGCTGGTGGCCAAGGGGCACAACTTTCCCAAGCTGACACTGGTGGGGGTGATTGATGCCGACCTTTCTCTGCACGGGGCGGACCTGCGAGCGGCGGAACGCACGTTCCAGCTTATGCGGCAAGTTGCGGGCCGGGCCGGGCGGGCGGATAAGCCGGGGCAGGCACTGTTGCAGACGTTTCAGCCTGAACACCCGGTGATCCGCGCCATTCTGTCAGGCGATGAAGAAGGGTTCTGGAAGGCCGAGGCCGCCGGGCGTCAGGCCGCAGGCGTCCCGCCCTATGGGCGCATGGCCGGGATCGTGCTGTCCGGGCCCGAGGTCGGTCCGGTTTTCGACATCGGCAACGCGATGGCACGCAACGATGCGCCGCTACGTGCTATAGATGCCCAAGTCTTCGGACCTGCGCCCGCGCCAATAGCACGAATACGCGGGCGGCACCGTGTACGCCTGCTGGTCAAAGCCCCCAAAGGCGCGCCGATTCAGGATGCTATCGCCCGCTGGATTGCGCCCCTGCGTCTGAAGGGCGATATCCGCCTGACCGTCGATATCGACCCGCAGAGTTTTTACTGACCTCTGCACCGGTGCAGACCGCCTGTGCGTCTGCCCCCTCGCCAAACCGAAAAAATGAGCGTAGAGCGGTGTCATGCTGAAACCCATGCCGCTCTCTGATGCGCAGAGCCTTCAGTTCTGGCGCCGTCCCATAACGCTCTTGTTCATGATGGCGTTGATGATGCCCATTGCGTTTAACGCATGGAGCGCGCTGCTGAACAATTTCGTCATCGAGGTCGCGAATTTCGACGGCGCAGACATAGGCCTGCTGCATACGGTGCGTGAAATTCCCGGATTTCTGGCCGTAGGCGTGATCGCGGTGATCATCTTTATCCGCGAGCAAGTGCTGGCGATGATCTCGCTGATGATGCTGGGCGTTGCGACTGCGATCACGGCGTGGTTCCCCAGCCTTGGCGGGCTGCTGTTTGTGACCTTGTTCAGCTCGATCGGGTTTCACTATTACGAGACGGTAAACCAGTCGCTGCAACTGCAATGGTTGCCCAAGGATCGTGCGCCGCAAGTGTTGGGCTGGCTGGTCGCGATGGGCTCAGCGGCGACAGCAGTGGTGTACGGTTTGATCGTGCTGACATGGGACCGGTTCGATCTGTCCTATAACTTCGTCTTCATGGCAGCGGGCGGCGTGACGGCCCTGTTGGCGCTGTTCTGCCTGCTGGCTTACCCGCAATTCGATGCGCCGACGCCGCAGACCAAGAAACTGATCCTGCGCAAACGCTATTGGCTGTATTACGCCCTGCAATTCATGGCCGGTGCCCGGCGGCAGATCTTTGTCGTCTTCGCAGGCTTCATGATGGTCGAGAAATTTGGGTTCGAGGTGCATGAGCTAACCAGCCTCTATCTGATCAATCTGGTGATCAACATGGCCGCCGCTCCGATGCTGGGCAAAGCCGTGTCCGTGTTCGGCGAGCGCCGCACGCTGATCTTTGAATATGCCGGTCTGGCCATCGTGTTCGCGGCCTATGGCGGCATCTATTGGTTTGGCTGGGGCGTGGTGCTGGCCGCGATCCTTTACGTGATCGACCACGTGCTGTTCGCGCTGGCATTGGCGCTGAAAACCTATTTCCAGAAAATCGCCGACCCTGCCGATATCGCACCAACCGCAGCCGTGGCCTTTACGATCAACCACATCGCCGCCGTGTTCCTGCCGGCGTTGCTGGGTTTGCTGTGGGTGGTCTCGCCCGGCGCGGTGTTTACGCTGGCGGCAGCGATGGCGATGATCTCGCTGGCCTTGTCGTTGCTGATCCCGCGCCACCCCGAGCCGGGCAATGAAACCATCCTGTCAAAATACGCCCCGGCCCCTGCGGAATAAGCCAGCGCTTGACCTTGCCTGCCCGGCGGCCTAGGCGCAGAGGAAACCCAAACAGGAGGCCCCCATGCCCACATTCACTGCGCTGACCACTCTGATGGGCAAGAAAGCCGCCGAAGGCTTGGGCGAAGCAATGGAGCGTCTGGAGCCGGAACCTACCGGCGTTGGTGTGTTCGAGGTCGAGGACGGCTCGGGCCTATGGGAGGTTGGCGGCTATTTCACCGAAACCCCAGATGAAACCGCGCTGGCCGTTCTGGCCGCCGCGTTCCAAGCCAAGCCCTTTGTCGTCTCGGAGCTGCCCGAAACCGATTGGGTCGCCCATGTGCGTCGCGAACTGGCTCCGGTCGAGGCCGGGCGCTTCTTTGTTTACGGCAGTCACGACGCCGACCAACTGCCCGAAGGCCGCATTCCCCTGCTGATCGAGGCCGCGATGGCCTTTGGCACCGGGCATCACGGCACCACACTTGGTTGCCTCAAGGCGCTGGATTATCTACTGAATGAGGGGTTCGAGGCGACAAAAGTGGCCGATATCGGCTGTGGCACTGCCGTTCTTGCCATGGCCGCCGCGCGAGTCTGGGATGGAGATATCATCGCCAGCGATATTGATCAGGTGGCCGTGGATGTGGCCGAGGCGAACCTGAAAGCCAATGGCATGGCCGGTCAGGTGCAGTGCGTCGAGGCTGCCGGGTTCGATCACCCCGACCTGAAGGCCCACGCGCCCTATGACCTGATCTTTTCCAATATCCTCAAGGGGCCGCTGGTCGCGTTGTCGCCGGAAATTGGGGCGAATCTGCGGGTAGGGGGGTACGCGATCTTGTCGGGAATCCTCAATGAACAGGCCGATGATGTGGTTTCCGTTTATTCACAAAACGGGTTCAATCTGGCCCGTCGGGACGAGATTGGCGAATGGACGACGCTAATCTTAAGCAAACAGGGCTAAAATCGGGCCATTTACAGGAGTTTTATGGATTCCTGCCACTTTTTTGGCGCAATCTCTGTCTACCGTTCAAAGATGCATATCGGGGGCGGTTATTGGAGGCTGCCATGACTGGAAAACAACTGGAATTTGATCAGCGCGTTCATCGTCTGAACAAAAAACACGCGAAACTCAGCCGTGGTTATCGTGCGACGATGCGCAAAGATGGCCTGGTGGTGATGAGGCCGCAGCGCGTTCAGTCTGCGGTGCCTGCCAAAGTGTTGCTGATGTGCCTTGTGGGCTTTTTTGCATTCAAGACCTTTCTTTTAGCGAGCCTTGGGCCGTCCGCCTATGAATACCGCGTTGACAGTCTGAGCCAAGGGACGTCGGTCGAACAGGCTGGGGCCTGGATCATGCAGATTGACCCGATTTCTGCCTTTCTGGCCGCGCAGGTCTCAAGCTATCTGCCCTGATTTTTGCAAATCTGAATCAGAAACGCCGCGCATAAATCAATGCGCGGCGTTCTGCTTTGCCCCCGAGGGAGGAGATAGGGGCGTGTGAGTGGTGGTCTAGATCTTACCGGCGGCTATCCGCTACGACGTCAATATCGCCGCGGCACATGCCAATATCGTCCAGTTCACGGTCACTCAGACCGCTCAGCGCGTTGCGGGTCACGCGGGCGTCGTTCCATTCCACAACGGCGTTCACAACCGCTGCAAAAAATCCGCCGATACGGCCAGCAAGGCCGAACGAGCCAGTGGTGGCGCGGGTGGTATCCAGTACGGCCATATCCTGTTTCCTTCTGGTTAGAGTTCAGTTTCAATCCTTCGTTTGAGCGGCATTTAGGGATGTCGATCTGACACCACAAGCGACGAAATTGCATGTGTCCTATGCGTTTTCTGCAATGCTCTGAAAACGTGAAAGCCCCTTAATTTACTGGTCATTTTTGCTTAATCAAACACGTCGAATTCAGGCATTTCGCGGTCGCAAACAGGCCATTGTGTCGCCCCTCGAGCAGGTCTGTCGTTTTTGGACTTTCCGTCAATTCGCTTGGAAAATGTTCACGCTTCGTGCTAACCCGTAAGAAAGATCACAAAAACCCGAGCAGGCTGGGGCACAACATGCGGATTTTGGGCATTGATCCGGGGCTGAGAACCCTGGGATGGGGCGTCATCGAATCGCATGGCAGCCGCCTGAGCCACGTGGCCAACGGGCTATGCAAATCCGACGGTGATGATTTGGGCGAGCGGTTGTTGTCTCTGCACAACCAGATTGTCGAGGTGATCGCCGAACACACGCCCGATCAGGCCGCGATCGAACAGACTTTCGTGAACAAGGACGGTGCGGGCACGTTGAAACTGGGCCAGGCGCGCGGGGTTGCGCTTCTGACGCTCGCGCAAGCCGGGTTGCCGGTAGGGGAATATGCGCCCAACCGGGTCAAGAAAACAGTTGTGGGCGTGGGGCATGCCGAGAAAGAGCAAGTCTTGCACATGGTCAAGCTGCAACTGCCGGGGTGTCAGCCCAAGGGCGCAGATGCGGCAGATGCGCTGGCGATTGCGATCTGCCATTCCTACTATGGCGCAGCGCCGCAGGCGCGGATGAAAGAGGTGCGGGCATGATCGGAAAACTCACTGGATGCCTGGATTACCGCGCAGCAGACCACGTGCTGATCGACGTGCGCGGGGTTGGTTATATCGTCTATTGCTCGGACCGGACCATGGCGGCTCTGCCGGGCGTGGGGGAGGCGGTCTCGATCTACACGGACATGGTGGTGCGCGAAGACCTGATGCAGCTTTATGGGTTTCTGTCTTTGGTCGAGAAGGAATGGCACCGCCTGCTGTGTTCGGTGCAGGGGGTGGGGGCCAAAGTGTCTTTGGCGATCCTGTCTGCGCTGGGCCCGGATGGGGTCAGCCGTGCGATTGCCTTGGGTGATTGGGGCGCGGTCAAGGCGGCCAAAGGCGTGGGGCCGAAAACCGCGCAGCGCATCGTATTGGACCTGAAGGACAAAGCGCCGGGCGTGATGGCCATGGGCGGCACCGTGACCGAGGCGATGGACGGCCCTGTGCCTGAGCCGGTCGAACTGATTGAGCCAGCGCCTGCGCCCAAACGCGCTGCGAAACCGGCCTCGGGCAATGCGGCGGCCTCGGCTGGTGCGTTGTCGGCCCTGTCGAACCTCGGCTATGGCCCGTCCGAGGCGGCCTCGGCCGTGGCCGAAGCGGCCGCCAGCCTGCCGGACGCCGGTGAGGCTGATCTGATCCGGGCGGCGTTGAAACTGCTGGCTCCGAAAGGCTGAATGGATGACTGACGCCGATCCCACTCTGCGCCCGGACCCTTTGCCCGAGGATAACGACCGCGCCCTACGCCCTCAGGGGTTGGACGAGTTCATCGGTCAGGCCGAGGCGCGCGCGAACCTGCGCATTTTCATCCAGTCGGCTCGTCAGCGGGGCGAGGCGATGGACCATACGCTGTTTCATGGCCCTCCGGGCCTTGGCAAGACGACGCTGGCGCAGATCATGGCGCGCGAGTTGGGGGTGAATTTCCGCATGACCTCTGGCCCGGTGCTGGCCAAGGCCGGGGATTTGGCGGCGATTCTGACCAATCTGGAATCGCGCGATGTGCTGTTCATCGACGAAATCCACCGTCTGAACCCGGTGGTCGAAGAGGTTCTGTACCCGGCGATGGAGGATTTTGAGCTTGATCTGGTGATCGGCGAGGGCCCCGCCGCGCGGACCGTGCGGATCGAGTTGCAGCCCTTTACTCTGGTCGGGGCGACGACCCGGATGGGTCTGCTGACCACGCCTCTGCGGGATCGCTTTGGCATTCCGACCCGGCTGCAATTCTACACGGTCGATGAACTGCACGAGATCGTCACGCGAAACGCCCGTAAACTGGGGGCTCCTGCTGACGACGCAGGCGCGCGCGAGGTCGCGCGGAGGTCGCGCGGGACCCCTCGGATCGCGGGGCGGCTGCTGCGTCGCGTGGTGGATTTCGCTATCGTCGAAGGCGACGGGCGGATCACGCGGGATCTGGCCGATGGTGCTTTGACACGTTTGGGCGTGGACAATCTGGGATTGGACGGCGCGGATCGTCGGTATCTTAAGCTGATCGCCGAGAACTACGCCGGTGGACCAGTTGGGATCGAAACCCTTTCAGCAGCGTTGTCGGAAAGCCGGGATTCGCTTGAGGAAGTGATTGAGCCCTATTTGTTGCAGCAGGGTTTGATCCAGCGCACACCGCGCGGGCGGATGATGGCACAAAAGGCGTGGACGCATTTGGGTATGGCAGCGCCTCGGGGGCAAAGCGATCTGTTTGGTTGAATTATAGCGCTAGGGATTTTAAGCCTCCGGCGGCCATATTTGAAACGAGAAGAAGGGTCTCCGCGTGACACCTGATCAAATCGAAGCGCTGTTCACCCGCGAAAGCGGCGAGTTTTTGTTCGCACGTTGGGGGCGTCCGATTGTGCCCATCGTTTTCGGGGTGGAAGATGACACCTTGGCCACGGTCAAAGGGGCGTTCGAAGCGGTCGTCACGCTGGCCGGTCACAAAATGGCGGAAACGGACCCTGAACTGGGGGCCAACTGCATGGTGTTCTTCTTCCGGGACTGGAATGAGCTGTTGGAAGTGCCGGACCTCGATCGTCTTGTCCCGGACCTAGCACCTTTGGTCGAACGACTGGTTGCGGTAGATGCCAACCAATATCGTATCTTCCGGTTCGAGGAAGACGGCGCAATCCGTGCCGCGTTCGTGTTTTTGCGAATGGACAAAGAGCTGTCGAAGGTGCCTGCCGAAACCCTGGCGCTCAGCCAGGTGGTGCAAACCGTTTTGCTATGGTCCGACACGGCATTTCGCACGCAATCACCTTTGGCGGTGGCGGGTGAGGCTACGATTTTGAGACCTGATATTGCAGGGCTGATCCGCGCGGCCTACGATCCGGTATTGCCGGGTGCGGCGCAGGATGCCTCTCATGCGTTGCGCCTGTTTGCCAGATTGGAGCAACCGCAATGACCCATACCTATGCCGTCCGGGTTTTCTATGAAGACACCGATATGGGGGGTGTGGTCTATCACGCGAACTATCTGAAATTCATCGAGAGGGCGCGCTCGGACTATGTGCGCAATATCGGTAACGACCAGAATGCGATGCGCGATGCGGGTATTGTCTGGGTCGTGCGTAAGATCGAGGCCGAATATCTGGCCCCTGCGAAATTCGATGATGAGTTGACGATTGAAACCTGGATCACGTCGCTGTCTGGCGCGCGGCTGACGATGGCGCAGCGGGTGACACGGGGCGAGACCGAAGTTTTCACCGCCTCGGTCACGGCGGTCTGCATGAATGCGCAGGGCAAACCGGTGCGTCTTCCGGCAGAGATTCGCGCATTGATGTAACATTTTGCGGGACCAGGGTGGTTCTGTTGGCTTTTCATATCCAACTGCGTTAGCGTTTATCAAAACAAGGCCAAACGAACGGCCATCAGGCAAAAACTAAAGAGCAGGTTCATGGAAGCTGAAACGCTGGCGCTGGCGCAGGAGATCGACTTCTCCATGTGGGGGCTGTATGCCCGCGCGACCTTTATCGTCAAACTGGTGATGCTGATGCTGATCGGTGCGTCGATTTGGTCCTGGGGGATTATCATCCAGAAGATCATCAACTACCGGGCCGCGCGGCGCGAGGCGCAGGTGTTTGATGAGGCGTTCTGGTCCGGCAACCCCTTGGATGAGTTGTTTGAGCAGATCGGCACGCAGCCCGATGGCAGTTCCGAAAAGATTTTCGCTGCGGGCATGATCGAATGGCGTCGTTCACACCGCACCGATGGCGGGCTGATCGCGGGGGCCACGGCGCGGATTGACCGGTCAATGGATGTGGCCATCGCCAAAGAGTCCGAGACGCTGCAAAAGGGTCTGCCGGTCTTGGCGACGGTTGGCTCGACCGCGCCCTTTATCGGGCTGTTCGGCACGGTTTGGGGCATCATGAACGCCTTTATCGAGATTGCCGAACAACAAAACACCAATCTGGCGGTTGTAGCCCCCGGTATTGCCGAGGCTTTGCTGGCGACCGGTCTGGGCCTGTTGGCCGCGATCCCGGCGGTGATTTTCTACAATAAACTCAGCGCGGATAGTGACCGGATCGTGGGCGGCTATGAGGCCTTTGCAGACGAATTCGCCACCATCCTGTCGCGTCAGTTGGACAGCTAGGATGGGCGCTGCGGTTCAGCAAAGCTCGGGCAGCAATGGACGCAGACGCGGACGTCGTCGCGGTCGTGCCCAGCCAATGGCTGAGATCAACGTCACGCCCTTTGTGGATGTTATGTTGGTGTTGCTGATCATCTTCATGGTCGCCGCACCATTGTTGACTGTCGGGGTGCCGGTGGACCTGCCCAAGACGGCGGCCAGTGCATTGCCCGGTGATAATGAGGAACCTTTGACCGTGACGCTGACCGCAGATGGTCAGGTTCAGATTCAGACGACAGATGTTCAGCGTGATGAATTGATTGGCAGATTGCGCGCCATCGCGTCCGAGCGCAGCAGTGACCGTGTGTTCCTGCGGGCGGATGGCTCGATCCCTTATGCGCAGGTAATGCAGGTAATGGGTGCGTTGAATGCGGGTGGGTTTTCCAATGTCGGTCTCGTCACCGACACGGGCGGTCCGACGCTTGACGAAGGTGGAGAGTGAGGCGGCACGGTGGATACCGGCACCAAGATCTCGGCGATTGCCCATGTCAGTTTGATCGGATGGGCCTTGTTCGGCGGCACGTTCCGGTCCGAACCTTTGCCGATGGCCGTGCAGGATGTCTCGGTGATCTCGGCTGAGCAATTTGCGGCAATGACCGCTCAGCGGGATGCGCCCGAGGTGACAACGCCTGCGGCCTTGCAGCAGCCTGACACGCCGGTTGAAGAGGTGACGCCGCCCGAGCCGGTCGAAGAAGAACAGACGGTGCCCGAGGTGTCGGAGCCATCCGAGCCCGAGCCTGACCCGGTGCCCGAGGCGGTGGAACCGCCGCCCGAGCCGGTGGTAATCGAACAACCCCCAGCGCTTGAGCCGCCCGCGCCAGAGGTGGCCGCCTTGCCCGTGCCCCCCGGCCCCGAGGCGCAGCCGCGCCCGGCAGACAAGGTTGCGCCAGAACCCGTTGCACCGCCTCCGCCCGAGGCTGCACCCGATGACATTGAAACGCCCGCTGTGTCCTTGGAAGAAGGCGCCGAGATCCAGCAAGAGCAACAGGATCAGACCGCTCCCGAAGAGGCCACGGATGAGATCGTGACCGAGGCCGAGGAAGCCAGGGAATACGCGCCCCGCAGTTCTCCGCGGCCACAGGTTCGGCCAAACCGACCGCCCCCTCCGGTGCAGTCTGAGGTGGCAGAAACACCCGAAGTCGAGCCCGAGACACCTGCGCCGCAGCCTGCGGATGAAAGCGCCATCGAAGATGCGTTGGCCGAGGCGCTGGGGCAGGGCACAGAACCCTCTGGCCCGCCGCTGACCAGTGGTGAGAAAGATGCAATGCGTTTGGCAGTGTCCAAGTGCTGGAATGTAGGGTCGTTGTCGACCGACGCCTTGCAGACTGTGGTCGTTGTAGGGTTTTCGCTCACGCCGGATGGCAATGTGGTGGGCGGCAGCTTGCGTTTGATTGAAAGTTCAGGCGGTTCCGACGGCGCAGCAAGACAAGCCTATGAGGCCGCCAGACGCGCAATTCTGCGTTGCGGGGCAAAAGGATATGACCTGCCTGCTGACAAATACGCGCAATGGCAGGATATTGAGATTACATTCAATCCCGAGAGGATGCGGATCAAATGATGAGATTTCTGACCAGCCTGTTGCTCGGCCTGACGCTTCTGACAGCACCGGTTCATGCCCAGAACGGACCGCTGCGCTTGGAACTGGATCAGGGGATCATCGAACCCTTGCCCTTCGCGGTGCCCAGTTTCGTGCCCGACGGTCCCGCTGCGGCTCAGTACGCGCAAGATATCACACGGGTTGTTGCAGCGGACCTCACCGGCACAGGGCTGTTCCGCGAAATCTCGTCTGATGCATTTATCAGCCGGGTCAGCAGCTTTGAGGCGCCACTGCAATTTGCCGACTGGAAGGCGATCAATGCCGAGGCGCTTGTTACTGGGGCGGTAAATGTCTCGGGCAACCGGCTAACGGTCCGCTTCCGGGTATGGGATGTATTCTCCGGGCAAGAGCTTGGCAACGGGCTGCAGTTCGCAGGTACTACGGATGGCTGGCGGCGCATGGCGCATAAGGTGGCCGATCAGGTCTATAGCCGCGTGACGGGTGAGGGCGGTTATTTCGATAGTCGCGTGGCCTTCGTGTCGGAAAGTGGCCCCAAGGATCAGCGCCTGAAA
Source organism: Ruegeria sp. J8 (assembly GCF_056531925.1). Taxonomy (NCBI): domain Bacteria; kingdom Pseudomonadati; phylum Pseudomonadota; class Alphaproteobacteria; order Rhodobacterales; family Roseobacteraceae; genus Ruegeria; species Ruegeria sp. J8. The sequence goes on from NZ_JBQFMR010000007.1 coordinate 130,680, forward strand.
CGTCTGGCGATCATGGATTACGATGGTGCCAACGTGCAGTACTTGACCGACAGCGCCGCCATCGTTCTAGCCCCGCGCTTTTCGCCGACGGGTGACCGGCTGCTTTATACCAGCTATGAAACCGGCCAGCCACGCATCTATGTGTTGGATGTGGACCGCGTCCGCCGCACCGAGCTGAACACGCCCGGCGGCACGATGAGCTTTTCACCTCGTTTCTCGCCGGATGGACGCTCGATTGTCTATTCGCTGATTCAAGGGGGGAATACGGATCTTTGGAAAATGGATCTAGCCTCGGGGCAGAGCGTGCGTTTGACTAACACGCCGGCGATTGAGACCGCGCCCAGCTATTCGCCAGATGGGTCGCAAATCGTGTTCGAAAGCGACCGCTCGGGCACGCCGCAACTGTATATCATGCCTGCAAATGGGGGTGAGGCGACGCGGATCAGTTTCGGTCAGGGGCGTTATGGTACGCCGGTCTGGTCCCCGCGGGGCGATCTGGTCGCTTTCACCAAGCAAAACAAAGGTCGGTTCCATATCGGCGTGATGCGCACCGATGGCAGCGAGGAACGGTTGCTGACTTCGTCCTTTCTGGACGAGGGGCCGACATGGTCGCCCAATGGTCGGGTGATTATGTTCACCCGTGAAACCCAAGGCGCAAGCGGTCGGGCGACGCTTTATTCGGTGGATATCTCGGGGCGCAACCTGCGCCCGGTGCGAACGCCAGATGGCGGCAGCGATCCGTCCTGGGGGCCTTTGCAGAATTGATCGCGGGGGCGGTCGGAAAAGTTCACAAGAAACCCGCGCTGTGATACACAGGCGGCAATAAACAGAAAACACAACGAGGCACTTGAAATGAACGTATTGGGCAAAGTGGTAGCTTTGGGCGTGCTAGGCATTCTGGCCGCCTGCACCAGCAACGATCCCTCGACATTAGGAGGCGGCCTTGGCGGCGGCGCAAATGGTGGTGGTCTGGCCGCAGGATCGCCCAGCGATCCGCGCTCACCTGCTTATTTCCAGCAGACCGTCGGCGACCGGGTTCTGTTTGCGATCGATCAGTCGACCCTTACACCGCAAGCGCAGACCGTTCTGCAGGGTCAGGCGGACTGGCTGTTGGCGAACCCCGATTTCGTGGCAACCATCGAGGGCCACGCAGATGAACAGGGCACTCGCGAATACAACCTTGCACTGGGCGCACGTCGGGCGAATGCGGCCCGCGAATACCTGATCTCGCGCGGGGTGGCGGGCAACCGTCTGACCACGGTCAGCTTTGGCAAGGAACGCCCGATCGAGATTTGCAGTACCGAGGATTGCTATTCCAAGAACCGCCGTGCGGTTACGGTGCTGACCGGCTCAACACTGGGGTAAGATGATGAAAGTTGCAGGATGGGTTCTGGCCGCGGTTTTGGCGACCGCCGGGGTGGCACAAGCACAGGATCAGCAGACCCTAGCCGATATCCGGCAGGAGTTGACCGTGTTGCATGTGGAAATCCAGCGTCTGAAACGTGAGTTTTCGACGACGGGGTCTCCGTCACCCAACCTGTCCGGCAGTTCGGTGCTTGAACGCGTGGACGCGATTGAAGCTGAATTGCAGCGCCTGACCCGTCAAACCGAGCAGTTGAACCAGCGGGTGCAGAATATCGTCACCGACGGCACCAACCGCATCGGCGATCTGGAGTTCCGTCTGGTTGAATTGGAAGGTGGCGATCTGAGCACGCTGGGCGAAACCTCGACCCTTGGGGGGGAGACGCAGATTACAGCGGCTGCTCCGACAACACCCGCTGCGCCCACTGCGATTGATCAGGGTGAATTGGCGATAGGTGAACGCGCGGATTTCGACGCTGCCGCGCAAGCGCTGACCGAGGGCAATTTTCAGGCCGCAGCCGACCAGTTTGCAAGCTTTGATACCTCATATCCCGGCAGCCCTCTTGCGCCCGAAGCTAACCTGAAGCGCGGGCAAGCGCTGCAAGGGTTGGGCGACACACGCGAAGCGGCGCGTGCCTTTCTGGCCAGTTTCACCGGTGATTCCGAAGGGACCTTTGCGCCCGAGGCTTTGTTTGAGCTCGGCTCGGCCTTGGGTCGACTGGGACAGACCGATCAGGCTTGTATAACACTCAGCGAGGTCGGAGTGCGGTTCCCGGCTTCTCCAGCGGCCTCTAGCGCGACACAGGAAATGGCGTCGCTGGGCTGTTCTTGACCACATTCCCCGACAAGTTGAAGGATGCGTTGCGCAGGCGACTGCCCGCGCAACTTCCTGCCCGCTTGGGGGTTGCAGTTTCAGGCGGCGGCGACTCGGTCGCTTTGCTGCACCTTCTTGCGGAGAACGCGCAGGGCGTTTCGCTGTACGTTGCAACGGTGGATCATGGATTGCGCCCTGAATCTCGCACTGAAGCCGATCGGGTTGCCGAAATGGCCCGAGACATGGGATTGGCCCATGAAGTGTTGCGGTGGACCGGATGGGATGGCAGCGGCAACTTGCAGGATCAAGCGCGGCAGGCCCGGTACAGGTTGCTGACCGACTGGGCCCGGCGCAATGATGTACCCGCTATCGCACTTGGTCACACTGCCGACGATCAGGCCGAAACCGTCCTGCTGCGGCTTGGTCGCGCGTCCGGCGTCACAGGCCTGTCTGGGATGCCTGCTGCGCGCGAGCTGAACGGGGTTCAACTGCTCAGACCGCTTTTGGATGTCACCCGACAGGAGTTGCGCGACTACCTGAATGCACACGGGTTGAACTGGATAGAAGACCCTTCGAATCACGACCTGCGATTTGATCGGATCAAGGCACGTGAGGCTCTGGCAGGGTTGGAAGAGATCGGCATAACCGCCCGTTCCCTCAGCCGGGTGGCTGACAACCTTGCACAAGCGCGCGAGGCTTTGGACGTGTTTACGCAGGAAACCGCGCGTCAGGTTCTGCGGGCTGAGACGGGCGACATTTGCGTTGATCACGCTGGCTTTGTGGCGCTGCCCAACGAAATCCAACGGCGTCTGTTGGTGGGCAGTATCCAATGGATCGCGGGTGCAGGCTATCCGCCGCGGCAGATGGCGGTCGAACAGGCTCTGTCGGCTTTGCGCCAAGCAGAAACAACCACAATCGGGGGATGTATGGTGGTTGCCAAGGACGAGAACACGTGGATTTGCAGGGAACTAGGGGCGATTTCCGTACAACCTTCCAAGCCGGGCGATTTGTGGGATAGCCGCTGGATCTTGACCGGTCCGCAAAGATCAGACGCGCAAGTCCGCCCATTGGCAGAGGCCGGGCTGCGGCAGTTGCCCGACTGGCGTGCTTTGGGAAAACCGCGCGCGGCGCTTGTGGCATCGCCCGCGATTTGGGCAGAAGACACGCTGCTGTCGGCGCCTTTGGCGGGTTTTTCCAATGGTTGGCGGGCGGAATTGGCGTCAGAAGTGCCCGAGTTGCACTCTTCTTTTTTATCGCATTGAACCTGCTTGAATCATCTCTATTTTATAGGGCAACCCGGCAGACCCCCATCTGCCGAAATCTTTTGGGAGATTTTCCTTGGGCAACGCTCGTAACATCGCCTTCTGGGTCGTTCTGTTTTTACTGATCCTAGCACTGTTCAATCTGTTCAGCGGACCGGGTGGAACGCTTCAGAGCAATGAAAGAACTTATTCCGATTTCGTCACAGCCGTTGAAAGCGGTGAAGTTAAGAATGTGACGCTGGATGGCGAACAGATTCGCTACACCACGCAAAGTGGTGCCAGCTATGTCACCATCAAACCCGGGGATGCCGAAGTCACCAAGCTGTTGATCGACGAGAACATCCCGGTGCGGGCGGAAAAACAGCAGCAGTCGGGCTTTCAGTCGTTCCTGATCACATTGCTGCCCTTCCTGCTGCTGATCGGTGTCTGGGTCTATTTCATGAACCGGATGCAAGGCGGCGGTAAAGGTGGCGCGATGGGTTTTGGCAAGTCCAAGGCCAAGATGCTGACCGAAAAGCATGGCCGAGTGACCTTTGACGACGTCGCCGGTATCGACGAGGCCAAGGAAGAGCTGGAGGAGATCGTCGAATTCCTGCGCAACCCGCAGAAATTCAGCCGTCTGGGCGGCAAGATCCCGAAAGGCGCTTTGCTGGTCGGCCCTCCGGGTACTGGTAAGACACTTCTGGCCCGTGCGATTGCAGGTGAGGCAGGCGTGCCCTTCTTCACGATCTCAGGATCGGACTTTGTCGAGATGTTCGTGGGTGTCGGTGCATCGCGTGTGCGCGACATGTTCGAACAGGCAAAGAAAAACGCGCCGTGTATCGTGTTCATCGACGAAATCGACGCCGTGGGCCGCCATCGTGGTGCGGGTTATGGCGGTGGCAACGATGAACGCGAACAAACGCTCAACCAGTTGCTGGTCGAGATGGACGGGTTCGAGGCCAATGAAGGCGTGATCATTTTGGCGGCCACTAACCGTAAGGACGTTCTGGACCCCGCGCTGCTGCGTCCGGGCCGGTTTGACCGCAACGTGACCGTCGGCAACCCTGACATCAAAGGTCGTGAGAAGATTTTGGGCGTGCATGCGCGCAAGACGCCTCTGGGCCCCGATGTTGACCTGCGCATCATTGCGCGGGGGACGCCGGGCTTCTCGGGTGCCGATCTGGCGAACCTCGTGAATGAGGCCGCACTGATGGCCGCGCGTGTTGGTCGCCGCTTCGTCACCATGGAAGATTTCGAGAACGCCAAAGACAAGGTGATGATGGGGGCTGAGCGCCGCAGTATGGTGCTGACGCAAGACCAGAAGGAAAAGACAGCGTATCACGAGGCTGGTCACGCTGTGGTCGGTCTGGAATTGCCGCTGTGCGATCCGGTTTACAAGGCCACGATCATCCCGCGCGGTGGTGCATTGGGTATGGTGGTCTCACTGCCCGAAATGGACCGCTTGAACTATCACCGAGATGAGTGCGAACAAAAGCTGGCCATGACCATGGCCGGTAAGGCCGCCGAAGTCATCAAATACGGTGAGGATCATGTGTCGAACGGTCCCGCTGGCGATATCATGCAGGCCAGCCAATTGGCGCGTGCGATGGTGATGCGCTGGGGCATGTCGGACAAAGTCGGCAATATCGACTATGCCGAGGCGCATGAAGGCTATCAGGGCAACACTGCTGGTTTCTCGGTTTCTGCCCATACCAAAGAGCTGATCGAGGAAGAGGTGAAGCGCCTGATCCAGCAAGGATATGAGCGTGCCCACAAGATTCTGACCGACAAAAACGAAGAATGGGAACGCTTGGCGCAAGGCCTGCTGGAATACGAGACCCTGACCGGTGACGAGATCAAGCGCGTGATGAACGGCGACTCTCCGACCGAAGGTGACGACGAAGGCGATAGCCCTGACGAGGGCAACGCGCCCAGCGTTACGGCCATTCCGAAGACCAAGGTCAAGAAAACTCCGCCCGATGGCGGGATGGAGCCAGAACCGACTGCGTAACAGCAAAAACCCGAGCTAAGGCTCGGGTTTTCTTTTCTTTCCGACATGCCTGCCGTCTAGTGCCCGTGAAAAGCTGTAAAGGGGATGATTATGCCGGTCATGCGCGAAACGGAATTCATGGGCGAAGTGGTCTGGTTGGGCCATGTACCGGCTGGTCAGTCCATCCGTGCCGACTCCGTACCCGCTTTGTCGCTGGGTTTTGCAGGTGTCGCCGGAGAGCGGCATGAGGGCGAAAACCGCGCTTCATGTGTGCGGATGACGAACCTTTATCCCAAAGGCACAGAAATCCGAAATGTGCGGCAACTCTCGGTGCTGTCTGAAGAGGAGATGCAGGCAACCGCTACCGAGATGGGGCTTGAAACGCTGGACGCGTCCTACCTGGGGGTCAGCATCCTTTTGCGCGGTATTCCTGACTTTACCCATATCCCGCCTTCGTCGCGTCTGCAGGGGCCGGATGGAGTAACGATCACGGTGGATATGGAAAACCGCCCTTGCGTGATTCCCGGCCGCGAGGTCGAGGCCGATTTGCCCGGCCATGGTGCCGCGTTCAAGCCCGCAGCCAAGGGGCGGCGTGGGGTGACTGCATGGGTTGAAAGGCCCGGAGCGCTACATCTGGGTGACCAGCTAAAGCTGTTCGTCCCCGATCAGCGCGCTTGGGCACCTTAAGACACAGGATTTCCGATGGGAAACGATCAAGCTTACGTTACGCGACCCCCTAAGTGACGCTACGCCGTTTCACGGCGTGATTATGTCGGAATCCATATCCATCGCTTTGGTACACAATTGTATGGATTGATCAGCACCGGGCTATTTGCGCCGGTTTGCAAGGCATTCAATCAGGGATCTTGCCCAATGAGCTACAAATCCGACATCGAAATCGCCCGCGAAGCGAATAAGAAACCGATTCAGGAAATCGGTGCCAAGATCGGCATCGAATCCGCCGATCTGCTGCCTTATGGCCACGACAAGGCAAAGGTCAGCCAGGACTTCATCAACTCGGTTCAGGACCGTGAAGACGGCAAGCTGATCCTTGTCACCGCGATCAACCCGACCCCTGCGGGTGAAGGCAAGACCACCACCACCGTGGGTCTGGGCGACGGCCTGAACCGCATCGGCAAAAACGCGATGATCTGTATCCGCGAAGCCTCGCTTGGCCCGAACTTCGGCATGAAGGGCGGCGCTGCAGGTGGCGGTTACGCGCAGGTTGTTCCGATGGAGGAAATGAACCTGCACTTCACCGGTGACTTCCATGCCATCACCTCGGCCCACTCGCTGCTGTCGGCGATGATCGACAACCACATCTATTGGGGCAACGAGTGTGACATCGACATCCGTCGCGTTGCATGGCGTCGTGTGGTCGACATGAACGACCGCGCTCTGCGTCAGATCACCGCCTCGCTGGGCGGCGTGTCGAACGGTTTCCCGCGTGAAGCTGGCTTTGACATCACCGTGGCGTCGGAAGTTATGGCGATCCTGTGCCTGGCCAACGACCTGAAAGACCTGGAAAAGCGCCTGGGCGACATCATCGTTGCTTACCGCCGCGACAAGACCCCGGTCTATTGCCGCGACATCAAAGCCGAAGGCGCAATGACCGTTCTGCTGAAAGACGCAATGCAGCCGAACCTGGTACAGACGCTGGAAAACAACCCGGCCTTCGTCCATGGCGGCCCGTTCGCAAACATCGCGCACGGCTGTAACTCGGTCATCGCGACCAAGACCGCGCTGAAAGTTGCTGACTATGTCGTGACCGAAGCAGGCTTTGGAGCCGACCTGGGTGCCGAGAAGTTCATGAACATCAAGTGCCGCAAGGCGGGCATTGCTCCGTCGGCAGTGGTGCTGGTTGCCACCGTGCGCGCAATGAAGATGAACGGCGGCGTTGCCAAGGCCGATCTGGGTGCCGAAAACGTCGACGCGGTTCAGTCCGGCTGCGCCAACCTGGGCCGTCACATCGAGAACGTGAAGTCCTTCGGTGTTCCGGTCGTTGTCGCTATCAACCACTTCGTCACCGACACCGATGCCGAAGTTGATGCGGTCAAGAAATATTGCGCCGATCACGGAGTCGAAGCGGTTCTGTCACGTCACTGGGAACTGGGCTCGGAAGGCTCGGCGCCGCTGGCCGAAAAAGTCGTGGAAATCGTCGAAGGTGGCACTGCTAACTTCGCGCCGATCTACCCCGATGACATGCCGTTGTTCGAGAAGGTTGAAACCATCGCCAAGCGCATCTACCGCGCCGATGAGGTTCTGGCCGACAACAAAATCCGTAACCAACTGCGCGAGTGGGAAGACGCGGGCTATGGCAACCTGCCGGTCTGCATGGCGAAAACCCAGTACTCGTTCTCGACCGATCCGACCCTGCGCGGTGCGCCCACCGGCCACTCGGTCCCGGTGCGTGAAGTCCGCCTGTCCGCTGGTGCCGGCTTCATCGTGGTTGTCTGTGGAGAGATCATGACCATGCCTGGCCTGCCGCGTAAACCTGCTGCGGAAACCATCTGCCTTAACGACGCAGGTGAGATCGAAGGCTTGTTCTAAGCCGGTTTTTGAACCATCTCATGGTCCGGGGATATCCCCGGTCCATGAGGAGATCGCTATGCCCACTCTGACACCTCCGCAAGACTGTCATTCTATGCAGGAATTGCGGGTTCAGATCGATAAGCTGGACCGCCAACTGATCGAGATGTTGGTGACGCGCGCAGGTTACATCGACCGCGCCACGCAGCTTAAACCGGCCGAAGGGCTGCCAGCCCGTATCCCGGATCGTGTTGAAGAAGTGGTGCAGCGGGTACGCGACAGCTCGGATGCGTTGGGTATGGATCCTGATCTGGCCGAGCAGTTGTGGCGCATTTTGATTGACTGGTCGATTGCGCGTGAGGAGCGCGTTCTTGGGCCGGAATGAATGACCGGGCGCTTTGCGCCCGATCCGTTTTTGGAAAGAAGGGATCACAGGATGGTAGCCCAGGTTATCGACGGTAAGGCCTTTGCAGCGAATGTGCGTGCACAAGTGGCTGATCAGGTTGCAAAGTTGAAAGAGGAAAACGGTATCACGCCCGGTCTGGCCGTGGTTCTGGTGGGCGAGGATCCGGCCAGCCAGGTTTATGTCCGCTCAAAGGGCAAGCAGACCGTCGAGGTCGGCATGAACTCGTACGAGCACAAGCTGGACGCCGAGACCTCGGAAGAAGACCTGCTGGCACTGATCGACAAGCTAAACAACGATCCGGCCGTGCACGGCATTCTGGTGCAGCTGCCGCTGCCCAAGCACCTGAACGAAGATCTGGTGATCAACTCGATCGACCCGGCCAAGGATGTGGATGGCTTCCACATCTCGAACGTGGGTCTGTTGGGCACCGGCCAGAAGTCGATGGTGCCTTGCACGCCGCTGGGCTGTCTGATGATGCTGCGCGACCACCACGGCTCTCTGTCGGGTATGGACGCTGTTGTAATCGGTCGTTCGAACATCGTGGGTAAGCCGATGGCGCAACTGCTGCTGGGCGATAGCTGCACCGTGACCATCGCGCATAGCCGCACCAAAGACCTGCCGGACGTCGTGCGCCGCGCCGACATCGTTGTCGCCGCTGTGGGCCGCCCCGAAATGGTGCCGGGCGACTGGATCAAGGAAGGTGCGACTGTCATCGACGTGGGCATCAACCGCATTGAGCGTGACGGCAAGAACAAGCTGGTCGGAGACGTCGACTACGCCAGCGCCGCTGAGCGCGCAGGCGCGATCACGCCGGTTCCGGGTGGCGTAGGTCCGATGACCATCGCCTGCCTGCTGGCCAACACTCTGACAGCGTGCTGCCGCGCGAATGGCCTGCCCGAGCCCGAGGGGCTGACGGCTTGACCTGAATTTTTACTTAGGGCGAATAGAAAAGGCCGTGGAGTTCATCGACTCTTCGGCCTCTTTCGCGATTCATTGTGGAAATATTAAATTTGCACGGTCAGGCTTTTTCGTGGAAGGAAACGGTGATAAATCAGTAATCCCAGCTGGTTACGACCTAGGTCGATGGATTGGCCGGGGCCGGGGGGATTTGCAGAGCCAATATGAAGACCATACTGAACTCAATTCTGGCCGAGTTTACTTTGCGCCGAGTGATCGCGGGTTTCGTTTTTCTGCCTTTGTTGGCTTTTGCGCTCCAACCTTTCCCTGAACTAAGCCTGCCATTCCTGTCGCGTCTGGTGTTCTGGTCCGGTGTCACGGCTTTGGCCATCGCGGCAACATGGGCTGCGCGGAGGATCAGCTGCAACTGGTTCAGAAAGTTAGAATTGTCGCGGCGTGATCTGGCGGTAATTCCGGTAATATTGGTGCTGTTCCTTCCCTGCTTTTGGGTGATGGTCTGGCTGCTCTTCGCCGCGCAGGGAGCTCAGTCGCCCGGATTTTTGCCGGTTGCCTCTTATGGGGCTTTGTTCGCGACCGGGCTTTTGATGACGCGCAGCCCCATGCCCGAAGCGCCGGAAAAGATTGCTGTTCAACCCCGTCTGACACGACGCTTGCCCAAGGGGTTTTCTGGACAGATCCACCGATTGGCGGTGCGGGACCATTCCGTGGATGTCGTGACATCAGAGGGTACATTTACCATCCGGTCACGGCTTTCAGATGCGATTGACGAGATGGAGCCTGTCCTTGGGTATTGTACCCATCGGTCGCATTGGGTAGTTGGCAGCGCCATTGCTGGTGTCGAAAAACATGGTGGCAAGACGTTTCTGCGCCTTGAAAATGGCGACCTGGTTCCGATCAGCCGCAAGTACAAGCCCATGCTGGAAGAGCAAGGGGTTGTCTGAATTCGCTATCTCGGCATAGGGACCATTTGGGGGTGTGTCCCGATCAAAATGGCCATTGCGTCAACCCCCATTAGTTCGGACACAGCAGCCTGTGTGCTGCGAAGACCGCCGGTATAGGTGCCATAGGCGGGCAGGATCAGGCGGCGTTTGTCCAGCAGAAATGCGGGGCGCGAGATTGACCGTCCTCGTAGTTTTAGCCGCACCTTGGGATGGTAGTGGCCCGAGATTTCGGTCTTTCCGTCAGGGTGCGCGATATGGCGGAAGGTCAGGCCCGAAACTGAATGCTCGGCCAGATGCGCGCCGCCCAGATCGACCGGTCCGGGGTCGTGATTGCCTTCGATCCAAATCCAGCGGCGACCGGCTTGCAAGGCTGCGATCTGCAACCTTTCGGCTTCGTTCAGACCCTGCGTCGAGCCCAGGTCGTCAAAGCTGTCTCCTAAGCAAATTACCGTCTCGGCCTGCGTGTGGGCGATGTCCGAGGAAAGCCGCGCCAAGGTGTCCCGGTTTTCATAGGGCGGTAAGGTCAGGCCAGATCGGCGCGCCAGACGCTCTGACTTGCCCAGATGCAGGTCAGACACGCAAAGCAGGCTTTGTTCGGGCCACCAAAGCGCCCCGCTCCCCAAAGCGCGCAGCGTATGCCCCGCAAAGGTGAATGTCAGATCGTTCATGATACGTTCTTTGCGGGTTTTCTGCGGCGCTGCAAGCGGATTCGCTATGGTGCCAACCCTGCTTCTTGCAACAGCCGCGCGCTTTCTTCGGCTAAAAGCCGCTCCTCGGCAGCGCCCTTGACGGGGACTTTGCCGACCTCGAGAAACAGGGGCGCGGCCAGCGGTGAGACGCTATCCAACCGCAACAGGTCGATGCGGTTGCCAATCCGTGCAATCATGTCCTCGATCCGGCCAAAGTCGACCAGACCGCGCATCGCCTCTTCGCGGGTGATCTGCATCAGCAGGTGGTCGGGGTCGTATTTTAGCAACGTGTCATACAGAATGTCTGAGGAAAACGTCGCCTGCCGCCCGCTTTTGCGCTGCCCGCCGGTGTTGCGCTCGATCAGTCCCGCAATGGTCGCCGAGCTGCGGAAGGTGCGTTTCATCACGGCATTGCCCGCCAGCCACGTGTCCACTCCATCGCGCAGCGTCTCGGCCTGAAACAGGGGGCGCGGGTCGGTGACGGCGTCCAACCCCCAGATCAGGGTGGCATAGTCGGTGGCGACAAACCCCAGCGGCGCAAGGCCGGTTTCCTCCATCCGTTTGGTCAGCAACAAACCCAGCGTTTGCTGCGCATTGCGCCCGGCAAACCCGTAAACACACAGATGTTCGCGCCCGTCCGAGGGGAAGCTTTCGATCAGTAGCCGCTCACGGCTGGGAAGGCGTGAAACCTGCCGTTGCAGGGCTAGCCAGTCCGCCGTGTGCGAGGGCAGTTGTGGCCAGTCCGGTTGGGCAAACATACGCAGAATACGGTCGCTAAGCTGCGTCGAGGTGGCAAACTTCGTGCCCGAGAACACAGCGACTTTTGGCTTGCGATCCGCGCGTCGGCTGACCTCAACCGTCATGTCGCGCAGGCCTTCGTAACGCACGATCTGACCGCCGATCAGAAACGTGTCACCGGGGGTGAGCGTGGCGGCAAAGGCCTCTTCAACCTCGCCCAGCGGTTTGCCGCCGCGATTGCGTTTCAGCCGAACCTTCAGCGTGTCGGTGTCCTGAATCGTTCCCAGATTCATGCGGATGCGCTGCGCCGCGCGTGGATCGCGCAACTGCCACATGCCATCGGGGCGTCGTTGCAGCCGCTGCCAACGGTCGTAAGCGCGCAGGGCGTATCCTCCGGTGGCGCAGAACTCCAGACAATCATTGAATTGCGGGCGGGACAGATCGGCGAACGGTCCGGCGGCCACCATTTCCGAATAAAGCGCATCCGCATCAAACGGGCCTGCCGCCGCCGCGATCAGGATATGCTGACACAGCACATCGCGAGGTCCTGCGCCGCGCGGTTCCCCGTCCAAATCATGGGCTCGTGCAGCTTCGAGTGCTGCGACGCATTCCACCACCTCGAACCGGTTTGCGGGCACCAGCAGAGCCTTCGAGGGCGCGTTGTAGCGGTGATTGGCGCGCCCGATCCGCTGAACCAGACGTTTGACATTCTTGGGCGCACCGATCTGGATCACAAGGTCCACGTCGCCCCAGTCGATGCCCAGATCCAAAGAACCGGTACACACAATCGCGCGCAAGTCTCCTCGCACCATCGCGGCCTCGACCCGTTCACGCTGTTGCCGATCCAGACTGCCGTGGTGGATGCCAATGGGCAGGGCGTCTTCATTGGCGAGCCACAGGTTATGAAAGAAAACCTCGGCCTGCGCGCGGGTATTGTGAAAGATCAGCGTTGTTTTGTGCTCTTTGATCTGTTTCAGAACCGCAGGAATGGCATAGGCGGCCCCGCCGCCGGACCACGGCGGCAGCTCCTGGGTTTCAAGCATCTGAATGTCGGGGTCTGGTCCGGGGTCGGCCTGTACGATTTGGCAGGGGTCGGGGTGCCGGGCCAGAAACCGGGCGATGGCGTCCGGGTCCTCGACCGTAGCAGATAGCCCCACACGCCGCATAGTCGGGCCGAGTGTTTGCAGCCGCGCCAGCGCCAGCATCAACTGATCTCCCCGCTTGCTTTCGGCCAGCGCGTGAATCTCATCAACGATCACACGCTGTACCCCGTGAAACATGCGTTGCGCGTCTTCGTATGAGGTCAACAGAGCCAGGCTTTCCGGCGTGGTTAGTAGGATATGCGGAGGGTCCACCCGTTGGCGTTTCTTCTGCGTGGCCGAAGTGTCACCTGTGCGGTCCTCGATGCGGATGGGCAGGCCGATCTCATCCGCTGGGCCCCGCAGGTTGCGCCGGATATCCGCCGCCAGCGCCTTGAGCGGCGAGACATAGATCGTATGCAGACCCTCTGGAGCACTTTCGGACAGTTCGGCCAATGTCGGCAGAAACCCGGCCATCGTCTTGCCGCCACCCGTGGGCGCGATCAGCAACGTTGCCGGGTCCATGGCCCGGTCGAACATATCTTGTTGGTGGGGATGGATCGACCAGCCTTTGGTCGTGAACCAGTCGGTGATCCGGGCGGGAATCGGCGTCATGGCCGTATGATGGCCCGCCCGGCGTCAGAATGGCAGGGGTTAGTGAACGATCTTTTCTTCTTTGACGAACATGTTGGCCCAGGCGCGGTCGATCAGGTCGGGGCTCATCTGATAGGGGATGCCTTCGAATTCGCAGATCGAGATCATCTGATCGATCAGGAAGATCGGTTGATAATTGGCGTAGATATTGTTGATGGTTGGGTATTTGACCTTCAACAAATGTACCAAAGCAGCTTCATCCAGCGGCATGCCGCGTTTGCGGGCGACCATGGCGAAGATTTTCAGGAAGTTTTCCTGGTTCGGGCCGTCGATCTTGATCTTAAAGAAGATCCGGCGCAGAGCCGCTTGGTCGAAAATCTCATTCGGGTGGAAGTTGGTCGAAAAGATCACCAGCGTGTCAAAAGGCACCTCAAACTTCTCGCCCGATTGCAGACCTAGGATATCCTTGCTTTCTTCCAGCGGAACAATCCAGCGGTTGATCAGTGCCTGGGGTGGCTCGGCCTGACGGCCAAGGTCGTCCACGATAAAGATGCCGCCGGTCGATTTCAGCTGCAGCGGGGCCTGATAGGTCCGTGCGGTGGGGTTGTAGACCAAGTCCAGCATGCTCAGCGACAGTTCACCACCGGTCACAACGGTCGGGCGCTCGCACTGCACGTAGCGGGTGTCGAACCGTTTGCGGCGGCGAAGGCTGTTGGGGTCGTCAGCCTCTTGTTCGATCGCCGTGTGTACGATCGGGTCATAAACGGTGATCACCTGACCGGCATATTCGATTGCGCGCGGAACATAGACACTGTCCCCCAACGCATCGCGAATCCCGTTCGAAATCGAGGATTTACCATTGCCCGGCGGTCCATACATCAGGATCGAGCGACCCGCGCTGACCGCAGGTCCAAGGTGATCCAACAGGCTGTCGGGCAGAACCAGATGGCCCATAGCACCGGTTAGCTGATCGCGTGTCACCTGAATATTGCGGATCGACTGGCGCTTGACCTGTTCGCGGTACACGTCCAGCGGAACCGGCATCGCGCCAAAGTATTCCGACTGGCTAAGCGCATCCAGCGCCCGCGCCTTACCGGCATCGGTCAACTGGTAACCCATCTCATTGCCGCTATTGGCGTTCAGCGTACCTGTCGCCTCAAGTAATTTTTGTTCGCGTGAGATATCGATCAATTCCTGTGTTACCGCACCGGGCAGGCAAATCGCTTCGGCCACTTCCGAAACGGTGTCTACGTTCTTGCGGAACATCGTTTTCAACAGAATGTCCCGCATCATCACGATCGGAAGCCGCATTTCACCCAGCCCTTTGGGGGCAGGAGGGGCCATGACCGAGGTTGTCTGCATATTCATGAGCGTCGCCCGTCTATCCAGTATTCACGCCAAAAGCCCCCACGGGGCCGCTTGGTAGAAAAACTGGCCTTGCTTTGTGGCAGTACCAAGGCATCGACAAGGCGGGTTAATGATAGTTTACGAGCCGTAAACAGTTCCCAGTATCAGATAAAGGGCGAGGCTACCGCCAAGCGCAAATCCCATGGGAAATTGCTTGCCCCTGTTCCAGCTTTCCCATTCGGGCGCGATGGCCCTTAAGGGGGTCGCCTTGGCCAACCGATGCGTGGCAAATGCCGCCAATGTAGTTGCCATCAAAATCAGGATCACCGCGCGAAAATCGGCGGTCCACACAAACGGAGAAGCCGCCGCGATGAACTTGGCGTCCCCCGCGCCCATGACCCCGGCGACATTAAACAGGATGCCCAAAACCAGAAAGACGAGCGCGTGCAGAAGTTGCCAGATATAAGGTGGAAGGGAAATCGCAATTGGCCCCAGCCGCCCCTGCGTCCACTCCATTGACCAAGGAGGCAGTAGAAACAGACCGATCACCACAAAGACGCCAAACAACGCTACCACAGCGTGGTTCTTGATCAGCATCTCGCGCATGTCGGTGAAAGCAACATAAAAACAGATCGGCAGGACGAACGGCAAAAACCAGGCCGCGGCCTCTGCTGGGATGTGCATCAATCAGGCTTCCTCGAGCGCACGGAGCGAACGAACCGCTTCCTCGTAGTGCTGCGGGTGCGTGGAAATCGCTTCCCGGAACAGGTTCTTCGCAGTGGCAACATCGCCTTGTTTGACTGCGGAAATCCCCATTGTGTTCAGCAACATAGCGCGTTCAACCTGCGTCATCGGGACAACCGGCATCGCATAGTTTCCCTGAGCCGCACGCGCCAGAACCAGATTGTTCTTGGCGGTAAAGAGGGTCCGGTCCTGACGAATTGCTTCAGCGAACAGACGCTCGGCGTCTTCGTAATCGCCGCGCGACAGTTTGGAATAGCCCCAATTGTTCATCACGCTTCCGGGACGGGTCGTCAAACCGACAGCGGTTTCATAAAAATGGTCCGCGCGGTTCCAATCTTTTTGAGAATCCGCGACAACCGCCTCGAGGCGATACCGTTTGAATGTCTCATAGGTTGGCGAAATACCGTCCAGCACCGTCTTGGCCTGCTTCCAATCACCCGACCGGACCAACGCGTCCGCATACTCCACACGGTCCACGTTGCCGGACCCTTTCATGGTGGTGACCTTTTTCCAGGCGGCCGTCGCCTCGGTGGTGCGTTTCGCGCGAGACAGTGAAATGGCCAGACCGCGCTGCAAATCAATCCGACCGGGGTTCTTTGCGGCTGCGCCCTGGAAATAGGTCACGGCCTCGTTCGGGTCTGCGGCGGTCAGCAGGACATCGTTCAAATTGGTCTCGTCGATGACGTTTACTTCCTGAAACGTCTTTTCGACCTTTTCCTCTTCGGTTTCTTTTTCGCAGGCCGACAGGATCAACCCACACAAAACCATCGACGGAATCAAGAATTGTTGGCGCATTTTTGCGTCCCTTACTGCTCAGGCTCTGGTTCCGGGAGCTTGCGAAGCGTGAATTGCCCGTCGCCTTGCTGCTCCAGTGTGTATTCTTGTTCTTCTGGAGTAGTATTAACAGGATTTTCCATTTTTGCGAGAGCTAAGCGCAGATTGTCTAGAATTGCGTCACTTTCGCCATTGTCCAACGCGAAGGCGCGCCGAAAGACCTGAGCGGCCTCAGGATATTCGCCTTTTTCGATCAGCAAAACGCCCAGATTGTTCCAGGCAACGGACCATTCAGGGTCCTCCTCGACCGCGCGGCGCAACAGGGTTTCAGCCGGCTTCAACTGCTTCAGACCCAGATTTGCAGTGCCCATACCGGTCAGGATTTCGGAGGTCATACCCTGATCCAGAGCGGCACGGGCAAAGGAATCCAAGGCAAGATCATATTCACCCGATACCAGCAGGCGATTGGCGACCACCAACGGATCCTCGGCCTCGCCATCTGGATCAAAACTAGGCGGGGTGAGGTTGTCACTCTGTGTCGTTTCCGTGCAAGAGGCCACCATGGTAAAAACCATGATGGCCTGCAGCATGCGGCGCACCCTGTTTGAGACGCCCCTGTTTATGTTTTTCATCGGTTTTTTTAACCACTGCCAGTGTTTGCGAAATCCGAGATAGCTTTTGCCGAAGGACCGACCAAAATGACCAGCAACGGCGGCACCGTCAAAATCATTGTGGCAAGTGTCATTTTGGTTGGCAACTTGTTAGCGGCCTCTTCGGCCCGCATAACACGTTTGTCACGCATTTCGCTGGCATAAACCCGCAGAGCGTCTGCGATCGACGTCCCGAAAGTGGCCGACTGGATCATCACTGTCACGAACGAGTTGACGTCCTGCACCCCGCATCGCGTCCCAAAGTCACGCAGAACAGTGTCTTTGTCCTTACCAGCCTTCAGCTCGTAGGCGACGACCTCGAACTCCTGCGCGATGTCAGGGTAGGAGGCTTTCATTTCGGACGCGACCCGGACGATGGCCTGGTCCAATGATTGGCCGGCCTCAACACAAACCAGCATCAAGTCTAACGTGTCAGGGAAGCCGGCTTCAATGGCACCCTGCCGCTCGGCGACGCGTCTGGTGATCCAATAGCGGGGCAGGAAGTAGAGAGCGGCCGCAGGGATCAAAACGCGAATGATCATCTGTTGCGAGGTGAACTCCTGGTCTCCGGCAAAAACGGTTACCAAAGACATACCGATCAGTAGGCCGACGATGCCCAGAGCGAATTGCGCAAAGTGGAAGAAGCGAACGGCGTCCTTGGACTGATACCCCGCCTGACGCAGTTTGAGCTGCATTGCAGAGAGTTCTTCTTCATTTTTCGGCTCCAGAAAGCTCGAAAACTTTTCAAGCTGTTCGTTGCGGCCTGCGGTGCGCAGTTTGTCGCGCTTGTCCTTCTTGCTCTTCTTCGGTGCCGCTTGCGAACGCTGCAACTTTTTCAGCGGATCTTCACGCTGATTCATCATCAACGGAATGGCGACAAGGATCATTAGTACCCCCAGCGCGCCCACGATGATCAACGGGCCGAATTCGCCGAGATGTTCTGTGATCAAGTTATTGATATGGGTCAGGAATTCCATGGGGTCCTCCTCAGACCTTAATGTTTGTGAGAATGCGCATGACGATTAGGTTCACCGTGAGCATGATGCCAACAAAGAAGCATGCCGGGATAAACCAAGGATGGTCCAGAACCTCGTCATAGTATCCAGGGTCTTTCACCAGAATGAAGACCAGGCAAAAGACGGGGAAGCCGGACAGGAACTTACCGGACCATTTCGCCTCGGCCGTGATGGCTTTTACACGACGGAACAGACGGAACCGCGATCGAATGACAAGCGCCAAACCAGCAAGAACCTCGGCCAGGTTACCCCCGGATTGTTGCTGAATGCCGACGGCAACGGACAGAAAGCGCAGATCCTGCATGTCGAGCCGCTCGGCCAGATCCTTCAGGGCCTCGCCCACGTCGCGGCCATAGGCACATTCGTCCGCAATCACGCCAAACTCGGTTGCAAGTGGATCCTGAACCTCGTTCGCCACAATCTGGATGGTGGATACGAACGGGTTACCGACCCGAAGCGAACGCACCATCAGTTCCACAGCATCTGGCAATTGTTCTTCCAGCATGGCCATGCGCTTGCCGGCCTTGTGATTCACCCACGCATACACGCCTCCAACGCCGATAGCGATTGAGAGCGCAATACGCAGGACCACATCTGTCGCGGTTCCGATGCTCAACCCCATGAAGGCAAAGCCCGACACCAGGACCATGATCATGATCAGTTGCCGCGGCGAAAACGCAATCGCCGCCTTCTGCGCCTTGTCGGCCAGAAGCGAATAGAGCGGGATGCTCTGGGATTTCATGTGCTGCTGCATTTCCTTGCGCAGCTGTTCCAGAACCTGTTCGCGCCCGACACCTTTATCGAGCATGTCCAGACGTCGATTGACGCGGCTGTTTAAGCTGATGGATTTGCCGAAGGCGACCAGATAGATCCCTTCGACCAGTGCCAATACGGCGACGAAAATGACGACGTAAATAAGGGCCTCGACCGGCAGTTGCATGATGGGAACTCCTTACATTGTCGTCGGTTCATAGATCGCCGGGGGCAGGTCAAAGCCCCACAGACGGAACCGCTCGGAATAGTGGCTACGTACACCGGTGGCGGTGAAATGGCCGATGATTTTGTTCTCGGGCGTCAATCCAACACGTTGAAATCTAAAAATTTCTTGCATCGATATGACGTCACCTTCCATGCCTGTGATCTCGGTGATCGAGGTCATTCGGCGCGAGCCATCCTGCAAGCGGCTGGCTTGCACGATCAGGTTCACAGCGCTTGAGATCTGGCTGCGGACCGCCTTGATCGGCATTTCGATCCCGGCCATCGCAATCATGTTTTCCAGACGCGAAATCCCGTCACGGGCCGAGTTGGCGTGGATCGTAGTCATGGACCCATCGTGGCCTGTGTTCATGGCCTGCAACATGTCGATCACCTCGGCGCCACGCGTCTCGCCCACGATGATGCGGTCAGGGCGCATACGCAGGGCGTTTTTCAAACAGTCGCGCGGGCTGACTTCGCCTTTGCCTTCCACGTTGGGCGGGCGGCTTTCCATCCGGCCCACATGGGTCTGTTGCAGCTGAAGTTCCGCCGTATCCTCGATAGTCAGGATACGCTCGGCGTCATCGATAAAGCTGGACAGGGCGTTCAGCGTGGTCGTTTTACCCGAACCGGTACCTCCCGAGACGATCACGTTCAGCCGGGTCGACACGGCGGCTTGCAAATAGGCCGCCATTTCTTCGGTGAACGCGCCGAAATTGACCAGGTCGTCAATGCCCAGCTTATCCTTTTTGAACTTACGAATGGACACAAGCGAGCCATCCACTGCAATTGGCGGCACCATGGCGTTGAAACGCGAACCATCGGCCAGACGGGCGTCAACATACGGGTTGGATTCATCCACACGACGACCCACGGCGGACACGATCTTGTCGATGATCCGCATCAGGTGCTTTTCATCTTTGAACGTGATGTCGCTGATTTCCAGCTTACCATGACGTTCCACGAAAATCTGTTGCGGGCCGTTTACCAGAATATCGTTTACGGTATCGTCCTGAAGCAACGTTTCCAGTGGCCCAAGCCCGGTGACTTCGTCATATAGTTCTTTGTTCAGTTGCGAACGGTCATCGCGGTTGAGCACGATGTTCTTGTCTTCCAGAACCTCGCTGGCGATCGAGCTGATCTCGGCCCGCAGTTCGGCTTCGCCCGCATTCTCAAGGGCCGCCAGGTTCAGGTTCTCAAGCAGTTCACGATGCAACTCGATCTTGATCTCGCCCAACCGCTCCTTACGCTTGCGTTCCTTGTCACTTGCGACCGGCTCGGCGGTTTTTTTCTTGAGCGGACGCCGCGCGACCGCAGTCGCTGAAGCTGCTTTTTCCGGCGCCGGGGCAGGTGTCGCGGCTTGCGCCTTGATTGCTTCGACCGGCTGTCCGGCGGGCTGTTTCTTGTATCTTGAAAACACGTCGGATCCCCCTTTGGGATGATGTTACGCGGCCTCGGCGCTGCTGCTGCCAAGGGTGTGAAGTGACTTTGCCAGTTTTGCGATTTCCTTGCGCAATGGGTTCTTTGCTGCCGAATTGGCCAGCGGTAGACCGTGATCGCCGCTTTGCATCACCGGCTTGCCGCCGTCGGGCAGTTGCAGATCAATCGAAATACCCAGGCTTTCGCCCATACGTTTCACGCGGCTTTTACCGTTTAGATCAGTGAATTTCGGGGCCCGGTTCAGGGCAAACCGTAGCTTGTTGAAGGGCAGTTCCTCGGCCTGCAACGCGCGCTTGAGGCGCAGAGCGTTTTGGGCCGAGCGCATATCCAGCTCGATCAGGGCGAAATATACATGCGCGGCCTGAAGAACGGTTTCCGACCACTGCACCAGCGTGCTCGGCATATCGACGATCACATAGTCAAAGTGCTTGCGCGCGGTATCAATCACGCGCTGGATGTCTTCGGGAGTGATCAGATCCAGCGGAACCATGTCCGAAGGGGCCGTTAGAACCTGCATCTTGTCTTCGTAGCTTTGCAGCGCTTGCGAGAAGACATCGTCATCCATCGAATCCGTGTCTGACAGCATCTCGAACACCGTTTCGCGACGCGGCAGGTCCAGATAGGTCGACACGGTGCCAAACTGCAAATCCAGATCCAACAGGCAGACCTTCGGGGTTTCCTTGTCCGATGCGGTTGCCAATTCCCAGGCAAGGTTGACGGCCATTGTCGTCGATCCGACGCCGCCAGCCAGCCCATGCACAACGAACAAAGCACCTTCTTTCGACTCGCCCTGCGTCAGCTGAACCGCAGCTTGTTGTGCGACAACGACGGGGTCAGGCTGATTCATGCGCGCGATTGCTTCTTGCAGTTCGCCTTCGGGAAGAGGGTAGGGAACAAATTCGTCCGCGCCCTTGCGCAGCAACTGATGCAGCGATGCCGGAGTCACATCTTCGGCAATAAGGACGACTTTGATTTTCTTTTCTTTAGCGCGCGAGATGATCTCGCCCATCTGGGTCAGGTTGTCCTCGTCTTCGCCGTCGATGGCAAGAGCGACGAATTCCAGGTTGTCCGCCT
Source organism: Ruegeria sp. J8 (assembly GCF_056531925.1). Lineage (NCBI taxonomy): Bacteria > Pseudomonadati > Pseudomonadota > Alphaproteobacteria > Rhodobacterales > Roseobacteraceae > Ruegeria > Ruegeria sp. J8. The sequence continues at coordinate 152,004 of NZ_JBQFMR010000007.1, forward strand.
CGGGCTGTCCAAAGAAAGCAAGTGCTTCCGCAAATCCCAGATCGCCCCAGCGCTCACCCAGAGCGGCTTCCATATCTTCGATGAGTAAGTCGAAATTCTGGACATCTCTGCTGATCGTGCAGGCCAGAATGGCGGTGTTGTCATCTTGCGTCGTTGCGCTTGTCATTAACCCAATCCTCATCATGAGGGCAGCCATCCCGGCGAACGCAATCGTTCGATCAGGCTGGCTGTTGCCCTGCTGCGACCTTTTACGGCCGACTTCACCCAATTGTTGAAAATGTGGCTTGGAACTTAGGCAAGATTTAGGCGCAAAAGAACCAATTGTAGGGAATTGGGCGACGATGTCGCCCAATTCAAGTTTATTGTTTTATTCGCCGCCGTCGGAGGTGTCACCGAGGTTAGTTTCAGCGCGCAACTGGCTTTCATACGTCGCGCTTCCGACATATTCGCGGTAGATCACTTCGGCGTATTTACCGTCCAGAATCAGCGGGTTACCGTCCACAAAGCCGGAAACCTCTGTCACGGTCCGGCGGTTGCGGCGGTCCCTGTTCGGCGTGTCGATTAACGGACGCGTTTTGCCGAAGGATACAACAGCCTCAAGACGGGAGCGTGAAATGCCCTGTTGAGTCAGGAATGCCACTGCTGCGTTTGCCCGGCGTTGACCCAAGGCTTGGTTGTAAGCCTGAGAGCCGACCGCGTCGGTGTGACCGTAAACCCGGAAGCGCGCTTCTGGGAATTGTTTGATCCAAGCCGCTTGCCGCAACAGAATCCGCCGTGCCGATTCATCCAGCTGTGCGCTGTCGAAGGCAAAGTTGATCTGCGTCGGCACCTCGGCGGCGAATCTCTGACCCAGAATTTGAGCGTAGCTCAGGTCGCCGTTCAGGACACGCGTGTTGTGCAGTGTCGCATTTCCGAATGCGCCTTGGTCGATTTCATATCCGGCCTCTCGCGTACACGCGGTGACAGAGACCGAAAGACCCAGTGCGATTATCCACTTTTGCATTGGTCCTATCCTCCTATCAATCCAGGACGTAGCCGTAAGAGCTACCGAAGTCCTGCTTGGCGACCTCAGAAGCCGCGCCGGCTCCGGCGGGTTCGGTTCGTGCGACACGGCCATTGATAAACAGATCAAATTCGCTGGGCGGTTTGACCCGATCTGTCGGCAATGCCAAAGCTTCGCCACGTGTGGGCGACACCAGGTGTGCCGTCACAATGATGACCAACTCACTTTGCGCACGCTGGTATTCCGCGCTGCGGAACAGGGCACCCAAAACCGGCACATCGCCGATCCAGGGAACCTGGCTGTTGATGTCGGTAAAGTCATCCTGAATCAGCCCAGCGATTGCGAAGCTCTCACCATCGCGCAGTTCAACAGTTGTGCTGGTTTGGCGAACGATGAAGGTGGGAACATTGTCACCCTGGATTGTGAAGTCCGAGTTTCCGTCAATGGCCGACACAGAGGCCGCCATTTCAAGATTAATAATGCCGTCATCCAGAACGCGGGGGATAAAGTCCATCTCTACGCCGAAGGCGCGATATTCGATCGCGATGACGCCATCGTCCTGTGGCACAGGAATCGGGACCTCACCACCGGCAAGGAAGGTGGCTTCCTGACCGGACAGGGCCGAGAGATTCGGTTCTGCCAGGCTGCGGGCCAGGCCTTTGGATTCCAACGCTTCAAGCAGCAGGCGAACCTGAGTAGACCCTGCGCCAAATCCAAAGAGGATTGCGCCGGTATTGGTCTGAACGACTGGAATGTTATTGTTCAACGCATTCGTCAGAGCCGGAAGGTTGTTCAACGTGTTGAAACCACCTGATGTGTCAGTCCCGGCAAAGCCCAGCGAAGCGGTCAGGCTTTTGGCAACCGACCGGTTCATCTCGGCAAAGCGAACTTTCAGCATTACCTGTTGAACACCACCGACCGACATCAGGTTGGACACACGTTCGGGCGCGTAGCGCTCGGCCAACTCCAATGCGCGGGCCAGTTTGCCAGAACTGGATACTGTCCCGGACAATACGATCCCGTCATTGGCAGTTCGTACTTCAATCCGCTCATTGGGAAGAATCTGACGCAGACGCTCTTTGAACTCCGATACATCCGGCGAAACCCGGACCCGAACATTCGCAAGCAAGTTACCTGCACCGTCGAACAATGTCAGAGTGGTCAGACCGGGGGCTTTACCCAATACATAGATCGTGCGATCCGAAAGCGACGAAATATCAGCGATGCCAGCGTTGGCAATGCTGAGCTCGGCGAACGGCTGCTCACTCTCAACAACAATGGCGCGGTTCATCGGGACATCCAGCGTTTCCGCTGTTCCCTTCTTTACCACGCGAAGACTTTCAGCCCAGGCGGTCTCACCGATTGAACTGATAACAAGCGTCAACCCCAGCAGGGTTGCGCTGATCCAAGAATATATTTTCATGTGACCTGCCTCTCCGATCACGCCTCGTTTTAGGTTTAGCACCTTATGCCTGTTAACCCTGCGCGAATTACGAATTTATTGCAATAATCAAGGGTTTCTGGAATTTTCCTTATGTGGACAATTCGCAACATCCAAAATGAAACAAGCCGCGCAGAGGCGCGGCCTGTCATCCTAAAGCGCTGATTTGGCGCTAGTTTGTGCAGGGTGTCACGATTCCGGTATCAAAGATTTCGGCGCCGCGACGGGTCTTAATCGTGCAGACTTCTTCGACGGCTGCAGGTGCCGCAGGAGCGGTCTCTTTGATTCCCAACAACTTGCGTTGGTCAACCTCGACGGCGCTTGCGACCGTCTCATCTTGTACGCCAACCAGAGCCAATGACAAACGGCCTGTGTTCTGCGCTTGCGCTAGGGCGGCAATCTGTTCAGGTGTAGCCGCAACAGTAACAGTACGCGCGATCGTTGCGCCAGCCAGATCTGATCCGGCGGTTTGGTCGACTGCAATCAACTCGATATTTGTCTGGATCAGACGAGTGATTTCGCCGTTGTTGCCGGCAATCGCACCGCTAAGAGAGCCGGTCCAATACACGTCGACCTTGTCGCTGGGGCGTAGGAAGCCCGAAACCCCCGAGGCCACGTCGACACGGATTGCGAACGCACGCATCCCTTTGGCAAGGCGCGAGGTCAGACCTGCTGCTTCGCCCGGCTCAGTCACTTTGACGGCCATCAAAGCTTCATCTTTTTCCATTGTCCTCAGGACAAAACGGTCGCCCTTTGCTGCTTCTGGAAAAAATGCTGCCATTTCGGAAAAAGTGCCTTCGGGAATCGCATCTTCGGGCCATTTCACGACGCGCACATCTTCCTGGGCGATGCGCTCACCATATTTCAGGGCGCGTGTTGATACCAAAACGTCAACAGTCGGCACGGATTTGACATTCGCCAAAGCCTCTTCCGCCGCTCGTTTCTGTCGCTCCACTTCTGCCTGAGTCTGGGCGATATAGTCCCGCGCCAAGTAAACAGCGCCACCGGCCAAAGCCACCCCTATAATCAGGACTAGTCCAAATACTGCACGCATTCGTGTCCCCTCGTATCATTTTGTTGTCGTTTAATCGCCGATTGGATTTCGGCCATGCTCGACCTTGGGTATCGGTCAATTGTGTCGAAAAGAGGGACAATCCCGATAGTTTTTGCGTTTTTTTGTGCAGAGCTTACTCAAGCCTACACTGAACTTAAGAATCTGGGCTGTCCGAAAAATCCAGGTCTATTTCATGCACAACTACAGACGAGACCGCGGCGCCGTTTCTGGCGTCCAAGTCTTTTACTGGTTCCGCTATGTAAAGGCCGATGAAAGAAGCGAATCCAACAATCGCGGCGGTCAAAACAACCCAGTCGACCGTGACTGCTCCATTTTCGCAATCCAAAAACTGTTTAAGTCTTTTTAGCATGTGGCACCATGGCAAGGACGCTTAAAAAAAATGGGGCCAAGCCTAACTAAGCATGACCCCACCGAATTTGTTTTCAACAGGAGTGGTATTACGGAGTAGTACCAAACGAAGTGTTGATGTCGGACGGAGTATCAACCGTGCCAAGTGCGGTACCGACGTTGCGCGAAACAGTCGCGGTGCCGTCGCCGATCTGAGTGTAAGCAACTGCGGCCAGGCCAACGATAGCTGCGGTCAGAACGACCCAGTCAACTGTTACGGCGCCGTCTTCGTCTTTGCAGAAGTTCTTGATGAACTTGATCATGTTACGTCCCTCCTAAGGATCAAAATAGTTAAGTAAACCTCGGCGTCTTCCAGAGCTTTCTCTCTCAGTCCGCTCCCGACCGTCTCGGTATGGCATTATGTTTGACGGGCAGGCGTGGCAGGAATTGGGCCAAACCCCAAATTTTTTCGCTTAAGTTTAACTTTTTGATAGCTTTCACGGTAAGTCACTGAGAATAAACAATTAAAATATTCTCTTTTGCTCGAGGATGTGAAATCTGCGATGCAAAATTGCGGCAAATGAGGCGAATCTGCCCCAATTCACGTTGTTTTTATGGCCTTAGCCGTCGATTCCGGGTTCATATCAGCCAAAAGAAATCCGTGAGGCGGGCAAAATGAATCTCCGGAATGTAATGCTGAGCGTCAGCTTGGCGGTTGCGACGATATTGGCTCCTGTTCAAGCGCTTGCGCAGACGCAAGAGCCAAGAGGTGTCTATAAACGTGTCAAAGCGCCAAAGCCGGGGACGCGCCCACGCGTGACCGTGCAGATAACACCTCAGGAACATGCGGCGGCTCCGTCCGCGCCCAGTACCGGGGCAGAGATTGAGGTGCCGGAGGTAATCGCTCGTACCCGCGTCGCACCTCCGGCCTTGCCGGGCGGGTCGGACAAACCGGTTGGGTCCTACAAAGCCTTCTGGGACAAGATATCTCCTGAATTGGCGCAGGCCCGGGCTGGCCGGTTGGAAGATGCGATGAATGCGCTGATCGCAATCAACGTGGCCTCCCCTCGGCTGCAGACCCTTCAGACCATTGCACAGCAGCAAGGGATTGAGATCCTGCGGCAGACCGTGGGCACTAATGTGTCCCCAGCATTGGTTTTGGCTGTGATCTCGGTGGAATCGGCTGGCCGGTCTGACGCGGTCAGTTCAGCAGGTGCACAGGGGTTGATGCAGCTTATGCCTGCCACGGCCAGGCGCTTTGGCGTCGAGGACAGTTTTCACCCCGGCCAGAACATCTCGGGTGGTGTGAAATATCTGGACTGGCTGATGAACGAGTTCGACAACGACCCGATTCTGGTGCTGGCGGGCTACAACGCAGGCGAGGGGTCGGTGCGCAAACATGCCGGGGTGCCACCGTTTTCCGAGACTCGGGACTATGTGCCCAAGGTGCTAGCGGCGTTTCAGGTGGCCCGCGCGCTTTGTTCCACGCCACCCCAATTCATTTCCGACGGCTGCGTGTTTCAGACGCTGAATTGAAATAGGCCCGCTTGAACCAGCGGGCCTTTTCATTGGATACTCAGTTGACGATATTGGACTCGGTGGCGGCACGAATCTCGTCCTCGGTCACGCCCTCGGCGATCTCGACGATCTTGAGGCCGCCGTCGACCACGTCCAACACACCCAGATTGGTGATGATGCGGTTCACCACTTTTTTGCCTGTTAAAGGCAGGGTGCATTTCTTCAGCAACTTTGATTTGCCGTGCTTGTTGGTGTGATCCATCACTACGATCACGCGGCCCACACCGGCCACCAGATCCATCGCACCGCCCATGCCTTTGACCAGCACGCCGGGGATCATCCAGTTGGCCAGATCGCCTTCTTCATCGACTTCCATCGCGCCCAGAACAGCGGCGGCGATCTTGCCGCCCCGGATCATGCCAAAGGACGTGGCACTGTCGAAATAGGACGTACGAGATAGCTCGGTAATCGTTTGCTTGCCCGCGTTGATCAGGTCGGGGTCTTCCTCGCCCTCGAAAGGGAAGGGGCCCATGCCCAGCATTCCGTTCTCGGATTGCAGAGTGATGTCCTTGTCGCCCACATAATTCGCCACCAGCGTCGGAATACCGATGCCGAGGTTCACATACATGCCGTCTTCCAACTCTTGCGCTGCGCGGGCGGCCATTTGATTGCGGTCCCAGGGCATTATGCGTCCTCCTTCTTGCGGGTGGTGCGCTGTTCGATGCGCTTTTCGTGGCTGCCTTGAATAATGCGATGCACATAGATGCCGGGCAGGTGGATCGCGTCGGGGTCCAGCGAGCCACGAGGCACGATTTCCTCAACCTCGGCCACGCAGACCTTGCCGCAGGTCGCAGCGGGCACGTTGAAGTTCCGGGCAGTCTTACGGAACACCAGATTGCCGGTGTCGTCGGCCTTCCACGCTTTGACGATCGCGAGGTCGGCAAAAATGCCTTCCTCCATTATGTAAGTCTCGCCGTTGAAGTCCTTGTGCTCTTTACCTTCGGCGATCACGGTGCCAACTCCGGTCTTGGTATAGAAACCGGGGATACCTGCGCCACCGGCGCGCATACGTTCGGCAAGAGTACCTTGCGGGTTGAACTCTAGCTCGAGTTCGCCGGCCAGGTACTGACGCATGAATTCGGCGTTTTCGCCAACATACGAGCTGATCATCTTCTTGACCTGCTTGGTCTGCAACAGAATGCCGATGCCGAAATCGTCGACGCCTGCGTTGTTCGACGCAAAGGTCAGGTTCTGCGTACGTGCCTCCTTGATGGCCTCAAGCAACAGTTCCGGAATACCGCAGAGGCCAAATCCGCCTGCAGCGATGAACATGTCGTCATGCAGCAGCCCGTCCAGCGCCTCGGCCGCGTTTGCATAGACTTTTTTCATGAAAAAACTCCCCCAATGACATGGTGATGGGCAGGTTGTGCCGCCACGTCACGGGGAAGTCAACGAATCCAACAGGGTGGTGGTATTTCTACCTATGAGGCCGCCTTTTTGGCCGTCTTCTTCGCTGCGGCTTTCTTCTTGGGGGCAGCTTTCTTTTTGGTGCCTTTCTTGGCAGCGCGTTCGTTGACCAGTTCGATGGCCATTTCCTGCGTCACGTCCTCGGGCTTGATATCCTTGGGGATGGTCGCGTTGACCTTTTCCCACTTCACATATGGCCCATAGCGTCCGTCCAACACCTGCATCGCGCCGCCATCGGGGTGATCGCCCAACTCCTTAAGCGGTTTTGCCGCCGCCCGGCGTCCACGGCCCGGATTGGCGCGCTTTTCGGCCAACATCTCGACCGCGCGGTTCATGCCGATTTCAAAGACGTCATTGGGGTCTTTGAGGTTGGCATAGACGGGCTTCGCCTCTTCCGGCATCTGGTGCATGATATAGGGCCCGAACCGTCCGAAATTCGTGCTGATCATGCCGCCCTCGGGGTGTTCGCCGATCTGGCGGGGCAAGGACAGCAGCGTCAGCGCCCTGTCCAGATCCATGTCATCCTTGCTCCATCCACGGGGGAGGGATGCACGCGGGGGTTTCTTGTTCTCGGGCGTTGGCTCGCCGCGCTGGACGTAAGGCCCGAACCGGCCGGATTTCAGCCAAATCTCATCGCCCGCATCTTCGCCCAGCAGACGTTCATCGCCCTCAGCCCCTTCGCCCGCGATGGGGCGGGTATAGGTGCATTCGGGGTAGTTGCCGCAGCCGACAAACCCGCCGGTGCGCGAGGTTTTCAAGTGCAGTTGCCCCAAGCCGCATTTCGGGCAAACGCGGGGGTCGGAGCCGTCTTCGCGCGGCGGATACAGCTGGGGTGCCAGCGCTTCATCCAACTTGTCCAGTACTTCGGAAATCCGCAGCTCGGACGTCTCCCCAATCGCGGCCGAGAAATCGCGCCAGAATTTACCCAACAGGTCTTTGTAGTCGCGGTCGCCCGCGCTGACATCGTCCAACTCGCCTTCCAGATTGGCGGTGAATTCATAGCCCACGTACTGCCGGAAGAAATTCAGCAAAAAGATCGTGACAATCCGGCCTTTTTCTTCGGGGATCAGCCGGTTCTTATCCTTGCGCACATATTCGCGGTCCTGAATCGTGGTCACGATCGAGGCATAGGTTGATGGACGCCCGATCCCTAGCTCTTCCATGCGTTTGACCAGCGTGGCCTCGGTATAGCGTGGGGGTGGTTGGGTATGGTGTTGCAGGGCCAGAACGGCCTCATTGTCGGACAGAACTGCGGCCTTGTCCTCGGCTTTCGAGAACTGATCCTTAAGCGAGGTCTTGGCGAACCGCGCCGGATCGCCCTGCATGATCTGCGGCAGGCGTTTATCGTCGTCATCGGCAACGTCGTCGCGGCCTTCTTCATAGACGCGCATGAAGCCGTCGAACATGACCACCTGACCGGTGGCACGCAAACCGACTTGGCCGTCATCGCTGCCGATCTCGACCGTGGTGCGTTCCAGCCGTGCCGCGGCCATCTGACAGGCAATCGTGCGCTTCCAGATCAGGTCATACAGCTTGCGCTGATCCTCATCCGTGACCTTCAGGTCGCTGGCATCGCGCGACATATCCGTGGGACGGATACACTCGTGGGCCTCCTGCGCGTTTTTGGCCTTGTTCTTGTAGATGCGCGGGCTGTCCGGCACGTATTCCTTGCCATAGCGGTCAGAGATGGCATCGCGAGTGGCGGCCACGGCCTCGGGGGCCATGTCGATACCGTCGGTCCGCATATAGGTGATGTAGCCCGCCTCATACAGTCGCTGCGCCACCTGCATTGCATGGCGCGCGCCCATGCCGAACTTGCGGCTGGCCTCCTGCTGCAGGGTCGAGGTCATGAACGGGGCCGACGGGTTGCGCGCCGCAGGCTTCGCCTCGACGGAGGTAACGCTGAGTGCGCGGCTGGTGATCGCCTGCACAGCCAGTTCTGCCTGCGTGGCGTTTTTCAGGTCGTGCTTATCCAGCTTGTTTCCAGCCAGAGTGACCAGACGCGCCTCATAAGTTTGGCCGCGCGGGGTCTCGAACAGCGCTTTGACCGACCAGTATTCGACCGGCTTGAATGCCTCTATCTCCATCTCGCGCTCGACGATCAGGCGCAGACAGACCGATTGCACGCGGCCTGCCGACTTCGCCCCGGGCAGCTTGCGCCACAGGACTGGGGACAAGTTGAACCCCACCAGATAGTCCAGCGCGCGGCGGGCCAGATAGGCTTCTACGAGAGGCATATCGACCTGACGTGGGTTCTGCATCGCCTCGGTCACGGCGTCCTTGGTGATGGCGTTGAAGGTCACGCGGCTGACGGGCGTGTCCTTCTTGATCGAGCGGCGCTTGGTCAGCGCCTCTTGCAGGTGCCAGCTGATCGCCTCGCCCTCGCGGTCGGGGTCAGTGGCGAGGATGAGGGCGTTGTCTTCTTTCAAGGCGTCGGCGATGGCTTTGACATGCTTGCGGCTGTCGGTGCCGACTTCCCATTTCATCTCGAATTCATGTTCGGGATCGACCGATCCGTCCTTGGGTGGCAGGTCGCGCACATGGCCATAAGACGCCAGAACCGTGTAGTCGGGGCCAAGGTATTTGTTGATCGTTTTGGCCTTGGCAGGGGATTCTACAACAACTACAGGCATTTAGGGGAAAACCTCGCTCGACGAATTTGGCGCCTTCTATGATGGTGCAAAATGTGTAGGGCAAGAGCGAATTGTCAATGCGTTCCTTTGCTCATTGGAATTTAGAGGTGATTTCAAAGCGATACAGGCGAAAATCAGGCCTTTAAGCCGAAAGAGACAGCAACCCGCCCGGTTGACGTTGGATACGCCCTTCCAGCTCAAGATCCACAAGTGCAGGGCCGATTTCGCCAGCGGAGGCGGCGATGTCACGGATCAACTGATCCTCGGCAATTGGTGAGGGACCGAGGCGGGTCAGAATCGCCTGGTGCAACGTGGCAGGCGGGGTGGGCTTTGTGATTGTTGAGGTTTCCTGCGATCGAGTAGCTGTGAACAGGTCGTGCTGGGGCAGGGCTTCGATCACGTCTTCTGCCGAACGCACCAAAGTCGCCCCGTCGCGGATCAACAGGTTGCATCCTGCGGCGCGGGCATCAAAGGGATGGCCGGGAACGGCCAGAACTTCACGTCCCTGATCCAGTGCATCCCGCGCAGTGATCAGGCTGCCGGATTTGGCGGCGGCCTCGACCACGACAACCGCCTGCGCCAGCCCCGATATGATCCGGTTGCGGCGCGGAAAATGCCGGGCTTGCGGTGTCACGCCCATGGGCTGTTCCGATACACGCAACCCGGATTCGGCGATTTTATGAGCGAGATCAGTATTCTCGGCGGGATAGATCACATCTACGCCACCGGCCATCACAGCAACAGTACCTGTGTCCAACGCGGCCATATGCGCTGCGGTGTCGATCCCGCGTGCCAGGCCCGAGACGATGACATGTCCCTGTTTGCCAAGATCCGTCGCCAGCCCCCGCGCCATCCGCGCGCCGAGTGACGAGCAATTGCGCGCGCCAACCATCGCCACCCTAGGGTGGTGAATGATCGACACGTCGCCGATGGCCCACAGCATCGGCGGGGCATCGTTAAGATCGTTCAAAGCGTCAGGAAAATCGGCGGACCCAAGGCACAAAAGCTGCGCTTTGGCAGCTTTTGCGGCCTTGAGTTCCGCCTCAATCACGCCGGGCGGGCACGTTTCATACCCTTCAATACCGGCTGCGCGTGCCATTTCGGGCAGCGCGGCCAGCGCATTCTGCGCTGAGCCATGTTCCCGCAGCAGCCGACGAAACGTTGCCGGACCAACCTTGCGAGAGCGCAACAGACGAAGCCAGGAAAACCGATCCTCTTCCGTGGTGGGTGGGAGTGTGGGGTGATAGGAAGAAAGCTGCTCTTCGGTCATCCGTTGCTCCGCCTGATTGCAGAACTGGTTTACGACTGTAGGGGTTAACAGCTTCTGAATCCTCTCAAATTTTTCCGGTATTTTTGCGATTTGATCTCGTGACAATGGCTAGTGTATTGAAAAATATCGAAAATATTTTTTCGCAACAATAGGGTCAACCAGGTATTGCCCAAATCTATGCGTAGGATTTGAGGCGCAGTGTTAACCCTGCGCCCCAACAGATGAGCCACGATTCTAACTTAGGCCGCCGATCCGCCCACGGTCAGGCCGTCCATCAGAACGGTAGGTTGGCCAACGCCAACGGGCACCCATTGACCGTCCTTGCCGCAGGTGCCCATGCCGGGATCCAGCGCCATGTCATTGCCAACGCCACGAATACGGTTCAGCGCGGACGGGCCATCGCCAATCAACGTGGCCCCTTTCACCGGTGCGCCGATTTTGCCGTTTTCGACACGGTAAGCCTCGGTGCACGAGAAGACGAATTTGCCATTGGTGATGTCCACCTGACCACCGCCAAACCCGACCGCCCAGATACCGTCCTTGATGTCGGCGACCAAAGACGCAGGATCGGCGTCCCCGCCCAGCATGACAGTGTTGGTCATGCGGGGCATTGGCTTGTGAGCATAGCTTTGACGACGGCCATTCCCGGTTGGGGCAACCCCCATTAGACGCGCGTTCTGGCGATCCTGCATGTAGCCGGTCAGGATGCCATCCTCGATCAAAACCGTGCGCGAACTGGGCGTGCCCTCATCATCGACCGAGATCGAGCCGCGCCGATCCGGGATCGTGCCATCATCTACCACGGTCACGCCTTTGGATGCGATTCGCTGCCCCATGAGCCCGGCAAAGGCGGAACTGCCCTTGCGGTTGAAGTCACCCTCCAACCCATGACCGATGGCCTCGTGCAGCAGAATGCCGGGCCAGCCAGGGCCAAGCGCGACCTCCATCACACCGGCCGGGGCGGCGATGGCGTCGAGGTTGACCAGCGCGATCCTCAATGCCTCTCGCGCCTTGTCCTGCCAGTCTGCCGGGTCGATCAGCCCGTCCAACCCAACACGACCGCCCCCTCCGGCCGAGCCGCTTTCGCGGCGACCGTTCTGCTCGACAATCACCGAGATGTTCAGCCGCGTCATCGGTCGCACATCGCGTACCAGCACGCCATCGGGGCGGAGAATCTCAACCTCCTGCACAGCGGCAGCGATGGTTGCGCTGACTTGTACGACCCGAGGGTCCAGATCGCGGGCAAAGGCATCGATCTCGCGCAGGGTTTCGATTTTGACCGGAAAACTGGCGGATTCTATTGGGTCCTCATCCGTATAAAGCCGCTTGTTCGTAGCGCGCGGAGCGTCCGCCAGCGTTCCTCCGCCATCCCCAACCGCCAAACGCGCGGTTTCGGCGGCTCGTTTCAAAGCGCCGATCGAAACATCGGTGGAATGCGCGTACCCAGCCACTTCGCCTTGCACCGCCCGCAGGCCGAACCCTTCGGACGCGTCATAAGACGCAGTCTTTAGCCGACCGTCATCAAAGACCAACGCTTCGGATTTGCGACGCTCGACAAACAGCTCTCCGTCCTCGGCCCCGGCGGTGGCAGATTGAAGGACCGCAAGGGCTTCGTCCTGTGGAAGAACGCTTTCAAACGGGCGAAACGGGTCGTTGGGCATCACTTGGGACCTTTCGGGTTTGATCCAGATCAAAAATAGCGTCTGTTTGACGCAAGCATTTTGCTTTATCTACCCGCAGGAATATGGTTTTTAACGCGGCTAAAGACAACGGGAGAGGTGCGACCGATTCACACCTTTTCGCCAGGGACGCAAAGATCAAACGATCAGGACAGAACATGAAGAATGCTTTGATGCTTTCGGGCTTTATGACAGCCCTCTCCAGCCTTCCGGCCATGGCTCAGGAGCTTGAGATTATTGGCAAACCGGTTGATGGTGGTATGGGCTTCCAGCCCGCCGTGACCGAGCTGGCCACCGGAATTCAGCGGCTGGACGGGATGATTCTGGTGATCATCACCGCGATCTGTCTGTTCGTGGCTGGTCTGCTGATCTATTGCATCGTGCGCTACAATGAACGCTCGAACCCTGAACCTGCGCGGTTCTCGCACTATACCCCGGTTGAGATCGCGTGGACGCTGGGCCCGATCCTGATTCTGGTCTTTATCGGTGCATTCTCGCTGCCGGTTCTGTTCAAACAGCAGGAAATTCCCGAAGGCGACGTGGTGATCAAGGTTGTCGGCAACCAATGGTACTGGACCTATGAATACGTCGACCACGACTTTGCATTCGACAGCTACCTGCTGGGCCATCCGGCCACGCTGGACGAAGGTGCACGCCCGGCGGATGCCGATGTGACCCCGTTTGTTCTGGATGATGCAATGCGCGCCAAGCTGGCAGATGCCGGTTACAGCGATGATGAGTGGCTGCTGGCCACCGACACCGCTGTTGTCGTGCCCGTGGGCAAGGTCATCGTTATGCAGGTCACCGCGTCCGACGTGATTCATTCGTGGACCATCCCGTCCTTTGGCGTGAAGCAGGACGGTGTGCCCGGTCGTCTGGCCGAGCTGTGGTTCCAGGCCGACAAGGAAGGTGTGTACTTCGGACAGTGTTCGGAACTGTGTGGCAAGGACCATGCCTATATGCCGATCACCGTCAAAGTGGTCAGCGAAGAAGCTTATGAGGAATGGCTGCAGGGTGCTCTGGAAGAGTATGCAGGTCAGCCTGACTCCTATCAGGTTGCCTCGAACTAAGCCCTTTGCGGCCTAGGTTTTAACAAGTGGGCTGCGCGGGGATCGCGCAGCTTTTGCCCCCAAAGGACCGGACATGAGCGACGCAAGCATCAATGCCAGCCAAGTGACCGCCTCGGCGCACGCGGATGAGGCCAGCTTTGGCGATTATTTCGCCCTGCTGAAGCCGCGCGTGATGACACTAGTCGTGTTCACGGCCTTGGTGGGTCTGCTGGCAGCACCGGTGCCGGTGCATCCTTTTGTCGGGTTCTGTGCCATTCTTTTCATCGCCATCGGCGGCGGCGCGTCTGGCGCGCTGAACATGTGGTGGGATGCGGATATTGATCGGGTGATGAAACGCACCAAGGGTCGACCGATTCCGGCGGGTAAAGTGCAGGAAGGCGAAGCGCTGTCGTTGGGATTGGCGCTGTCGGGCCTGTCGGTGATCATGCTGGGGCTGGCGACCAACTGGTTTGCTGGTGCGTTTCTGGCGTTCACCATCTTCTTCTACGTCGTCGTCTACACGATGTGGCTGAAACGCTCGACGCCTCAGAACATTGTGATCGGTGGCGCGGCAGGGGCCTTCCCGCCGGTAATCGGGTGGGTCGCGGCCACGGGCACGATGTCGATTGAGCCTTGGCTGATGTTCACCCTGACCTTCATGTGGACCCCGCCGCATTTCTGGGCGTTGGCGCTGTTCATGCGCTCGGACTATGACGACGCAGGCGTGCCGATGCTGACCGTGACTCATGGCCGCCGCGCGACGCGCAGGCATATCCTGGTTTACACGGGCCTTCTGGCGCTGCTGGCTGTTGGAACGGCATTCTCGGGCATTGGTGGTCCGGTCTATCTGACCGTCGCTATAGTGATGAACGCCTTGTTCCTGCGCGGTGCATGGGCAATTGCGCGCCGGACCGAGGACGACTCGGAAGCAGATAATTTCAAGGTCGAGCGGTCGTTCTTCAAACTGTCCCTGCTGTACCTTTTCCTGCACTTCGGCGCGATTCTGGTCGAAGCGTTGCTGAAACCCTATGGGCTGGGAGGCTGGTCATGAGCCTGCGCAAAAGCCACGAACTGCACGAACGTCGTTTTAGTCGCAATCTGGGCGTAGGCCTGACGCTGGCGGCGTTCATCGTGATAATTTTCGGTCTGACGATCGTCAAAGTCTCGGGCACCGATTTCAACATGGCGAAGCAAGAGGTACAGAACTGATGGCGCTGTCTGGTCCTCAAAAGACGGTTGTTCAAACTGTGGGCGTCGTGGTGCTGATGGGCAGCCTCGCCTGGGCTGCGGTGCCGTTTTATGACTGGTTCTGCCGCGTCACCGGGTTTGGCGGCACCACAGGTGTGGCTGAAGCCGCGCCCGAGGATATTCTCGACCGCACCGTCACCGTCCGCTTCGACGCGTCAAAGGCCAAGGACATGGCGTGGGAGTTCAAACCGGTCGAACGTGAGATGGAAGTACGCATCGGTGAGAACGGGTTGGCCTTTTACGAGGCTTATAACCCGACGGACCGACCAATTGCGGGGCAGGCATCCTACAATGTCGCGCCCTATTCGGCCGGCGGCTATTTCCAGAAAATCGCCTGTTTCTGCTTTGAAGAACAGGTCCTGCAGCCCGGCGAGCGGGTTCAGATGCCGGTAAGCTTTTTCGTCGATCCTGAGATGGTCGAGGATCTGGAAGCGAAATATGTGCATACGATCACGCTGTCGTATACATTCTACGAAATTGACCTGCCCGAGGGCTATGCCGCCCTTGATGCGCAGGCTGATACAAACACGAACTAATGCCTTTAGGTGAGGGACGCTGATGGCACACGCTAAAAACCACGATTATCACATTCTGGCCCCGTCGATCTGGCCGCTGATCGGCGCCGTTGGCGGCTTTGTGATGCTGTTCGGAGCCGTCCTGTGGATGCACGGCGTCACGTCGTTCATGTTCTGGATGGGTCTGGTTGCCGTTCTATACACCATGTTCGCTTGGTGGTCCGAAGTGGTGGCCGAAAGCCGCGCGGGCGACCACACGCCGGTGGTGCGCATCGGCCTGCGCTATGGCTTCATCCTGTTCGTGATGTCCGAAGTGATGTTCTTTTTTGCCTGGTTCTGGTCGTTCTTCAAACATCGCATGTATCCGATGTACGACTATGCCGGAACCGAGTACATCCAGCCCGATATCCATGCGGTTGACCCGTTCCACCTGCCGCTGATCAACACCTTGGTCCTGTTGCTGTCGGGTTGTGCGATCACATGGGCGCACCACGCTCTGGTTCACAACAACGACCGCAAGGCGTTGGTGCAGGGTCTGGCTATCGGTATTGTGCTGGGTATTGCGTTCACCGGCTTGCAGGCGTTCGAGTATTATGAGCTGCTGGCGCATGAAGGCTGGGAATTCGGTGGCGACCAGTTCTATTCGAACTTCTTCATGGCAACCGGTTTCCACGGCGCGCATGTGATCATCGGGACGATCTTCTTGAGTGTCTGCCTGATCCGAGCACTGAAGGGCGATTTCACACCTGAAAAACACGTGGGATTTGAGGCCGCCGCTTGGTACTGGCACTTTGTGGACGTCGTCTGGCTGTTCCTTTTCTTTGCCGTTTATATCTGGGGTCAGGCTCCGCTGTTCTGATCCGCTCAGATAGGTAAATTGCAAAAGCCGCCCCGAGGGGCGGCTTTTTCTCGATCGGGGGCGCAAGATTGCGCCCCATACAATTGCGTGGTTGCAATCGGGATTACGCTGCCCTTAACAAGACGCCGGTTTCTGTAACAAGGTTTCACCTGACTATGCGCCGCATTTTGTTCCTGCTGATCTTCGGGCTTGCCGGTCTGGGCGTGCTGCTGTCGCTGGGCGTCTGGCAGGTGCAGCGTTTGGCCTGGAAAGAAGGCGTTCTGGCCGAGATCGACTCGCGCATAGCAGCAGATCCTGTGGACCTGCCGCCGAGCGTTTCCGAAGACACCGACAAATACCTGCCGGTGACAATCTCGGGCGATATGGAGCCGTGGGAGATCCACGTTCTGGTCTCGGTCAAGCAGGTCGGGGCGGGCTATCGGATCATCCAGTCGTTCAGCACCGAGGATCGGACTATTTTGGTGGATCGCGGCTTTGTGCCCACCACGGCGAAACTGGTCGAGCGACTGACCGGGCCAATGACCGTAACCGGCAACCTGCATTGGCCGGATGAGATCGACAGCTACACGCCCGAACCCGATATTGACGACAACATCTGGTTTGCCCGCGATGTGCCCAATCTGGCCGCCGTGCTTGGAGCCGAACCGATCCTGCTGATCGCGCGGTCGGAAACCGACCCCGGCATCACGCCTCTGCCGGTCGATACAGCGGGAATTCCAAACGATCACCTACAATATGCAATCACATGGTTTGGTCTGGCTCTGGTCTGGGCCGCAATGACCGGTTATTTCCTGTGGCGCAACCGCGCCCCTGCACAGAGTGAAGAGCAATGAAATATATCTCGACCCGTGGCCAAGCGCCGGAACTGACCTTTGAAGAGGCGATGCTGACCGGCCTTGCCCGCGATGGCGGTTTGTACCTGCCCGCTGAGATTCCGGTGATGAGCCATAATGAGATCGCCGCTCTGGCCGGTCTGCCCTATGAAGAGATCGCGTTCCGTGTGATGTGGCCCTATGTCAGCGGCTCGTTCACCGAGCAAGAGTTCAAGGACATCATCACCCGTGCTTACGAAGGCTTCGGCCATGACGCCCGCGCGCCCTTGAAGCAGCTGAACGAGAACCACTTCCTGCTGGAACTGTTCCATGGCCCTACGCTGGCCTTCAAGGACTTTGCCATGCAGCTGATCGGCCAGCTGTTCCAGGTTGCGCTGAAGCGGCGCAATGATCGTGTGACCATCGTGGGGGCGACCAGTGGCGATACAGGCTCGGCCGCGATTGAGGCGTTCCGGGGGCTGGACGCGGTGGATGTGTTCATTCTGTTCCCCCATGGTCGTGTCTCTGAGGTGCAGCGCCGTCAGATGACGACGCCCGCCGACAGCAACGTGCATGCGCTGGCCGTGGATGGCGATTTTGACGATTGTCAGGCCGCGCTGAAAGATATGTTCAACGATTTCGATTTCCGCGACGGGGTGAAGCTGGCCGGGGTGAACTCGATCAACTTTGCGCGGGTGCTGGCGCAGATCGTGTATTACTTCTCGGCGGCTGTCAGTGTGGGGGCACCGCATCGCAAGGTCAGCTTTACCGTGCCCACCGGCAATTTTGGCGATATCTTCGCGGGCTATCTGGCCAAACGCATGGGGCTGCCCATTGATCGTCTGGTTGTGGCGACCAACCAGAACGACATCCTGCATCGCTGCCTGTCGGGCGAGGGGTATTTCAAGGGCGACACTATCCCGTCGATCAGCCCGTCGATGGACATTCAGGTCAGCTCGAACTTTGAACGGGCGCTTTACTACGCATATGGCGAGGATGGCAGCGCCGTGGCGCAGTTGATGGATGAGTTGAAACGCGGGGGTTTCAACGTCAGTCAGGGCGCGATGGAGGCCCTGCGCGAAAGCTTCGACTCGGGACGTGTGTCCGAGGATGAAACGCTGACGACAATCAAACACACGCTGGCCCACAGTGCCGAACTGGTCTGCCCGCACACTGCCGTTGGAATTAAGGTCGCCGAAGAACAACGCGCAGTGGCGGTTCCGATGATCACTCTGGCCACCGCCCACCCGGCGAAATTCCCGGCAGCGGTCGAGAAGGCAAGCGGGGAACATCCGCCTCTTCCATCCCGCATGTCTGATCTGTATGAACGTCCGGAACGGGTGACACGGATTGCCAATGATCTGGGTGCCCTCGAGGATCATATCAAAGGGCATATCGCCGAGTGACTGTCAGACAAGACCAGCTGAAGAACGGATTTCGGATCGTCAGTGAGAACATGCCGGGGCTGCAATCTGCGGCCATCGGCATCTGGGTGACCGCGGGTGCGCGGAACGAGCGGATCGAACAGAACGGCATTGCGCATTTCCTTGAGCATATGGCGTTCAAGGGAACCGAGCGACGTTCGGCTTTGCAAATCGCCGAGGCGATCGAGGATGTGGGCGGCTATATCAACGCCTACACCTCGCGCGAGGTGACGGCCTATTATGCGCGTGTTCTGCAAGATGACGTAGCGCTGGCGATGGACGTGATCGGCGACATCGTTCTGAACCCCATCTTCGACCCGCGCGAGATCGAGGTCGAGCGCGGCGTGATCCTGCAAGAGATCGGTCAGGCTTATGACACGCCCGACGACGTGATTTTCGATTGGCTGCAAGAGCAGAGCTATCACGACCAACCTCTGGGCCGTACCATTCTGGGACCGTCCGAACGGGTCAGCGCGTTTTCGCGCGAGGACTTGTCGGGTTTCGTGGCTGAACACTATGGCCCTGAGCAGATGATCCTATCTGCGGCTGGCGCCGTGGATCATGACGCGCTGATGAAAATGGCCGAAGAGATGTTTGGCCATCTGCAACCGCGCAAGGGGTTGATTGCAGAAGCCGCGAAGTTCACCGGCGGCGAAGCGCGACAGGAGAAAGAGCTAGAACAGGCGCATTTTGCGCTGGCGTTGGAAAGCCCCGGCTACCGTGATGATGCGATCTATACCGCGCAGATTTACTCGACCGCTTTGGGTGGGGGTATGTCATCGCGCTTGTTCCAGGAGGTGCGCGAGACACGCGGGCTCTGCTATACGATCTTTGCGCAAACCGGGGCCTATGCGGATACCGGAACGACCACGATCTATGCAGGTACGTCAGCCGATCAGATAGGCGAGCTGGCGACGATCACAATCGACGAGATGAAGCGCGCTGCCGAAGATATGAGCCCCGAAGAGGTCGCCCGTGCGCGTGCGCAGATGAAGGCCGGAATGCTGATGGGGCTTGAAAGCCCCTCGAACCGGGCTGAGCGTCTGGCGCGGTTGGTGCAGATTTGGGGCCGGGTGCCCTCGCTTGAAGATACCGTGGCCAAGATTGATGCGGTCAGCACCGAGGACGTGCGTGCCTTTGCCGAAACCATGGCGATACAGGCCCCGGCGGCGCTGGCGCTGTATGGTCCGGTCTCGGGCGCGCCCACATTGGCGGAATTGCAGGAGAGGCGCGCGGCGTGATGCTTCTGGGCCGACGCAAGCTGAAACTTGAGACAGCGCGCCTCAGCCTGCGCCCGCCGGTGCATTCCGATTTCAACGACTGGGCGGCGCTGCGGCGGGCCTCAAAAGAGTTTCTCACTCCGTGGGAGCCGATCTGGGCCAAGGACCACCTAAGCCGCAAGTCTTTTACCAACCGGGTTTATTGGGCGCAGCGCTCGGTCGCGAGCGGGACGGCGATACCGCTGTTTCTGTTCCGGCGCGAGGATGACCGGCTGGTCGGCGCGATCACGCTGGACAATATTCGGCGGGGTCCTGCGCAGGCGGGAACGCTGGGGTATTGGACCGGGCAGGCCTATGCGCGGAACGGCTATATGCGCGAGGCGATCGGGGCAGTTGTGCATCATGCCTTTACGCGCTTGGATCTGAGCCGGATCGAGGCGGCGTGTTTGCCCGAAAACAAGCCCTCGCGCGGGTTGCTGGAGCGGTCAGCCTTCAAATATGAGGGCGTGGCGCAATCCTATTTGCAGATCAATGGACGTTGGCGGACGCATGTTCTGTATGCGTGCCTGCGGTCGGACCGTCGCGGCAGGACCGACGCGGGCTAGGGGGCTCTGCCCCCGTCGCGGCAAGCCGCGCCTCCCCCGAGGTATTTTTGAACAGAAGAACAAGGGGCATGACTTGCGGCGCATCTGCGCTAGTATCGGGTTATGCGCTGGGTGGTTGCGATATTGTTGGTGATTTCGGGTGGGGCTGCGGCGCAGGAGCGGCGGCCAAGCCATTGTATTGCCATTGCGGATGCCGCACCTGGAATTGAGTATGTTCACAAAGCCGCCTGGACGGACCCGGTGCCGCAGTTTTCGGTGCGGATCAGCTATGTCGCCCATGCCTCGTTTCTGATTCAGACGCGGGGCGGGTTGAATGCGGTGACGGATTTCACAGGGTTTATTGGCAGTGCCGATCTGATCCCGGATGTGGTCACGATGAACCATGCTCATAGCACCCATTGGACGGCGCATCCCGACCCGGCGATTCCGCATGTCTTGCCCGGTTGGGGGGAGTTCGGGCAGGGGATCGAGCATCATCTGGATTTGGGTGAGATGCTGGTGCGCAATGTCTCGACCGACATTCGTTCGGTCTATGGCGGGGTTGAGGAGCGCGGAAACTCTATCTTTGTTTTCGAAATCGAGGGGCTGTGCATTGGCCATCTGGGGCATTTGCATCATGTCCCGTCGGACGAACAATTCGCAGCCTTGGGGCGGCTGGACGTGGTCATGGCCGCGGTAGATGGGGGCACGACCATGCCTCTGCCCGAGATGATTGAGGTGCTGAAGCGGTTGAAAAGCTCGGTCATTATTCCGATGCATTGGTTTTCGGGCTTTTCGCTGGACCGGTTTCTGGTCGATATCCGGGATGAGTTCCCGGTTGAGCGGGATGGTATCTCGGAATTGACTGTGTCGCTGCGCACATTGCCGGATCGGCCGACGGTGGTGGTGCTGGAGCCTCAATATCTGATCGAGCTTGAATAGGGCTTGCCGGGTCCGGCGGAGTTGGTCAAGGAATGCCTATGAGACTGAATCCTGCTAACCAAACCTTTGCTCAATCCATCCGCGACTCTCTGGGCGATGACGTTTTACGTGTTCCCGAGCTGCGATATGCAGAGGAGCCGCGCCGCAGATTTTCAGGACAGGTCGGTCTTGTCGCGGCCCCGCGTCGAACGGAAGAGGTCGCGGCGCTGATACGGTTGGCGTCTGCGGCGTCGATACCGGTTGTGCCTTATGGGGGCGGAACCGGGCTGGTCGGTGGGCAGGTGATGCCTGATGGGCCTGCGCCGCTGTTGATCTCGTTGGAGCGGATGACAGCTATCCGCGCGGTTTATCCGACCGAGAATATTCTGATTGCCGAGGCCGGAGCCGTTCTGGCTGATATTCAAGCGGTTGCCCGGCAAGCAATCCGCTTGTTTCCTCTGTCTCTGGCCGCGGAAGGGTCGTGCCGGATTGGCGGCAACCTTGCGACCAATGCGGGTGGGGTCAACGTCCTGCGCTATGGCAATGCACGCGATCTTTGCCTGGGGCTTGAGGCGGTTCTGCCCAATGGGGAGATCTGGCATGGGCTCAGCCGGTTGCGCAAGGACAATACCGGTTATGACCTGCGCAATTTGCTGATCGGGTCTGAGGGAACGTTGGGGATCATCACCGCGGCATCGCTTAAGCTGTCGCCGTGTCCTGCTGGGGTTGGAACGGCGATGGTGCAGGTCCCGTCGCCCGAAGCTGCCATTGATTTGTTGGCCCTGGCGCGGGATCAGCTGGGGGACGGTGTCAGCACGTTCGAACTGATCCACAGGCAGGGGCTGCACTTTCTGTCCGAGGTGCTGCCGGATGTACGTCAGCCATTTGCATCCCCGCCGGAATGGTCCGTATTGATCGAGATTGGGTTGTTCGGCGATATCGCACCTCAGGAGGCACTTGAGACGCTCTATTCAGCGTCTGAGGCAAGGGGTTTGGTCCGGGATGCCGTGATCGCGCAAAGCGAGGCGCAGCGGGCTGATCTTTGGGCTGTGCGCGAGCGAATCCCCGAGGCGAACCGGCTGATCGGCTCAGTTTCGAGCCATGATATCTCAGTGCCGATCTCGGAAATCCCCGCGTTTATCCGACAGGGGGCAGAGGTTGTTGCCACGTTGGGGCCGTTTCGCATCAACTGTTTCGGTCATCTGGGGGACGGTAATCTTCACTACAACGTGTTTCCCCCGGCAGGGCGTAATCGCTCTGATTTCGATGTGCAGCGGGCCCTGATCAAGCGTGCCATCCACGATCTTGTGCACAAGTTCGGTGGATCGGTCAGCGCAGAGCATGGGATTGGACGGCTGAAGACAGATGATCTGGAACGCTACGGCGATCCGGCCAAGCTGGCTGCAATGCGGGCGATCAAGTCTGTGCTTGATCCCAAGGGGATCATGAACCCCGGGGCTGTTTTGTCGGTATAAGTGCGGCCCGGGTACCCCCGAGCCGCGCGCCGTTTTACGAGGATGGCAGGATCACTTTGTCGATAACGTGGATCACGCCATTCGTCGTTTCGATATCGGCCTGAACGACTGAGGCGTCATTTACCATCACGCCGTTGTCCAGATCGATTGTCACGTCGCCGCCTTGCACGGTCGCAGCCTTCATATCGTCGGACAGATCACCCGACATCACTTTGCCCGGTACCACGTGATAGGTCAGAACAGCGACCAGTTGATCTTTGTTTTCGGGCTTGAGCAGAGACTCAACGGTCCCTTCAGGCAGGGCTGCGAAGGCTTCGTCAGTCGGGGCGAAGACCGTAAATGGACCTTCACCTTTCAAAGTATCCACCAACTCGGCGGCCTGAACAGCAGCGACCAGAGTCTCAAAGCTGCCCGCGCCGACAGCGGTATCCACAATGTCTTTCTTGGCTCCGGCTAAAGCAGCGGTGGCGATCAGGGCGCCGGACACGCCGGCAATTGCGAATTTGCGAAACATGATAAAAGGTTCCCTTGTTGGGATGCCCTTGGTGGCATCAACAGGGGTACGCGCGCTATTCAAAACAGGATCACTGAATATGTTGATGACTTTGACTTGAAGCCGCCAAACTCTGCGCTAAGCCAGCGTAGAACGAATTTTCAACTCACAGCTTTGTGATCAGTTTGCAGTCAGAGACCTTCGAATTCGCACAGGACATGCACATCCATGTCCATCTCCTCCAGCAATTTGCGACCGCCAAGGTCGGGTAGGTCGATGATGAACGCGCAAGAGATGATCTCACCGCCCAATCTCTCGATCAGTTTGATCCCGGCGGCAGCTGTGCCCCCGGTGGCCAGCAGATCATCGACCACCAGGATTTTTTCGCCGGGCTGGATCGCGTCGTCGTGGATCTCAACGATAGCCTCACCATATTCCAGCTTGTAGTCTTGGCTGATCGTCGTGCCGGGTAGCTTGCCCTTTTTGCGGATCGGGACGAACCCGACACTCAGTTGGTGGGCAATCGCGCCGCCCAGAATGAAGCCGCGGGCCTCAAGTCCCACAACCTTGTCAATCCGCTCGCCTGCATAAGGGTGCAGCATCTGATCAATCGCCATGCGAAACCCGCGCGGGTCGGCGAACAGCGTTGTCACGTCCCGGAACATGATCCCTTCATGGGGGAAATCGACGATGGTTCGGATGTAATCCTTGACCGTTTTGTTTCTGGACATGGTAGGACCCCTTTGGCGTCAAAACACGCTGGGCTGTTTGGCCCATTGGGGTCGGTCATGCAAGGATTGATTGAGAGTGTTTATTTATGACGTCCCGCAAGAATGGTCGGGAAGCTTTTATAGCGATACAGCGCCGAGGGCAGCCAAGCTAGGTGAGGTTTGCGCCAGTTGCGCTGGTCTTGCAAAAGAAATGCCTGAGCAGCATGAAGGTTCATTGCCATATTCCTTATTTATTGTTAGGTGCTCGATAACTACAATTTCTATGCGATGTATATACAATGCATCTCGGGAAGAATCAAGACTTTGTCAGGGATGTGCAGCGTGGCCAAGAAAGACGGTAAGGGTTCTACCAAGAAAAACAGTCAGTTGGTCCTGCGTCTGGACAAGGATGAGCGGGACGCTTTTGTCGAACTGTGCAAAGAGTTGGACACTTCGGCCGCCCGCGAAATTCGGCGGTTCATACGCGGCTTCATGAAGGAAAACGCCGAAGACTAGGCTGGACGGCGCAAAACCGCAGTCGCGACACCCATTCCGATCAGGGCCAGCCCTCCGAACCGGGTCATGGCAGTGATCACGCCCGCTCGTCCGATCATCACCCGCAGCCGATCTGCCAGCAGCGCATAGGCTAGCGCGTTCAGCCAAGCGAGTCCGACGAATGTGGCGATCAGGATGATGAATTGCGGGCCCAGAGGGTCCGAGGGGCGCAGGAATTGCGGCACGAACGCAATGAAAAAGGCAATGGATTTCGGGTTAAGCGCCGTCACGGCTGCTGCGTGACCGAACACGCTGCGGGCAGTGACGTCCCGGCTGGTCTCGACGGTGCTCAACCCACCGGATGGGGCGCTGCGCAGCAATTTGATGCCAAGCCAGATCAGATAGGCTGCCCCCACCCATTTCAGGACCGAAAACAAGGTGGCGGAGGCCAGCACCAGTGCGCCTAAGCCCAGCAAAGACGCGGTCATGGCGATCAGATCTCCAACGGCAACGCCAGTGGCCGAGGCCACGGCAACGCTGCGTCCTTTCGACAGAGCATAACTTAGCACCAGCAGGACGGTCGGTCCGGGGATCAGCAACAGTGCAGTCGAGGCAGCCACAAAGGCCAGCCAGAGATCAAGGGACATGGGGGCTCCTGTCAGAATAGTACCGCCAGAAAGCCCTGCGATACCGAGAAGGTCAAGCCGCACGTGGCTGCGTCATGCGACGCATCAGGCCCTCAAGCGGTCCACGCGTGAACCAACGCGACCAAAGCAGGCCCGCCAGTGAAGACAGTATGCAAAAGCCCAGCGCATAGAAGACAATCTGAGCGGGGGAGAGAGAGCCGTCCAGCAGATCTGCTTCCTCTAGCGCGCCCATACCGATCAGGATATGCGCGACATACAGTGTCAGGCTGATCCGCCCCGGCGCTGTCAAAGCTGATGCGGCGCCCAAGCGTTTGAGCTTTGGCCACAGTTTCAGCAGCAGCCCGATCACCACGCAGGCCGATCCGGTTCCGGCGAGGATATAGAATGGTCCGGGCGGAATGGATTCGGTGCCGAGGTAGGCGACCAGGTCAGGGTCCTTGACCAGCATCGAAGGAAACATTGCAAGCACGGCTGCGCCGAACCCCCACATGATCAGGCGGTGTTGGATACAGATCGTGTGGAGTTCTGACCGCCCAATTGCCATGCCAATCAGCAGGAACGCAGCCCATGGCAAAACCGGATGCCAGCCGTTGAAGACCGCGTTGCGCAGAAAACCGGGTAAGGTCCAGAGGTCGTAATACGTCAGGGTCGCCCAGTTCCATCCATTGCTGTAGTCGAAGGTCAGATTGGCCAGTACAGCCAATCCGACGATACCCAGAGCGCCCAACCAAAGGCTTCGCGCCGAGGCGGTCAAAAACGCTGCGCCGACCACAAAATACAATGCGTAGAAATGCAGGATGTCGGCGTCAAACACGTTCATGTTGATCAGCCCCAATCCAAAAAGGAACAAAGCACGCCGCAGCAGCAGAGGGGCCGCGATGTGTGACAGGCTGACGCCGATCCCGGCCAGGATCACGAACAAGGCCGCTGCACGCCCCTCCAGCGCATCGACCAGAGCCGTCGCCCAGCCGCCATCTGGCGCAACCTGCGCCGCGATCCGGAAATTAACCAACACCATACCGCAGAACGCCAAAAACCGGGCTGCGTCCAGTGCCTCTAACCGTTTCATGCTTGTCCTCATAGTTGTCGCCTGCGGTTCTGCTGGGTCTTTGTGGCGCAAGTGCGGCTGCACCCTGTAAACAAATCGCGAGCGGCTGCGCTTGTTTTCAACCTTGACCCTATCCAACCCGCGCACAGGGCGGTATTTCCGCAACAGTCTGAAGATTGCATTAAACCGCGCGGTCGCGCCTTGAAACACAGGGCAGGGTTCCCAGTCTATGAACAGGCAGATTTCAACCGGGAGGAGGCCTATGGCACAGGTGCAAACGGATCATCCGCACAACACGGGGCATGTACTCACAAGCGCGCGGCTCAAAAGGGCGCTGATCTTGTTGGTTGCGATCTGTGCTGCTGTCTATGCCGCGATCCTTGGGTATATGTACGCCAACCAACAATCGCTGTTGTTCAAACCGGGCGAGACGCTACCTGCGCCGGCTACGGTCGGTCTGGCGGATGTCGAGGTGCTTTCACTGCCCATGGCCGATGGTACCCAGCTGGCTGTTTGGACGGCTCCTCCGGCCACAGAAGGCGCGCCTACAGTGCTGTTTTTCCATGGTCAATCCGGCAGCCTGGGGGATCGCGCAGATCGGATGCGTGAAATCCTCAACAGTGGTTTCGGCCTGTTCGCCCCCAGCTATCGCGGCTTTCCGGGTAGTGAGGGCACGCCCTCTGAACCGGCGCTGATCGGCGATGGGATCCAGATGTATGACCGCCTTGCTGCAGCGGGTCACACGGTCGTTCTGCATGGGCAAAGCCTTGGGACCGGCGTTGCCGCCGCCGTGGCCGCGCAGCGCCCTGATGCACGCCTGTTGGTGTTGGAGGCACCGTTCACCGCAACGGTCGATGTCGCAGCTGAACGTTATCCGTTCCTGCCGGTCTCAGCCCTTATGAAGGACCAATTCGCAACCCGCGACCTGATTGATCAAGTCAGCGTGCCAACGCTGATCTTCCACGGCACGGCGGACACGACCATCCCGGTCCACCACGGGCAGTCTCTGGCCGAAATGGCCGGAGACAACGCGCAGCTTTTCATCATTCCCGACGGTATGCATAACGACCTCTGGTCCCACGGCCTATGGGATCAAGTACAACAGGCGCTGATCAATTAGCGGTCAAAGGATCCGCCCGGCCACCGCATCCAGTTTGGCCAGCAGGGCCGGGTCACGTTTTTCCGGTGCTGTCAGAATGGCGTATTCCAACGCACGGTCACATCCATGCGGGCAGGGGGCACGGTCTGCCCCCAAAAGCACGGGCAACCCTTTGACCAGGGCCCTGCCTTTTTCCGCGTTGCCGGTCAGGGTGGCGATAATGGCGGTGACGTCAACCTCGCCGTGGTCAGGGTGCCAACTGTCGTAATCCGTGACCATCGCGATTGAGGCGTAGCACAGCTCGGCCTCGCGGGCGAGCTTGGCCTCAGGCATGTTGGTCATGCCGATCACGTCACAGCCCCAGTGTTCGCGGTACATTTTGGATTCCGCCAGCGATGAGAATTGCGGGCCTTCCATCGCCAGATAGGTGCCACCGCGGTGGATATTGATCCCGGCGGCCTTGCCTGCGGTTTCACACGCATCCGACAGGCGCGGGCAGGTTGGATGGGCCACGCTGACATGCGCCACGCAACCGGTGCCGAAAAAGCTTTTCTCGCGCGCAAAGGTCCGGTCGATGAACTGATCTACGATCACGAAGTCCCCCGGTGCCATATGATCGCGAAACGACCCGCAGGCAGAGACCGAGATCACATCGGTGACACCCAGCCGTTTCAACGCGTCGATATTGGCGCGATAGGGTACCTCGGTCGGAGAGTGCACGTGGCCGCGCCCATGGCGGGGCAGGAACGCCATTGCAACACCGTCCAATGACCCGGTCAGGATCTGGTCTGAAGGGTCTCCCCAGGGCGTCTCGACAGTGATCCATTCTGCATTTTCCAACCCGTCAATGTCGTAGATGCCTGATCCGCCGATGACGGCTATCTTGGTCTGGGTCACGTGCTTTCTCCGAGTTGTTGTGCGAGTTGAAGGATTTGTGCGCCGAGCGACGACGGCTTACAAGGGGCAATGCGGCTTATTGTGACGTCAACAGATTGCGCGCCTGCGCCTGTTGTTGGAAATCCGCCCAAGCGACGCTGAATTCCTGCAATGGCCATGTTAGGTCCTGTGCCTGCCCATGCCTGTCGCGGAATTCGAACCGATAGGCCTCGCCCTTCAGCATGGCTTCAACGATCTCATCCGCACCGATGCCGTCAAACGTGCAGCTCAACCCGGTCAGACATCCAGGTCTGCGCGTGCGCCAAACCGCTCCGTCCTTTCCATCGATCCGAAAGCCGGATGGCCAGAACAACGTGCCGGGCTCGATACCGAACTCGATCTCCACGCCATCCGGGGCAGGGGTGATAAAGATGAACTGTGCTCCAAATTTCGGGCGCAGCGAAAACACCTCGGCCCGGCGAATGTAACAGCGTTGCTTGAGCGCCCCGTATTCCTTGCGCTCATCGCAGATGGAATTCCAGACCCCGTAGGTTTCATAATGGGTCACACGCCAGTTGCTGGCAGTGTCATTGCCCTGCAAATCCTGCGCCAAGGCAGCAATAGGGGTCAGAAGAAACAAGATCAGCCATCGCATGGCGCAAAGGTGTGCCCCCGGTGTGGCAGGTTCAACTCACGACTTTGTGAGATACCGGCTATGCGCCCCGTGCATAGCAGCCTCCCGCCTGATGCGGTGGCTCAGAGAGCGGATGACAGGTAGAAGGCCCCTTTCGCGCGCAGATCAACCGACAGGACATTCCATGCCCCGAGCCATGCTGGCAAGCTTTGCCAACCGTATTGCCAAACCCGACCTGCGTTGGGTGCCGGATGAAGGGCTGACACCGTCCCGTTTGCGGATCGAACTGCTGTCTGGCCTGACCGTGGCCCTTGCGCTGGTGCCCGAAGCGGTGGCATTTGCCTTTGTCGCAGGCGTGCATCCGTTGGTTGGCCTCTATGCTGCCTTCATGGTCGGCCTGATCACGGCGCTGATCGGCGGGCGTCCGGGAATGATCTCGGGTGCGACCGGGGCCTTGGCGGTTGTGATGGTGGCGCTGGTGGCGGAGCATGGCGTGGAATACCTGTTTGCGACCGTGGTTCTGATGGGCATCCTGCAAGTGATTGCCGGGGCCATGCATTGGGGCCGGTTTATCCGCTTGGTGCCGCATCCGGTGATGTTGGGCTTTGTAAACGGGCTGGCGATCGTGATCTTTCTGGCGCAGCTTGGGCAGTTCAAGGTTCCGGGCACAATGGAGAACACCGGCCACGGCATGGGCGGAGGTGAGTGGCTTTCGGGTCTGCAGCTTTACACCATGCTGGGCCTGGTCGCGCTGACCATGGCGGTGATTTGGGTCATGCCGCGCATCACGCGTGTTGTTCCGGCCCCTCTGGCCGGGATTGTCGTTGTTGCCGCGCTGGTGATCGGCTTTGGCCTGGATGTACCGCGCGTAGGCGATCTGGCCTCGATCGAAGGCGGCCTGCCGCCTTTCCACATTCCGATGGTGCCGCTGACCTGGGAAACCATTGAAATCATCCTGCCCTACGCCGTCATTCTGGCCGCCATCGGCCTGATTGAATCGCTGCTGACCCTGAATCTTGTGGGTGAAATCACGGGCAAACGGGGCGGAGCGTCACAGGAATGCATCGCGCAAGGCGTGTCCAACGTCGCTACCGGGTTCTTCGGTGGCATGGGCGGTTGCGCGATGATCGGCCAGTCGATGATCAACGTGAAATCCGGTGGTCGAACTCGAATCGCTGGCATCGCGGCAGCCTTGTTTTTGTTGATTTTCATCCTTTTCGCGTCCCCGCTGATCGAGCAGATTCCGCTGGCCGCATTGGTCGGCGTGATGTTCATGGTGGTCATCGGTACCTTCGCTTGGAACTCGTTCAACATCATGCGCAAAGTGCCCCTGATGGATGCGTTCGTCATCGTGCTGGTGACGGTTGTTACGGTGATGGAGGACCTTGCGGTTGCAGTTGTCGTCGGCGTCATCGTCTCGGCTCTGGCCTATGCCTGGAACAACGCCAAGCGCATCCATGCGATTACGCGGGATTCTGAAACAGAGAAAGGTGCGAAAGTTTACGAAATCCAAGGCCCTCTGTTCTTTGGTTCTTCTGACGGATTTGTCGAACTTTTCGATGTCCCGAATGATCCCGAGACCGTCATAGTGGATTTCGCCGAAAGCCGTGTGGTCGATCAATCTGCCCTACAGGCGATCGAAAACATCGCTGGCAAATACGAAGCGGCCGGTAAACGCGTGATGCTGCGCCACCTGAGTCGAGATTGCCACAAGCTGCTGAACAAAGCCGGTCACCTTATGGTCGATAGCGACGATGACCCTGATTATGAAATCGCGGTCGATTATTCAGTTCGCACCGGCATTCTGGGCGGTCACTGAGGATTTAGCGAGGCTCCGCCTCGCGCTCCGGGATATTTGGGGCCAGATGAACGGAGGATCCCCTGCTTCATCTGGCTATTAATATCCCGGGGGAGTCGCCGAATAGGCGGCGGGGGCAGCGCCCCCTATACGCTCAGTCATCCGGGCGGTTGAGTGAGAATAGTTCAGTAACCACCGAATAGTCGCGGTATCCGAGCCGCGCCAGTGGCTGAAACGCCGTGACGTCGAACTTGCCATCCTTCAAACAGTCATCGCGCAGGTGGACACCGGTGACTTCGCCGAAAACAACGCGGTTCGCCGCGCCGGGCAGTGTGACGATCTGGGTCAGCTTGCATTCCAGGGCGGCGGGCGCGTCTTGAACCCTAGCACATGGGATCGTCTCGCACTCCACTGCAGTCAAACCTGCGTGGCCGAATTCATCCACATGTTTTGGTAACCCGGCAGAGCTGGCGTTCATCGCATCACGATGCGCATGGGCGACAACGTTGACGCAGAAAACGCCTGTTGCTTCGATATTGGCGAGACTGTCTTTGCCGCCGTCTTGGTCGGGTTTCGTCCCGGTCGTGGCAAACATCACCTGTGGCGGTGTATACGCGACCCCGTTGAAGAAGGAGTACGGCGCCAGATTGTTGATCCCATCGCCGTCGCGGGAAGAGATCCAGCCAATCGGGCGCGGGGTTATGATGGCGTTGAAAGGGTTATGCGGCAGGCCGTGGCCGTCTTCGGGGCGATAGAACATATGAACTCCAAGCGTTTGCCCAAGGCGTAACGAAGTGCTAGGGCGAATTCCAGCAAGGAAAAGAGGGCAGGGGTGCAGCAATTCACGATCAAGCCGGAGGACCCGGACGATTGGTGGGAGGTCGAGGCTTTGTACGACCTGTGCTTTGCGCCTGGGCGCGAGGCGCTGTCCTCGTACCGGTTGCGCGATGATGTTCCGCCGGTTGAGGGCTTGTCTCTAGTGGCCCGAGATGGTGAGGGCATTTTGGCGGGGGCGATCCGGTTCTGGCCCGTTCATGTGGGGACCTTCGATGCGTTGTTGCTGGGGCCGGTGGCCGTGCACCCCACCCATCAGGGGGAGGGCTTGGGCGGTTTCCTCATACACGAGGGCTTGCAGGCAGGTCTTATCAGAGGATGGGAGCGGGTGATGCTGGTGGGCGATGCACCTTATTACAGTCGTTTCGGCTTCGCCCGCCTGACCGGAGTTGAGATGCCGCCGCCCACCAATCCCGAACGGGTTCTGGGGGCTGAGCTTGCCTTGGACGCGTGGACGGATGTCAAAGGTCCTGTAACGCGTTGGGACCGATGAGCTATTGAAAAAACGGGGCATAGTGCCGATCTTTTTAGGACAGGAGGGCACGCATGCAGAACGTTGTTCTTGTCGAAAAACTGGATGCCGAGGCAGAGTTGGACCGGCTGGCCGGGTACTACCGCTCGGCGGGTGGGCCGGGTGTTCGGTTGCTCAACAGTCTGGGCGGATCTGCGGAAACCTTGCTGGATCAACTGCCCCCGTCAGTGCGAGAGGCGTTGACTGGCGCAACCGAGCAGGCGCTTTGGCTGGCCATGCATGCCGCCGAAGGGTCGCGCAGGGCGGTGCCGGATCAACGACCTTGGGTGAATACGGCTGTGACCACGGCCATGGGCGCAGCAGGCGGTGTGGGCGGAGTGTCGACCTCTTTGGTGGAATTGCCCGCAACGACCACGATGCTGTTGCGCGCCATACAAGGTGCTGCGGCACGAGAAGGGTTTGACCCATCGGAAGACGGTGTGAAATTCGATTGTGTGCAGGTTCTGTCCGCGGCGGGTCCGCTGTCCTTCGACGATGGTGCGGATTTCGGGTTTTTTTCAGCTCGGATGACGTTGACCGGACCGGCCCTTCAAAAGCTGATCGCCACCGTCGCGCCGAAACTGGCGGTGGTGCTGGGGCAAAAACTCGCCGCGCAATCCGTACCTGTTTTGGGGGCGCTTGCTGGGGGTGGGACGAATTATGTCTACACACGCTATTACCAGCGTATCGCCCGCGTGCATTTCGGTTTGCGCCGATTGGCCAGTGATGCCGATATCCCGCATGACGATCTTGTGCGAAAACTGGCCGCACGCATGTGACGCTTGGTGGAGTTCGCCAAGTATGGTAGTGGTTCTGCGACGACCCTCTAAATAAGTACAAAAACCAAAGCTTTGGGCGTCGCAGGTGTTGAAAGGGGCACAGGGCATGAGCAGGCTATGGCGGTATCAACCGCCGGAATCGGACAGGATTCCGGTTCGACAACAATCCGCCGCATTGTGTTACCGTTTACGTGCGGGCGCCCCCGAAGTTTTGCTGATCACAACTAGTAGGTCGGGCCGCTGGATTATTCCCAAGGGCGGATTGATCAAGGGGATGTCTTCGTCCGAGGCAGCGCGGCAGGAAGCCTGGGAAGAAGCGGGCGTGCGTGGGGTCTGTTCGGCTGAGATGATCGGGCGGTACACGCACGTAAAACAGCGGCGCAAAAAAGGAGCGGTCCTTTGCCTGGTGGATGTATTTCCGCTGATAGTAGTGTCCTTATCGGAGCGCTATCCCGAATGCGGTGATCGTGAGCGCGCATGGTTTTCGATGCAGGAAGCGGCAGCGCGGGTGGATCAGCCTGAACTCTCCCAAATGTTACGGCAGGTGGCAACGCAGTCGCATTGATCTGCAGACTGGGGCTTGTCATTGTTTTGATGGTCAGTATCTATTCGGCAATCGCAATCTGGACGGATCATGATTCAATACGCCTTGAAATGCAGCAAGGGCCACGCGTTTGACAGTTGGTTCCAATCGGCCGCCGCTTACGACAAGCTTGCCGGGGCAGGCATGGTGGTCTGTGCCATCTGTGGCGACGCTTGCGTTGAAAAGGCGATCATGACCCCGCGTGTGCGCCCAGCCCGAAAGGTCGAGGCGCGCAGCGAGACACCCGCCAAGGAAGAAAACCCGGTCGAGATGTCGGTTCCACCCGCCGAGCTTGAGAAGGCGCTGTCCGAGTTACGGCGCAAGGTCGAGGAAAACTCGGACTACGTGGGTAAGGATTTCGCGTCCGAAGCACGCAAGATGCATTTGGGCGATGCCCCAGAACGGGCTATCTATGGTGAAGCCAAACCCGAAGAGGCCAAGGCCCTGATTGAGGACGGCGTTCCTGTCGCGCCCTTGCCCTTTATCCCCAGCCGCAAAAGCAACTGATCCTAAGTTTACCGAGGGGCCAACGCCGCCGTGGGGATTTCGTAGACCTCGCCGGGGTCAACGAAGATCACCATGACGTTTCCCTGCGTCTCATAGCTGAGGCGCGCGGCGGAATCGGTGGATTCTGGGATGCCGTCGGCGAAATAGATGTTGCGTACCTCGCCATTGCCCATGCCAACTGCCAGAGTTATCCGTCCATCGTCGCGATGGCGCAGCTCGGCGTTGCAGCTGCGCAGCGGTTCACCCGCATTGGTGGCACAGGGTACGGTTCCAAGCGCGTTCTGCCCATCTGTTGCGGCAAGCGAGGCTTGCTGAGCCAAAGCGGGTGTGGACAACAAGACAAAAGCAAGGGCTAGGCGGGGCATGGGGAACCTCTTCACAAATGGAACGGGGCCAAGCTGACACCGTGGTGGGGGGATGTAAAGCACCCGTTAGACCGCAGTGGAAAAGGTTTTGAACACTTGCCCTTGCGGTCCCCCTGACATAAGACGCTCGGGATCTGAATTCCAAGGCGCGGAGACACCAGCCCCCATGCCCGTACTCGTGATGAAATTCGGCGGCACATCTGTCGCCAACCTGGACCGCATCCGCCGCGCTGCGAAACGTATCGGCGTCGAGGTGGCAAAGGGCTATGACGTCATTGTCATCGTCTCGGCCATGTCCGGTAAAACCAATGAGTTGGTAGGCTGGGTGAACGAGACCTCTCCATTGTTCGATGCGCGCGAATATGATGCGGTTGTATCCTCGGGCGAGAATGTGACCGCCGGCTTGATGGCGCTGACGCTTCAGGAAATGGATATCCCCGCCCGCAGCTGGCAGGGCTGGCAGGTGCCGCTGATGACCACCAGCGCCCACAGCCAGGCCCGGATCGAGGAAATCCCGACCGAGAACCTGAACCAGAAATTCGGCGAAGGCATGCGCGTTGCCGTCGTCGCCGGGTTCCAGGGCATCAGCCCCGAAGGCCGCATCACCACGCTGGGTCGCGGTGGATCGGACACGACGGCGGTGGCCTTTGCCGCAGCTTTTGGTGCGGAGCGCTGCGACATCTATACGGATGTGGACGGCGTCTATACTACCGACCCGCGCATCTGTGAAAAGGCGCGCAAGCTGGACAAGATTTCGTTCGAGGAAATGCTCGAATTGGCCTCGCTGGGGGCCAAGGTGCTGCAAACCCGCTCGGTCGAGCTGGCGATGCGCTACAAGGTGAAACTGCGCGTTCTCTCAAGTTTCGAAGAACAATCCGACGAGGCCGGTACGCTGGTCGTCGATGAGGAGGATATCATGGAATCCAATGTTGTGGCCGGTGTGGCCTATTCCCGCGACGAAGCTAAGATGACCGTTGTGTCCGTGGCAGACCGCCCCGGCATCGCCTCGATCATCTTTACCGCGCTCAGCGATGAGGGCGTAAATGTGGACATGATCGTGCAGAACATCTCGGACGAGGGACGCACCGACATGACGTTCTCGTGCCCGACCGATCAGGTGGCACGCGCCGAGAAAGCGCTGTTGGCGATCAAGGACGCGGGTGAGTTGAACTATGCCGAACTGGTCGCCGACGAAGACGTCTGCAAGGTTTCGGTGGTTGGCATCGGCATGCGGTCCCAATCGGGTGTTGCGGCCAAGATGTTCAAAATTCTCTCGGATGAGGGGATCAACATCAAGGTCATCACAACCTCCGAGATTAAAATTTCCGTCCTTGTGGACAGGAAATACATGGAACTTGCGGTTCAGGCACTGCATGATGCCTTTGAACTGGACAAGGCGGCCTGAGCGTTTCAGCCAAAGGTCTTGCCTGACGCACTAATTTGGGTGGGCCATGGCGGACGGTACCGAAACTGAATCCCGCAAGCTGCTTGGGCGGCTGCGCGAAGAGATGGCGAGCGAGGCCGCCGGTCAGGAACGTCTTGACCGGATCACCCACCTGATCGCCGATAGTATCCGGGCCGAAGTGTGCTCGATCTATCTGTTTCGCGATGAAGACACATTGGAGCTCTGCGCGACCGAAGGGTTGTCACCCGAGGCTGTTCATAAGACCCGAATGCGCATGGGTGAGGGGCTTGTGGGTCGTGTAGCTAAGTTCGGCAAGATCGTGAACACACCGAATGCGCCTGCCGCCAAGGGTTTCCGTTATATGCCTGAAACCGGGGAAGAGAGATTCTCGTCTTTCCTGGGTGTGCCGATCCAACGTCTGGGTGAAAAACTTGGTGTTCTGGTGGTCCAATCCCGCGACGCGCGGGAATACTCGGCGGACGAGGTCTATGCGCTGGAAGTAGTCGCCATGGTGCTGGCCGAGATGACCGAACTGGGTGCCTTTGTGGGTGAGGGTGCGGCTCTGTCGCCACGACACCAGCAATCGGTACAGCTGAGCGGCGGCCCGGCGCAGGAAGGCTCGGCCGAGGGCCATGTCTGGTTGCACGAGCCGCGCGTGGTGGTCACCAACCCCATTGCCGAAGACCCTCATCGCGAACGTGAGCGGCTGACCGAGGCCGTCGATGAATTGCGGGTCGGCGTCGACAAGATGCTCGAGATATCAAAGGATGGCGATACCGAGCAGTTGCAGGTGCTGGAAGCCTACCGGATGTTCGCGAATTCCAAGGGCTGGATGCGCCGGATGGAGGAAGACATCGCTCGCGGCTTGAGCGCCGAGGCGGCTGTCGAAAAGGAGCAATCGCAGGCCCGGGTGCGGATGGGGCAAGTAACGGATCCCTACCTGCGCGAACGTTTGGCTGATCTGGACGACCTCAGCAACCGTCTGCTGCGTATTCTCACCGGGCAAGGCAACACCA
Organism: Ruegeria sp. J8; assembly: GCF_056531925.1. Classification (NCBI taxonomy): domain Bacteria; kingdom Pseudomonadati; phylum Pseudomonadota; class Alphaproteobacteria; order Rhodobacterales; family Roseobacteraceae; genus Ruegeria; species Ruegeria sp. J8. The sequence goes on from NZ_JBQFMR010000007.1 coordinate 188,324, forward strand.
ATGGCGCGGATTTGCCGCCTGACCCGATCCTGATCGCTCGGAATATCGGGCCCGGAGACTTGCTGGAATATGGCAGGTCGCTGAAAGGGATTGTGCTGGAAGAAGGCTCGGTCGGAAGCCACGCAACGATTGTGGCGCGGGCCTTGGCGATTCCGCTGGTTGTGCATGTGGGCCGAATTACGACCGAGGCGTTGAACGGGGATCACATCCTTGTCGACGGTGACAACGGCAGCGTCCATCTGCGCCCCGAAGATTCCGTCGTCACTGCCTTCCGCGACAAGATCGCCATGCAGGCGCAGGCGCAAGAGAGATATGCCTCGATCCGCGAAACGCCTTGCGTGACCCGTGATGGCGAGCGGATTAATCTGGTGATGAATGCGGGTCTGATGGCGGATTTGCCCTCGCTGGGCAATTCGGGGGCCGAGGGCGTAGGCCTGTTTCGGACCGAGTTGCAATTCCTGATCCGCAATCAGATGCCGAAACGGTCCGAGCTTGTGACGCAGTATCAGCGGGTTCTGGACGCGGCGGGCGAAAAGCGCGTGGTGTTCCGGACGCTGGACATCGGTTCGGACAAGGTTCTGCCCTACATGAAACACGTGGAAGAACCCAACCCCGCGCTGGGTTGGCGCGCAATTCGGGTGGGGCTGGACAAACGCGGCGTGATGCGGATGCAGTTGCAGGCTTTGATGCGCGCTGCCAATGGCCGCCCGCTGACGATCATGTTCCCATTTGTGGCACAAGCTGACGAATTCCGTGATGCCAGGTGGGAGGTCAACAAGACCATTGAACGCGAAAAGCGTCTGGGTCACGTCCTGCCGGAAAAGATCGAAGTTGGAGCGATGCTGGAAACGCCCTCGCTGGCTTTTGCGCCGCAGAAGTTCTTTGACGAGGTGGATTTTGTCTCGATCGGAGGCAATGACCTGAAACAGTTCTTCTTTGCAGCTGACCGCGAGAACGAACTGGTGCGCCGCCGCTATGATACGCTGAATGTCAGCTTCCTCAGCTTCATTGAACGCATCGTTGAACGCTGCAACATCTCGAACACGCCACTGTCGTTCTGCGGTGAGGATGCCGGCCGACCGGTCGAAGCGCTTTGCCTTGCTGCGATGGGCATCCGGTCGCTGTCGATGCGGCCTGCCTCAATCGGGCCGGTGAAAAGCGTTCTGTTACGGGCTGATCTGCAATCTCTGCGCAAGATCATCGCAGATGCGCGGCACCGGGGCGAACAATCCGTGCGCCCCGCCGTCATGGAGTGGCTGCGCAATCAGGGCTAAGCGGGCAGGGATTTTGAAACTAATTTCAAATCCGGTGTTGATTTATGCGTCGGATTTCATTAGTTCGGCGGTGAATGTTAGCGATAACATAGCTGGTAAGCCCAGTGAGTTCTGAAGGAGCCTGTCGATGGTTTCACGCGTAATCCCGGTTAATCCCTTCGATCTGGTGCTGTTTGGCGCGACCGGAGATCTGGCACAACGCAAGATCCTGCCCGGCCTGTATCATCGCTTCGAGGTCGGCCAGATGCCGCCCGAGGCCCGGGTGATCGGCACCGCGCGCTCGGATATCGACAGCGCCGCGTTCCGAGATCAGGTCCGCGCGTCGATGAAGGAATTCGCGCCGGAGTTCAAAAAGGATGTGCTGGATCGGTTTCTGGCACAGGTCGAATATGTCTCGGTGGATGCACTGGGGAACAAAGGCTGGCCAGAGCTAGCCAAAATGCTGCGCCCGGACGTGGTGCGCGCCTTTTACCTGTCGGTCGGTCCCAGCCTGTTTTCCGGGATTGCACAACGCCTGAACGACCACGGCGTGGCAACGCCTGACAGCCGGATCGTCGTGGAAAAACCGTTCGGGCACGATCTGGCCTCGGCCAAGGCGCTAAACGAAGGGCTGCGCGCCTGTTTCGAGGAACATCAGATTTACCGTATCGACCATTATTTGGGCAAGGAAACGGTGCAGAACCTGATGGCCTTGCGCTTTGCCAATTCCCTGTTCGAGCCGCTGTGGAACGCCACTCATGTCGACCACGTTCAGATCACCGTCGCTGAAACCGTCGGGGTCGAAGGGCGCGGGGCCTACTACGACCAATCCGGCGCGATGCGGGATATGATCCAGAACCATCTGGTACAACTTCTATGTCTGACGGCGATGGAGCCTCCGTCGAAATTCGCGCCCAACGCGGTGCGCGATGAAAAGGTGAAAGTGATCGAAGCGTTAGAACCGGTCGACGCAAGGGATATCGCCCGAGGTCAGTACCGTACCGACAAGGGTGGCGACGGCTATCTGGACCATGTAGGAGATCCGGCCAGCCGCACCGAAAGCTACATTGCGCTCAAGGCGCATATTGGCAACTGGCGCTGGGCCGGGGTGCCGTTTTATCTGCGCACGGGCAAGCGCCTGCGAGCCCGTGAATCCGAGATTGCGGTTTTCTTCCGCGACCCGCCGCATACGATTTTCCCGAATGTTGGCCCTCTGCATGGCAACGTGCTGGTGATCCGCCTTCAACCCGACGAAGGCATTACCCTGCGCACCACGATAAAAGACCCCGGCCCGGGCGGCTTCCGTCTGTCTGATGTGGCGCTGGATATGAGCTTTGCTGAGGCGCTGGGCGCAGATGCGCGGGCACAGGACGCCTATGAGCGACTGGTCATGGACGTCATTCGCGGCGACCAGACCCTGTTCATGCGCGGCGATGAGGCCGAGGCCGCTTGGGCCTGGGTCGATCCTATCATAAGCGGCTGGGAACAGCGTGGTGACCGGCCCGCTAAATACGATCAGGGTAGTTCTGGCCCAGAGGAAGCCCTGATGCTGATGCATCGGGACGGACGCCGCTGGCGTCAGATCGGAGGGTAATCATGGTTCATTCCGTCATCACCGACGTCACTCAGCGCATTATCACGCGCAGCGCCGATCTGCGGGACCCGCATCTGGAACGGATGGAGCAGGCCAAATCCAAAGGCCCCGCTCGCGCGCACCTGTCCTGCAGTGGACAGGCCCATGCCTATGCCGGTGCGGGCGAGGATCAGCAGTCCATGGCCACCGGCGCGGCAGGCAATCTGGGCATCGTCACCGCCTATAACGACATGCTTTCGGCCCACCAGCCGTTCGAACGCTACCCCGCCCTGATCCGCGATGCGATCCGCGCGGCAGGCGGCACGGCGCAGGTCGCGGGCGGCGTGCCTGCCATGTGCGACGGCGTTACGCAAGGCGAAGCGGGGATGGAGTTGTCTTTGTTCTCGCGCGATGTGATCGCGCTGGCGACCGGCGTGGCCCTCAGTCACAACACATATGATGCGGCGGTGTTCTTAGGCGTCTGCGACAAAATAGTCCCTGGCCTGATCATTGGCGCGCAAGCATTTGGCCATCTTCCCGCCGTCTTCCTGCCCGCCGGTCCAATGACCAGCGGCCTGCCAAACGACGAAAAGGCCAAGGTCCGCCAGAAATTCGCCGCCGGAGAAGTCGGCCGCGACGAGTTGATGAAGGCTGAAATGGCCGCCTATCATGGCCCTGGTACCTGTACCTTCTACGGTACTGCCAACACCAACCAGATGCTGATGGAGTTCATGGGCCTGCACCTGCCGGGCTCTAGCTTCGTCAACCCCAACACCCCCCTGCGTGATGCGCTGACCGAGGAAGGCGCGCGCCGCGCCCTGTCGCTCAGCGCGCTGGGCAATGACTATACGCCCGTATGCCAGATCCTCGACGAACGCGCTTTTGTGAACGGGATTGTCGGCCTGATGGCCACAGGGGGTTCTACCAACCTGCTGATCCACCTGATCGCCATGGCGCGTGCGGGCGGGATCGTACTGGATTGGGAGGATTTCTCGGATATCTCCGCCGTGGTGCCTTTGGTCGCGCGGGTCTATCCCAACGGTTTGGCTGATGTGAACCATTTCCACGCCGCAGGCGGGCTTGGCTATTGCATCGGCACTTTGTTGGAGGACGGCCTGCTGCACCCCGATACGCTGACGGTCGCAGGGCAGGGGCTGCATAACTACACCAAGGAACCCAAGCTGAAAGATGGCGACTTGGTCTGGGAAGAAGGTGCAGGACACAGCCTGAACAACAAGATCCTCCGTCCGGCCAGCGACCCGTTCCAACCCACCGGTGGCCTGTCACGCCTGACGGGCAATCTGGGAACGGGCGTCATGAAGGTCTCGGCTGTCGCGCCTGAACACAGGCAAGTCGAGGCTCCGGTCCGCGTGTTCCACGACCAAGACGAGGTGAAAGCCGCGTTCAAGGCCGGAGAGTTCACTGGCGATGTCATCGTCGTCGTCCGCTTTCAGGGACCAAAGGCCAACGGAATGCCCGAACTGCACTCGCTGACACCCATGTTGTCGATCTTGCAGGGCAGGGGTCACAAGGTCGCGCTTGTCACCGACGGCCGCATGTCGGGTGCTTCCGGCAAGGTCCCCGCTGCGATCCATGTGGTCCCCGAGGCGCTGGATAGCGGCCCCATCGCCTGCCTGCAAGACGGCGATATCCTGCGGGTCGACGCAGTAAAAGGCGATTTGGAGATCCTGACGCCCGGCGTGCTGGATCGTAGACCCGCCACCGCCGACCTCAGCGCCAGTCAGCACGGCGTGGGGCGCGACCTATTCGGAGCCTTCCGCCAGAATGTCGGGTCCGCTGACACTGGCGCCAGCATTTTCGGAGTGTAAACCATGTCCAAAACCCAACGCACCCGCGAGATTTGCGCACTGGCCCCAATCGTGCCGGTTCTGGTCGTCGATGACGCGGCTCAAGCACGGCCTCTGGCCGAGGCTTTGGTCGCAGGAGGCCTCCCCGCGCTTGAGGTCACCCTGCGCACGCCTTCGGCGCTCAGCGCGATCCGCGCCATGGCTCAGGTGCCGGGTGGTGTGGTTGGTGCTGGTACGCTGATCACCCCAGAAGACGTCCGCGCAGCGAAAGAGGCGGGTGCGCAATTTGGTGTCTCACCGGGTGCAACCGACGCTTTGATCGCCGCATGTGAAGCCGAAGGCTTACCCCTGCTGCCGGGTGCGGCCACTGCCTCTGAGGCGATGCGCCTGTTTGAGCAGGGCTATGACATGCTGAAATTCTTCCCGGCCGAAGCGTCCGGTGGTGCCCCCGCGCTCAAAGCGATCGGCGCGCCGCTGCCGCAAATCACATTCTGCCCAACGGGTGGTGTGTCGCCGTCAAATGCACGCGATTACCTGTCTTTGTCGAATGTTGTTTGCGCAGGCGGTAGCTGGGTCGCGCCCAAACAGATGGTCATGGACGGCGACTGGACCGGCATCGAAAAACTTGCACGTGAGGCGTCGCAGCTGATGGATTGACGCCGCGCGGGACGTCACTAAATTGGGCGTCAATTCAGACAGGTTGACCCCATGACAAACCACATCTCTCTCGCGCAAGGGCGCGAGTATCTGGCCATTCCGGGCCCATCAGTTATGCCTGACGCCGTGTTGCAAGCGATGCATCGGCCGTCGCCTAATATCTATGATGGCGCACTGATCGAGATGATGCCCGACCTGACCCGCGACCTCAAGCGCGTGGCGCGAACCGAACACAAAGTGGCGATCTACATCGCCAACGGTCACGGCACGTGGGAGGCGGCACTGTCCAACGTGATCGCTCCAGGTGAGGTGGTTCTAGCCCCAGCGTCTGGCCGCTTCACCTATGGTTGGGCCGAGATGGCCGAAGGCATAGGCGCCAAGCCGCAGTTGATTGATTTTGGGACCTCTTCGCCTTGGAATTTTAACCTCATCGCTGAAGCTTTACGCGCTGACAAAACACATGAGATCAAAGCCGTTTTGGCAGTGCATGTGGACACGTCGACTTCCGTACGCAACGATATTCCAGCATTGCGTGCCCTGCTGGATGACTTAGGCCATCCCGCTCTACTGATGGCCGATTGCATCGCATCGCTCGGGTGCGACCGGTTCGAAATGGACGCCTGGGGCGTCGATGTCATGGTCACCGCCTGCCAGAAAGGACTGATGACCCCTGCAGGAGTGGGCTTTGTCTTTTTCAACGAAAAAGCCGCCGCCAAACGCGCCACCATGCCCCGCGTCTCGCAATACTGGGATTGGGTGCCGCGCGCCCAGCCCGACCTGTTCTATCAGTATTTCGACGGCACCGCGCCGACCCATCATCTCTACGGCTTGCGCGCCGCGCTCGACCTGATCCACGCCGAAGGGCTCGAACATGTTTGGGCGCGCCACGAGCGCCTTGCCACCGCCATCTGGACCGCCTGCGAGACATGGGCAGAAGGCGGCGCGCTGCACCTGAATGTAGCCGACCGCGCGCATCGCAGTCACGCAGTCACAGCGCTGCGCCTATCACACGGACAGGGCACTCCGCTGCGCCATTTCACCGAGACCCAACTCGGCCTCACCCTAGGCATCGGCTTGGGGATGGAGGACTGGGACGGCTGCTTCCGCCTCGGCCATATGGGTCATGTCAACGCCCAAATGGTGATGGCGATGCTGGGCGGGGTCGAAACCGCGCTCGCAGCGCTGAACATCCCGCGCGGTAAAGGCGCGCTCGAAGCCGCCGCAGCCACTCTCGCGGCCTAAAGCGCAGATCCGCCCTTCATCTGGCTAAAAATATCCTCGGGGGGAATCGCGCCCAAGCGCGATGGGGGGCAAACAGCCCCCCGCTCGCTCACCACACGAGCCCAGCTCAGGGAAAACGCGCCTGCGCCTCAGCCAGCGCCTTGGGCAAAGCTGATGCAAACGCATCCAGATCCTTCTCTGCACCGCAACTGATCCGAACGCATCGGTTCTGAGGCGCGGCAAACGGCATCCGCACGAAAATGCCCTGCGCAACCAGCGCGTCCAGCACCGCCTTGGCAAACTCCCCGTCACGCCCGCAATCAATGGCAACGAAATTGGTGGCCGAGGGCAGGGGCTCCAACCCGTGATCCCGCGCGATGACACCAATGCGGTCCCGTGCTGCCGCAATGCGTTGCTGAACATGGGCCAGCCATTCATCATCCTGCAACGCCGCCAAGGCCCCCGCCTGCGCCGCGCGGTTCATTCCGAAATGATTGCGCACCTTGTTGAACGCTGAAATCAACGCCGGTGCCCCGATCCCATATCCAACCCGCGCGCCTGCCATGCCGTGAACTTTGGAAAAGGTACGCATGCGGATCAGGCGCGGGTCGTTTGCATCAATTGGGGCGGCGGTGCCCTCGGGGGCGCATTCTACATAAGCCTCGTCAAGAACCAGCACGCAGCCTGCGGGCAGTTTGTCCATCGCGGCGACTATATCTGCACCCCTGTGCCAACTGCCCATCGGATTGTCCGGGTTGGCTAGGTAAACCAGCTTTGCACCTACCTCAGCCGCCCTGGCAAACAGCGCCACGGGGTCCTCATGGTCATCTCTATAGGGCACCTTGTGGAGCACCCCTCCGAACCCGGCCACGTGGTAGTTGAAGGTAGGATAGGCCCCGTCCGAGGTCACAACAGCATCGCCCGGCCCGACAAATAGGCGCACCAGATACCCCAGCAGCCCGTCAATCCCCTCGCCCACAACGATATTCTCGGGCGCAACGTCATGGTGATCCGCCAAAGCATGGCGCAAGTCGTGGTTTTCGGGATCGCCATACATCCAGATCCCGGTCCGCGCCATCGCCTCGATCGCACGCGGGGAGGGGCCAAAGACGCTTTCATTGGCACCCAATCGCGCCAGAAAAGGCGCACCGCGCTGCCGCTCCTGCGTTTCAGGGCCGACAAAAGGCACGGTGGCGGGCAGGGATTGGGCAAGGGGGGTAAAGCGGAACTCTGTCATGAAGGCAGATAAACGTAAGGTCATCCGTCAGGCAAGCTTGCGCTGCGGGCAAAACACCCGCACCCTTGCCTCAATTTACAACGGAAGGAGCGCACATGCGCATCGCAATCGGTCTGATCCTAATTGGTCTCGCCTATCTGCTTTTTTGGCCGGTCGCAGTTGAGCCCGTCGTTTGGGACGCCCCAAAGGCCCCTGGTTTTACAGGCGAATTCGCTGAAAACAACGCGCTGGATCAGCTTGAACTCATCTCCCTGCCCGACGGCGAAGAAGGCCCTGAAGACATTGCTGGTCTGCCTGATGGCACAGTCTTTACGACCACACAGTCCGGAGCGCTCTACCGCATTGATCAGGATACGCCTCAGAAGGTCGACGATCTTGGCGGCCGACCGTTGGGCCTGAAGGCCGGTCCTGACGGAGCCCTCTATATCTCGGACAGCTATCGCGGACTGATGCGCTGGACAGGGCCGGGGAGTTTGGAAACGCTGGTCTCTGAAATTGACGGCGCACCGGTCATCTACGCCAACAATCTGGATGTCGGGCGTGATGGCACGGTTTATTTCTCGAACTCGTCTGACCGTTTCGACCCCGAAACCATGGGGGGCACCAAACCCACTTCGGTTCTGACGATTTGGGAGCAATCGCCCGCTGGCTATGTCGCCCGCTATTCCCCGGAGGGAGCCGTCGAAAAGATCGCCGAAGGTTTCGTTTATACCAATGGGGTCGCGCTGTCGCCTGACGAAGATTTTCTGCTGATTGCTGAGACCGGGCGCGCACGAGTGCACAAGCTGTGGCTGGCTGGACCCAAAGCGGGAACACAAGAGGTGTTTCTGGACAACCTGCCGGGCTATCCAGACAATATCAAAGCCCAGGGCGACGGCACCTATTGGCTGGCCTTCGCCAGCCCGCGCGTACCGACTGAGGCGCTGATGCCCTATCCGTTTCTGCGCAAGGTGATCTGGCGGTTGGGGCCGATGGTCCGGCCTGCCCCGATCCATCGGGGTATGGTGATCCGCTTCGACGGCGACGGGACGATCCTGCAAAACCTGCAAGACCCCGCAGGACGTTTGGGCATCACGACCGCAGGGCGGATTGTAGGTGATGACTTTTATGTCATGACACTGGATTCGCCGTGGTTCGGCCGAATGCCTGCCGAAAAGCTGCCCTAACGTTGATCTGGAACTTGGTGGCACTTGCAGGCATGCTTGCCTCAACCGGAAATGGGAGGTCCGCATGTCACGCGTATCCGTCGAATACAAAGATCACATCGCTCATGTCACGCTGACGCGCGGCGACAAGATGAACGCGTTGGATGACGCGATGATCAAGGCGATTTTGTCTGCGGGGCAAGAAGTGGCGGCTTCGGACGCGCGAGCGGTGGTGTTGTCGGGCGAAGGTAAGAGTTTCTGCGCTGGTCTGGATATGGCGAGCTTTGCCAAGATGGCCCATATCGACCCGCGCGAATGGCTGATGGCCCGCAGTCACGAAGATGCCAACGAGATGCAGGAACTGGCGTTGATCTGGCGACGCCTACCCATGCCGGTAATTTGCGCCATTCAGGGCGTGGCCTATGGCGGCGGGTTGCAGATCGCCTTGGGTGCGGATGTGCGCATCGCGCATCCTGACACCAAACTGGCCGTGATGGAGATGAAGTGGGGCATCATCCCCGATATGGGCGGTATGGTGTTGCTGCCCAAGCTGGTCCGCTCGGACGTTCTGCGTCTGTTGACTTATACGGCGCGGCCTATCGGTGCGTCGCAGGCGGCGGATTGGGGTTTGGTGACCAAACTCTCTGACGATCCACTGACCGAGGCCATAGCGCTTGCCGAAGACATCGGGGGCCGCAGCCCGTCGGCCATCCGCGCGGCCAAGCGGCTGATCGATCTGGCCGAAACTCAGCCTCGCGCCGAGGTGCTGATGGCCGAATCCGCCGAACAGGTTGAGTTGATTGGCAAGCCCGAGCAGATGGAGGTCATCGCGGCCCAAATGCAAGGTCGCAAGCCCGTCTTCAAGTGATCAGCGCATAAATGCGCGGCGGGCGTCGCGGGCCATGTTATAGCGCATCTCAAGATCGGCGATGCGCGCCATCGCCCGTTTGCGCGCTTGCGGATCGCTCAGTGTGGCATAGTCCTGCCTGGCAGCGTCGAGTTGTTTCTTGATCGTGAATTCTTCGGGCAAAACACCGGCCTGCGCCATGATCCGATGCCCGGCGGCCAAAGCAGGATCGGTTTGCGCTTCGCCGGATCGGTCGGGCAGGGGGCGGCCTTCGCCTTCAAGGCCCTCTAGCTGCCCCTCGGCCTGCGCCTTTTGGATCTGGCGTTCGATGAGTTTTGCTAGCGACCCGAACATGGCACTATTCTAAAGGCTGTCTCTGAAACTGAAAACCCCGCCACGGGTGGTGCGGCGAGGTTTGGGATTTCCGTATATGGAACGAGAAGAAGATCAGGCTATTTCTTCCAAACGGGCCAGCGCCTCGTTCAGTTTAGCCTCTTCTTCTTCGCGGGCGGCGAGGTTGGCTTTGGCTTCTTCGACAACCTCTTCCGGGGCCGAGGCCACGAACTTGGGGTTGTTCAGACGCCCGCGCAGACCGCCCAGTTCCTTGGCCAGCTTGCCTTTGGCTTTTTCCAGCCGTTCCTTTTCGGCACCGATGTCGATGATATCGGCCAGCGGCAGGCCGAAGGACGCGCCGGGGGCGGCGATTGAGATGGTGCCTTTGGGCAGTTCATCCGCTTTGGTCAGGCTGTCGATGCGCGCCAATCGCTTGATCAGCGCCTCGTTGCGGTCCCATGCGGCTTGGCCGTGATCGTCGATCTCTGTTACCAGCATCGGCACATAAAGCCCCGCCGGAACCCGCATCTGGGCACGGGCCGAGCGGGTGTTTTCGATCACCGAGATCACCCAGTTCATCTCACGATCCGCATCGGCATCGACCAATTCGGTGCCATAAGTCGGCCAGTCGGCATGTACGACCATCTTCGCGCGGGTGCCGGTCAGGCCCCAGAGTTCTTCGGTGATGAAGGGCATGATCGGGTGCAGCAGGACCATGCACTGATCCAGAACCCAGCGCATGGTGGCGCGGGTTTCGGCCTGCGCCTCGGCGTCATCGCCTTGCAGCAGGGGTTTCGACAATTCCACATACCAGTCGCAGACCTTGCCCCAGACAAAGGCGTACAGCCCGTTGGCCGCGTCGTTGAAGCGATAGCTTTCCAGCGCCGCGTCGACCTCGGCCCGCACGCGGGCGGTTTCGCCGATGATCCAGCGGTTTACGGCGGCTTTGGGCTTCAGGTCGGCCACGTCCAGTTGCGGCACGGCGTCGGTGAAAACCTCGTTCATCTCGGCAAAGCGGACGGCGTTCCACAGTTTGGTGCCGAAGTTCCGATAGCCGGTGATACGTTCGCGGGACAGTTTCAGCACGCCGCCAATCGCCGCCATTGAGGCATTGGTGAATCGCAGCGCGTCGGCGCCGAATTCGTCCACGATCTCCAGCGGGTCGATGACGTTGCCAGTGGTCTTGGACATCTTCTTGCCCTTCTCGTCGCGGACGAGCTGGTGCAGGTAGACAGTGTGGAACGGGATCTGATCGACCACGGCCAGTTGCATCATCATCATCCGGGCGACCCAGAAGAACAGGATGTCAAAGCCGGTGATCAGAACATCGGTGGGGAAGTAGCGCTCCAGTTCCTCGGTCTGCTCGGGCCAGCCCAGCGTGCCGATGGGCCAGAGGCCGGAGGAGAACCACGTGTCGAGGACGTCGGGGTCGCGCCACACCGGATAGACCAGCTTGGTCGGGTCTTGTTCGACCGCGTAATGGGCAAGGCTTTCAGCGAACTGATGGATCGCTTCATGCTTGTCTGCGACTTCGATGACCGTCGCGTGGCTCAAAGGGCTAGGAATGTCAGCGTTATCGTCGAGGAATTTTTCAGTGACGGCCTCAAGGCTTGCGGCACATTCCATGACATTGCCACGATGCAGCATGCCGCCTTCGTTCAGCAAACGGCCCAATTCGACCAGATCTAGGTTGCCGTCGTTTTCGTCATCCTTGAAGTTCTCGGCCGACAGATCGAGCCCATACCAAACTGGAATCTGATGGCCCCACCACAGCTGACGCGAGATGCACCAGGGCTCGATGTTTTCCAGCCAGTGGTAATAGGTCTTCTCGCCCGACTCCGGGATGATCTTGACCGTGCCTTCCTTGACCGCATCCAGCGCAGGGCCGACGACCTTTTCGGCGTCGACGAACCACTGGTCAGTGAACATCGGCTCAATCACCACCTTCGAACGATCGCCGAAGGGCTGCATGATCGGTTTGCTCTCGACCAGCGGCACCAGCGCCGACGGGTCGTCATCCTCGCCCAGCTTCACACCCAGACGAGGGTCATCTGCGCGGGTCATCACGGCCAGGCCGTCAGCAGTGATCTCTTCGACGACTTTCGCGCGCGCTTCGAACCGATCGAGGCCGCGCAGGTGATCGGGGATCAGGTTGATCGCGTCGATCTCGTTCTCGGTGAATTCGCGACCACGCGCGTATTCCTGTGCCTTGTCGGCCTCATCGGCATAAGGCGCGCCATCGGCCCGCATCGCGCCTTTGGTGTCCATCAGGCGGTACATCGGAATGCCGCCGCGCTTGGCGACCATGTTGTCGTTGAAGTCATGCGCGCCGGTGATCTTCACCGCGCCCGAGCCGAAATCGGGATCGGGATACTCATCGGTGATGATCGGAATCTGGCGGCGATGTTCTTTCGGACCAACCGGGATTTCGCAGAGTTTCCCGATGATTGGGGCGTAACGCTCATCCGACGGATGAACCGCAACCGCGCCGTCTCCCAGCATGGTTTCGGGGCGGGTCGTGGCGATCGAGATATAGTCGCGCTCTTCCTCAAGCACGACGTTCCCGTCCTCGTCCTTTTCGACATAGGTATAGGTTTCGCCGCCGGCCAGCGGGTATTTGAAGTGCCACATATGGCCGGGCGTTTCGATGTTCTCGACTTCCAAATCCGAGATCGCCGTCTCGAAATGCGGGTCCCAGTTGACCAGACGCTTGCCGCGATAGATCAGGCCCTTTTCGTACATATCGACGAAAACCTTGATGACCGCGTCGTGAAAATTCGCAGAATTTTCGTGGCCGGTGCGCGGGTCACGCGGTGCGCCCGCCATGGTAAACGCATTGCGCGACCAGTCACAGCTGGAGCCCAGCCGTTTAAGCTGTTCGATGATGGTGCCGCCGTATTCGCCTTTCCATTCCCAGACCTTGTCCAGAAACGCCTCGCGCCCCAGCTCACGTCGTCCTGGTTGCTGGGTATTGGCCAGCATCTTTTCCACCTGCATCTGGGTGGCGATACCGGCGTGGTCCTGTCCGGGCTGCCACAGCGTGTCAAACCCGCGCATCCGGTGCCAGCGGGTCAGGATATCCTGCAGCGTGTTGTTAAACGCGTGCCCCACATGAAGCGCGCCCGTCACGTTGGGCGGCGGGATCATGATGGTAAAGCTTTCGTCGCGCGAACGGTTCGCGCCTGCCTTGAAGGCTCCGGCCTGTTCCCAGGCCTCGTAGATGCGGGCCTCGGCCTCGGCCGCGTTGAATGTCTTTTCCATCGCCATGGGGTGCGTCCTGCGTCATCAATCTCGGGTCAGCGATTGCAATAGCGAATGCGCGCAAGAAGGGGAAGGGTGCGTGTGCTATCCGGCCTGGGCAAATCGGGCACGGAAGTAATCCTGCACCCTCTGATAAGCCGGTTCGTGGAAATCCAACGTCAGCAGAGAGTGATCCTTGCCCTCATATTCCTGCGTTTCAAGGTCATCACCAAAGGCGTCTTGTAGCGCGCACATCAGCCGTTTCGGGGCCAGCTTGTCACCCGCATAACGCATCGCCAGCCCCGGACCTTTAGTCGCCATACCAGCACGGGCTTGTGCGACATCATTGGGGCTCATGTGCAGTTCATCGCCGCCGAAGATCGGCAGAGCGGGCTGGCTGGCGACGCCGCCCAGAACCGCGTCCTCAGCCATCATGGTCAGGGCAAAGCTTCCGGTCAGGCACATACCGATGACACCCACGCCTGCTGCGTTGTCGCGGGACTTGATTTCGGCCGCCAGCGATCGCATCCAGCCCGCAATGGGGCTCTGACGGCCTTTGAGGAACATGTTGAACTCGCGCCGGACGCAGAACAGTCGGGCCATGTTGCGGCCTATCGTGACTTTGCCATAGGTGCCGAACATATGCGGCAGGTAGACACGAAACCCCGCCCCGTTCAGGCGTTTGGCCAGATCCAGCGTTTCCGGCCCAATCCCGGGCAATTCCTGCAGGATCAGGATGGGTGGGCCTTCGCCCCCGGCATAAACGTCATGGGTTGCGGTCTTGCCGCTCGTCATCGCGGCAGAGAAAGGGAAAACGGTATCATGTGTCCAGGTCATGGGGTCTGAGGCTATCGGAATCCCGCAGAACTTAAAGTCCAAACCCCTGTCTTTTTCTGGACATCGCCCACACTCGGGCTAGGGTCGCCTTCGGAACCGCGCAGGAGGGTCGCCCCATGGAAAAATTCGGCAGAAGCCAGCCCGTCAAACGGACCGAGGATCAGAGGTTTCTGACCGGGCAGGGACACTACATGGATGATGTTGTACCAGAAGGTGCCCTGCACGCCGTGTTTGTCCGCTCGCAGGTGGCGCATGGGGTGATCACGGCGCTTGATCTGGACGGCGCGCGCGCAGCTGATGGGGTTCGGTTGGTGATGACGCTGGAGGATTTGAAAGAGGCCGGGATCGACACCGTGATCAATGCGGCGACGGTCAAGAACCGGGACGGATCGCCCGCAGCAGCGCCTGCGCGTCACATGCTGTCGACCGACCGGGTGCGCTTTGTTGGCGAACCGATCGCGGTGGTTATTGCTGACACTCAAGCCCAGGCCCGTGACGCCGCCGAACTGGTCTTGGTCGAGATTGACGAACGCCCCGCCAAGCTGGACGTGGATGCGGGCGGAGAGACCTTGCACCCCGAAGCGCCGGATAATCGCGCATTTGACTGGGGTCTGGGCAACGAGGCCGCGACCGAGGCCGCGTTTCAGGCTGCGGCGCATACTGTATCGCTCAACGTGGTGGACAATCGGGTCATCATTGCCTCGATCGAGCCGCGCGGCTGTCAGGCCAACTGGGTCGATGGTCGCCTGCATTTTGCTTATGGCGGACAGGGGGTTTGGGCCATGCGCGCTCAACTGGCGCAAAAGCTGCGGGTTGAGCCTGAAGACATCCGCGTCACCACTCCGGATGTAGGTGGCGGCTTTGGTATGAAGGTGATGCCCTACCCGGAATATTTCTGCACTGCCGTTGCAGCGAAGAAGCTGGGCAAACCCGTGCACTGGATGTCCGACCGGTCCGAGGCGATGCTGTCCGACCATCATGGCCGCGACCTGACCTCGCTGGCCGAACTGGCCTTTGATGCCGATCACCGGATCACGGCCTATCGCGTTCACAGCAAGATCAATCTGGGTGCCTATAACAGCCATTTCGGGCAGGCGATTCAGACTAGCCTGTTTAGCAAAGTTTTGATGGGCGTTTACGACGTCCAGACGACCTATCTGCGGGTCGAAGGGTTCTTTACCAACACCACACAGGTCGATGCCTATCGCGGTGCGGGCCGCCCCGAGGCGATTTATGTGCTAGAGCGCGTCATGGACCGCGCCGCGCGCGAACTGGGCGTGGACCCGTGGGAACTGCGCCGCAAGAATTTCATCCGCCCCGAGGCGTTTCCCTACACCTCGGCCACCGGCGAGACCTATGATGTGGGCGACTTCAACATGATCCTGTCCCGCGCGGGCGAACAGACTGCGGGGTTTGCCGCCCGCAAGGCCGCCGATGCCGAACGCGGCCTGATCCGCGGGCAGGGCGTATGTTACTATATCGAAAGTATTTTGGGGGACCCTTCCGAGAACGCGAAAGTGGAGTTCTGCGAGGATGGCACCGTGAACCTCTATGTCGGCACCCAATCGAACGGGCAGGGGCATGAGACGGTTTATGCCCATTTCCTGTCAGATCAGACCGGAATTCCGGTGGACCTGATCAATGTGGTGCAGGGCGACAGCGATCAACTTCCTCATGGTGGCGGTACCGGTGGGTCTCGGTCCGTTACGGTGCAAAGCACAGCCACACTGGCGACAATCGACGTCATGATCGCCGCATTCACGCCCTATCTGGCTGATAAGATGAGGGTGGAGGAAAGCGATGTGACATTCGATCACGAAACCTTTCGCGCGCCGGGGTCGAACCTGACGCCCACCCTGACCGAGGCCGCGGATATGGCCCGCGCCGATGGCCGTACTGATCTGCTGCAACATCACGCGCG
Source organism: Ruegeria sp. J8 (assembly GCF_056531925.1). Lineage (NCBI taxonomy): Bacteria > Pseudomonadati > Pseudomonadota > Alphaproteobacteria > Rhodobacterales > Roseobacteraceae > Ruegeria > Ruegeria sp. J8. The sequence continues at coordinate 204,396 of NZ_JBQFMR010000007.1, forward strand.
CGCCAACCTGGATGCGCGCAGCTATCCCAATGGCGCACATGTTGCCGAAATCGTCATTGATTCTTACACCGGAGAAACCTGGGTCGACCGCTATACAGTGGTCGATGATTTTGGTAACCTTATCAACCCGATGCTGGCCGAAGGGCAAGTACATGGCGGTGTGGTCCAGGGGATCGGACAGGCGCTGACCGAGCGTGTTGTGCATGATGCGCAGGGGCAACTGCTCACGGCTTCGTTGATGGACTATGCCTTGCCGCGCGCCGCCGAGATACCCATGATTAAGTTTACCTCGGCGCCGGTTCCGTCAACTTCAAACCCGATGGGGATGAAGGGATGCGGTGAGGCCGGCACCGTGGGCGCGCTGGCCGCAGTGGCAAATGCGGTTCAGGATGCGCTCTGGGATCACGGGGTGCGACAGGCAGATATGCCTTTCACACCTCAAAGAGTATGGGAGTTGCTGACGCATGGATCTGTCGCGGCTGAGTAGAAAGGTACTGGGATGGCTCGGACGGCCTCTGCGGTCCGAACACTCAGCCGAGTCGCGCCACCGTGAACCGATCAGCCATGTGATTATCCTCGACGGGACCATGTCGACGCTGGAACCGGGCCGAGAGACCCACGCAGGCCAAACTCTGCGTCTGTGTTGCGAGATGGGCAGCAAGGTCTCGGTATTTTACGAAGCTGGGGTACAGTGGGACAACTGGAAGTCCTCGCTGGACGTGATGATGGGGCGGGGGATCAACCGCCAGATCAGGCGTGCTTACGGCTATCTGGCGTCGCGCTACAAACCCGGCGACAGGATTTACTTCATCGGCTATTCGCGTGGAGCCTACGGGGTGCGCAGCCTTGCCGGGGTGATCGACTTGATTGGGTTGCTCAAGGCCGAACACGCGACCGAGCGGAACATCAAACAGGCCTATCGTCACTATGAGTGCAACGCTAACGGCAAGGCGGCGGCTGAATTCCGGCGAGCCTTCTGCCACGAGGATGTGGCGATTGAGATGGTCGGCGTCTGGGACACAGTAAAAGCGCTGGGCCTACGTCTTCCACTACTGTGGCGCTGGGCCGAAGAACGTCACGCCTTTCACAACCACCAGCTTGGCCCGGCAACCCGCCACGGCTATCACGCCATGGCGCTTGACGAGACCCGCGAAGTGTTCGAGCCGGTCTTGTGGAAATGTACCCCTGATTTCAAGGGCCATGTGGAACAAGTCTGGTTCCGGGGCACGCATGGGGATGTCGGCGGTCAATTGAACGGGTTCGAAGAGGCGCGCCCACTCAGCAACATCTCTCTGATCTGGATGCTGGACAAGGCCGAGATGCACGGCCTGCCACTGCCTGACGGATGGCGCGACCGCTTCCCTACCGATACCGCTGCGCGGTCAGTGGGCACATGGCGCGGCTGGGGTAAGATTTTCCTGCTGCGCAAGCACCGGAAAGTGGGCAAGGACCGATCCGAGAGGCTGCACGTCTCGGTCTCGCCGGATGATCTGCCGGGCTGGGTACCGATGCCGGATTTGCCATCACATCCGGCGCAGTGAAGGGCTGACGATTTGCTAACGGCTCCAATGATCACCAACACTTCAAAGTCCGGTTCGAGCCCAAAATAGACATCTTAGGGAAGCAGAATTGGAGTTTTCGTGGCAACGCCAAAAGCAAGCTACATTAATTCGCCAAAACTGCCCAACCGACAGTTGGGCTGCCCGAGGCAATCGAGCCAGCCGCGAAGATGCAGGGGCTTTCAGCCAGAAGTGGACTTAACCTAAGTGGGGGGCTGCGTTGCAGTTGATCTGGCTATACGGGCCACAGAAAACAATGTCATAAAGTCTTGCAGGTCTCGGCGTTTTCGCGCGAACGTCTGGGTCGGTGCGCGGCAAGTTGATCCTGTTGAATTTTTCGCATTTGTAAGCCGATTTGACCGGTCCCGTTCGAAATCTCTGCTGTGTTGGCCCTTGTAACACCGTCAATCGTGGCAGCTGCGTCTGACTGAATGTTGGACAGATTGCCGCAGGTTGTGCAACGCTAAGGAGCATGACACATGCGCTTAGGGAGGTAAAATGTCAGATACAAGTCAAAAAAAGATGCTCGACCCAGACCCTCGCGTCTGGGATTTCGAGACTGACTATGAACTCGGACAGGACAACATCAGACCCCTCGGGTTAGACATCCATAATCCTGTCTTCATCGTTTCTGGTTTGCTGATCCTAGGCTTCGTGATCGTGGCATTGGCCAATCAGGAAGCGGCCGCTGCATTTTTTGGCTGGCTTCGGCCGTGGCTGACCAGCACCTTTGATTGGTTTCTTGTGTTGTCGGTGAATGCGATCACCTTGTTCTGCCTGGCGCTCATTGTCTTGCCGGTCGGAAAGGTCAGAATTGGCGGAAAAGATGCGAAACCCGACTACTCGTATGCGGGTTGGATCGCAATGATGTTTGCCGCAGGAATCGGGATCGGTCTACTGTTCTTCGGTGTATTGGAGCCCGTGTACTACAACTTCTCGGAAGATGGGAATGCGCGCCCCTTAAACATCGACATCACCGAGCCCGGCAATGAGTATATCGGTGTTGTTGGTACGATCCATCACTGGGGTCTCGAAGGTTGGGCTGTGTACGCTGCAGTGGGACTGGCACTGGCGATTTTTGCATACAACTTGAACCTGCCGCTGACGCTTAGGTCGGCGTTCTTTCCGCTACTCGGTGAACGTGTCTGGGGCTTCTGGGGGCATGTCATCGACACGCTGGCCGTGTTTGCGACCCTCTTCGGACTAACCACCTCGTTGGGCCTCGGTGCGCAACAGGTTGCCGCAGGTTTGAATGAAGTGTTTGGCATCACGCCTTCGCCCACATTGACCGTCATCATCATTGTCGCGATCACGCTCATTGCGCTTGGTTCTGTTTTGTTGGGAATGGATGCCGGTGTGAAACGGCTATCTGAGATCAACATGATCATGGCTGTGGGGCTGTTTATTTTTGTGATCGCAATGACCGGGGTGGCGGCCGCAATTGCTCGTTACGTTTCAGTCATGGTAGACTATGTCACGCTGCTACCTGCGCTCTCCAATCCCTTTGGCAGAGAGGATACCAGCTTTTTCCATGGGTGGACTACGTTCTACTGGGCATGGTGGATTGCATGGTCTCCTTTCGTGGGAATGTTCATTGCCCGGATCTCTCGGGGTCGTACGGTGCGTGAGTTTGTTCTTTGTGCCCTTATTGCTCCTACGGCGGTCTGCGCATTGTGGATGTCCACTTTTGGAGGGGCCGCGATTGACATGCTGAACGCAGGTAGCGCTGAAGGCGTCAAAGCAACCGTCATCGACAGTTATGCGCCAGAGGGCGCCCTGTTTGGCTTCCTCAAGGAGTTGCCTCTGTACAATATCGTCGCCCCGATCTCGCTGATTTTGATTGTGATCTTCTTTGTCACGTCATCTGATTCAGGGTCGTTGGTTATCGATACTATCACCGCAGGTGGTAAACTGGATGCGCCCGTTGTTCAGCGTGTTTGGTGGTGCACTTTGGAAGGTTTGGTTGCAATTGCGCTTCTTCTAGGCGGTGGATTGAACGCCCTCCAAGGTGCTGCCGTGTCAATGGGGATTCCATTTACACTGGTGATCCTCATTATGTGCTACTGTCTGTGGCTGGCTCTGCGATCCGAGTACAAAAAGCTGTAGCAAGCGGACAAAATCAATGATGGCTTCCTAAAATAAGGGAGCCATCACATCGGGTTGCCGAGGTTTTTGAGGCGACTAGTGCCGAACAACAAAAACCGAGCAACTGGCATGTGTCACTACGTGGCTGGCGGTCGTTCCCAGGAGGTAATCCTGAATCTTTGGGTTGGCCGCCTCCATCACGATCATATCCACGTTGCGTTCATCGGCGAGCTTTACGATTTGCCGATGCACAGCACCGGTTCGAACAACAGTTTCTAATTCGACGCCTTCCGCCGGGTGATCTTTCACAAACTTCTCCAATTGCTCGCTCCAATAGCCAACAGAGTCGCGAATATTCAAGTTTCGCTCCATTTCTGGCGCAACTGTCACCACGAGAAGCCGCGCTTCTCTGCGCCTGGCCATTGCGATTGCTTCTTCGTAGGCGCTGTAGTCCAACCTGACGTGACGAAGGTTTAGCGGGCATAGGATTAATTTCGTATCACGTGGCATCTATAACATCCCGTTTCACGCATTTGGCCAATAAGTATTGAATGACTTTGCAAAGCGAACAGTCAAGAGCGACCGCGTTCCATAAACAGCAGGCGCTTTGTCCGCTAAGCAGTTTCTGATGTACTACGCAACGAATGGCCGTGTCGCGTCTTAAGCGGACGTTCGCATGAACGCACTAGCCTAGTGTTGCTGCGACAGGAACTGCCGGGCTTTTGCCGTAACGATGACAGCTTAGGTATATTTCAGCCCCCGGGAGTATACCAAATTGGCGAAGTGTAAGCACGTTCCTGAGTTGACGTGGGCACCTCGGCAGGCAGTTCGTCTCCGAACCGAACAGCATCGTAAATTGTCCATCTCGGTGTGGGAATTTCCAAGACACGGGCATAGTAGAAAGCGCTCATAGAAGGATCGAAATCCGGGTCTTTCCAAACGGTGATCAGTTCCGGGGAACCTATTGAATTCGTAAACGTACCCGTTGCAACATCCACGGTGTTCCCCACCGCTGGCAGGTTGCCGTCCGCATCGCGTTCTCGGTCTCCCGACCAAGCCACGTCATAGACCCGCTCTTCAGTTTCGCCGCTGGAATTTAGCCAACCTTTCACAATCTGAACACGGTCGAGATTGCCGGAGAACGGATCTTTCAGCGCAGCAACCAGGAAGGTTGGGGCGTCCGCGCCTTGTGTCGCGTCCGCGAGGTCCCCACCCATCGGAACGCCTTTTTCATATCCTATTTCTGCGGGCAATCTAGATCTTGCGTCAGCTTCCGTAAAATCCCAACCACCAAAGAAACGAACCGCGATGCGACTACCGGTTGTCCCGTAAACTTCCTTCCGTTCCATCGCGTCGAAGATGGCTTCGCGTGTGTTGTCCTGAGCCCAAACCGCTGCATAGCCTGAGGCTGCCATTTCCCACCCGAGAATCCTCAAGGCATCGAACTCGCCAACGACATGCTGCCAACGGCCAGGTTCCGGCTCGACGCCAGAGTGTTTGCCAAAGAAATTGTCTTCTTCCGCCGTTGCCAAAGCAGTATGGCTGTCGGTCGAGCCCACTACTCCGAACTTGTATGGATTGGTGCCGAGCTGAGCTTCTAGCTTGAGACCGTTCTTCAAGGCCTCGCGGGCGTATTCGTACTGAAGCATCCAGTCTTCTTTGAGTGTCGGACCCAGATTGGATTTGTCCCAGGTTTCATAGTCAGCGAACTCATCGTTCGGGCTGAGAAACGGGTGAGTTTCTCCATCACCTTTGATCTGGGTAATCTCATACATCGGCTCCCACTTGGCACGCCGCTCTGCGTAGTCTTCTGTCAAAGGCTCACCCGTTTCAGGGTTTGTCTCGACCGGAAACATCAAACCGTTGGAGACGTTGCCGTTGTGGGCAAGGGCCAGTACACGACCACCAGTCTCTAGTTCATAAGTTTCCATCCAGTCCCAAAGCCGTTCCGGATTAAATGTTTCCGCAGTTGTGAAGGGCAACATTTGCCGAGCGCGAATGGCATCATCCCGGTAGATCACATTGCGGTGGAGGTTGTTGCCAGCTTCGGTAGATGTCCACTCGTATCCGATGAACGCAGTGAATGTGCCAGGGTCATTGTGATGATCCGCAGTTTGCGTGAACTCGTCCCATACGGATTGCACAAACCTTCGATCTGCAACAGCCTCGGGAAGTGCCTCGCCCGTGATGCCAGCAAAGGTTTCAATAACTTCCATAGTGGCGCCAAGTGCAACGTCTCCGCCCGCGTTAAGCCGTTCGCTCCAGTCTCTGAGCGTTGCATCGCGCATCAGTGTGGAGTTTCCCGCGATGATTTCATTCATTGCACCCATGGCGTCAGAATGATCGGATACAACAAGCCAGTCGAGCGGACGCGACAACTTCACACGGAGGCCATGTGATGTGGTGACTTCCTCACCACGTGCAAACCTATAGGCATCGTCGGGGCTCAGAATGACGCCAAATCCGCGGGCATCGAGTGAATTTGATGTGTGCAGGTGAGTGTCACCCCACAGCGGGCGTGTAGGAAAGTCTCGACCTGCATAGGGTGAGAAATCGGCGGGTGCGGGTTCACGCATATCATCAACCGATATGGTCATCTCTCCGACTAGCCCACCTTGTGCGGCCTCTTGAGCATGTGAAGAGCTTGTTATGAATGCTGCGGAAACTATTGCTGTCGATGTCGTTAGAAAAAACTTCATATGAACCTCCCAGCCGAGCTGAATGCCAGCTTATGGCAACATCTGAGTCGGTTGTTCGTCAAGGAAAACAACGGTTTTTCTTTGTTGAGCAAAAGAGAGCCTGAGGGAGATTCGACCAAAACCGGACCGCAGCTTCGCCCGCAATTCTGACGCTCTACCACTGTGAGAAAATACCGCAACGAGTGGCCGTTCTTGACGACTGGCAGCTTCGTTCGACAGTCTTGAGTCCCTGAGCCTAATTTGGAGATGTTGTTATGAAGTGGTTGTCCCGCACATTCCTACTGTCCTTATCTCTTCTATTTGCCGAGGCCGCTTCGGCTCAAGAAAAACATAACATCGTATTCATATTTTTAGATAATTTTGGGTGGGGCGAACCCGGGTTCAATGGAGGTGGCATAATCAGTGGTACTGCGACTCCCGAGATGGACGCCCTCGCTGCGGAAGGACTACGACTCACGAACTTCAACGTGGAAAGCCAGTGCACGCCGTCCCGCGCAGCGACCATGACTGGACGGTACGGCATCCGGAGCGGCAACCATACGGTCCCACTGGGAGGTGGCGTTTACGGTCTGACCCAATGGGAAATCACGATGGCCGAGATGCTGAAGGATGTAGGATACAGCACGGCCATGTACGGGAAATGGCACCTTGGATGGACCGAAGGACGCTATCCAACGAATCAAGGATTCGATGAGTTTTACGGCGTTGAGACCACTGACGTTACAGTCTGGCGCACGCTTCCGGGTTTTGCCGATGCCAACATGGAAGAGCCGGTTGTGATGCAAGGTGTTGCTGGCGAGCCAGCAACCATCGCTCAAGACTACGATCTGGACTATCGCGGCGAAATAGATGGCGACCTGACGAAAAAAGCCATCGAATTTGTCGAAGCAAAGAGTACCGAAGACGGGCCGTTTTTCATCTATCTTGCTTATACTCAGACCCACTATCCAAACATCGTGTCCGAGGAGTTCGAAGGCGCCACTGGAAACGGCGTCTGGGCCGACATTCTGTTTCAAACAGATAGCTATATCGGGCGCATTGTTGATGCGATTGAGGCAGCAGGCGTTTCCGACGACACCGTGGTGATATTTACTGCTGACAACGGCCCCGAAGCTCTTCCGGTTGGGAACGCCAACGTCTCGCCAGTTCCTGCGGTACATGGTACGGCCGGACCTTGGCGCGGTACTCTATTCACCAGCCTCGAAGGAAGTATGCGTGTACCCTTTGCAATCAAGTGGCCGGGAAAGATCCCTGCCGGTTCTGAAAGCAACGATGTTGTCCACTCAATGGATCTCTATCCGACACTTGCGGCTTTCGCAGGGGGCAAGGTACCTGATGACAGAGCCTTTGATGGTGTCGACCAGTCAAAGTTCTTTCTTGGTGACCAACCAAACTCAAACCAAGAAGGCGTGATCGTCTACATGGGTGAGCAGATATTCGGCGTAAAATGGAAGGATTGGAAAGTTCTTTTCAAAGAGAATACGACGGCTTTTGGTGCAACGGAGTCTTTCGACACACCAAGGCTCTATAACCTTTTGAATGACCCACACGAGCGTGAAAGCGTACTCTTTCCGCACACATGGGCGGCTGAAAAGGCTCTGCCACAGTTACAGGAGCACCTCGCTACATTCGAGAAGTTTCCTCCGATCCCCCCGGGAACGCCGGATCCCTATGAACCACCCAACGACTGAGTGACGGCTTTGTCCGCCCAGCCGACGCTCGGACCCAAATCACCCTCGCAGCTTTCAGCGAGGGTGTTTTCCTTGTGAGGGCTCGTTGCGCCTTGCGTAGTTCTTGAATTTACAACACTTCCAGTAGGAGGCTTCACGAAACGCCTCCACTCTTTTCAAGCTCTACAATGTCTATTTAGGTTCCGGTGTTCCCAATCACCGCCTACGATCGCGGCGCGAGCTCATGGGTTGGAAGGCCACGCCCACATGCGCCTCGCAATAAGGCTTACCGGCCTCAACCGGCAGGCCGCAGAACCAGAAATCCTCGGTTGCGGGGTCGCCGACGGGCCATTTGCAGGTTTTCTCAGTCAGTTCCATCAGCGTCAGCTTCTTGGCCTTTTTCTCGACCTCGTTGACCTTGGCCAGAGCCTCGGGGCTGATTTCGTTGGCCGAGGGCTGCGGCGGCAGCGGTTGACCTGCCGGGATGATCTGGCGGCGGGCGGGCACGGCGGGCTTCGCCTCGGCCGTCTGAGCGGGTGCGGGGCGCGCGGGTTCGGTCTTGGGCGCGGGTTTCGGTTTGGCCTCGGCCTTGGGCGCAGCGGGGGCCGGTTTTTCCTTCGGTTCGGCCTTGGCCGGGGTCGCGCCGGTTGCGCGGTTCGACAGGCCCAGACGGTGAACCTTGCCGATCACCGCATTGCGGGTCACGCCGCCCAGTTCCTTGGCGATCTGGCTGGCCGACTGGCCCTCGCCCCACATCTTTTTCAGCAGCTCTACACGCTCGTCAGTCCAGGACATCATTTGCCTTTCAAAAGCGGAAAGCGGCCCCGGATTCGGGCCGCCTTGGGAAATCATCTCAGCGCCCTATTCTAATCACTGCCGCCCGAGTTACAAGCGGTTCTCGAATCAGCTATGGGGTGGGTCATGCAGAATCTGATCGAACAGGACGCGCGCCGCTTTGGCGCGGTGAATTGGATGGGCCTTTTCACCCTGGCGCAACGCGAAACGCTTCGGTTCATGGGGGTGTGGACACAGACCCTTTTAGCCCCTTTGGTAACGGCGGGCCTGTTTCTGCTGATCTTCAACATCGCCATCGGCCCCAGCCGTTCGGACGTTATGGGTGTGCCTTTCCTGACCTTTCTGGCGCCCGGGATCATGATGATGACCGTGATCCAGAACGCTTTTGCCAATACCTCCTCGTCGATGGTGATCGCCAAGGTGCAAGGCAACATTGTCGATACGCTGATGCCGCCCTTGTCGCCGCTGGAGATCCTGTTGGGTTATCTGGCAGGCGGGATTGCGCGGGGCGTTCTGATCGCGCTGGTGGTCGCCTTGGCTTTGGCCCTGGTGTTGGGGATCGTGCCGCAATACCCGCTTGTCGCGTTGATTTTTGTGGTACTGGGCGGGGCTTTCATGGGCGCACTTGGCCTGTTTGCCGGGATTTTCGCCAATAAATTTGACCAGATGGCGGCGATTACCAATTTTATCGTCACACCACTGGCGTTCCTGTCGGGCACATTTTACTCGGTAGAGGCTCTACCACCCGTATTGAACCGCCTGAGCCACGTGAACCCGGTTTTCTATCTGATCGACGGGCTGCGATATGGGATGATCGGGGTGTCCGATAGCTCTGCGTGGCTGGGGATGGTTATCTGCGCAGGCGCAACCCTTTTGGTAGGCGCGGCGACCTGGCAGATGTTGCGAACAGGTTATCGGCTCAAGGCCTGACGCTGCCGTCCTTCGCGCCAGACGAGGATCAGACCTCCGGTCAGGATGATCGTGGCGCCCAGCGTGCTAATCCAATCAGGCACAACGCGGAAAATGGCGAAATCATAGAACGCGGCAAAGATGAGCGTGACATAGCTGATCGGTGCAACAAATGATGCGTCCGCCCGCGCCATTCCGTTGACGAAACACGCCTGTGCACAGGCCATCAGCACTCCGATTCCGGCCAGCGCCGCCCATTGCTGCGAGGTGGGCATCTGGAACACGAAGCTGACCGCGACCGAGGCGATGGTCAGACCCATTGCATTGTTGATCAGCAGAATCTGGATGGGAATCTCTCGGCCCGAGAGCTTTTTGATGAAAATCAGCTCCATCCCGATCACCACGGCAGCCGTCAGCGCCAGCAACGCGGCGGGTTGAAAACTGTCGGGGGTTGGGCGCAGCAAGATCAAAGCTCCGGCCAAAGCGACTGCTGCAGCAAGCCAGCGCCAAGGGCCGATGGTCTCCCTCAGTAACGGAATGGCCAGAATCATGGCGAAAACCGGGTTCAGGAAGGATATCGCAGTGGCATCGGCGAGCGGGATAAACGCTACCGAGGCGAACATCAGCGTGATCCCGACCCATCCGAAACTGGTGCGCCCGATATGCAGCCCCCAATGCGGGCGGCTCAGGCGCGGGCGCAGAATGCCAACTGCGCTGACAATGACCATAAACGCGAACATAAACCGCCCGTGGCTGATCTGCATCGGGTGCAGGGCTGGGCCCAACTCATCTGTTCCCAACGCCTTGGCCAGCAGGGTTGTCCCGGCAAGAAGCGCGCTGGCTGCAATGATCAGCAAGGCCGCGAGCGGCGGGTTATGGCGGGCGGGTGTCATGGGCCAGCGGTGCGCCAAGGAGCTTCAAATAGCAAGGGTCAAGTTCACCTTTGGACGGAAATTCGACCACGCGTTCATTTCGGGGTTCCCAGTTGGTGCAGACCTCGCTATACGCGCTTGCATGATCAAGACTGCACATATCCTGCGCCTCCGACGTCGACGCATCACTGCGTAACCGGCCTGTTTGATCTATTGCGCACTGTAATTCTGCGCAAACTCCACCAAATCTGTTGACGAATAGGGCCTTCGTGTTTCACTCACGAGGCTCAATTGATCCAAAAAGGATGATCCCATGATCCCGTCCGTTCTGCCGACCTATAATCGCGCGCCTTTGACCTTTGTGAAAGGTGAGGGCGCCTGGCTGACCGAGGCGGATGGCCGACGTTTCCTTGATCTCGGCGCCGGGATCGCCGTGAACGCGCTGGGCCATGCGCATCCGGCGCTGGTGAACGCGTTGTCCGAACAGGCGCATGCGCTGTGGCACGTGTCGAACCTCTATCACATTCCCCAGCAGCAGGCCTTGGCCGACAAGCTGGTGGAACATACCTTTGCCGATACGGTGTTTTTCACCAATTCCGGAACGGAATCCTGTGAACTGGCCGTGAAAATGGCCCGCAAGCATTTCTATGACAAAGGTCAGCCAGAACGGGTCGAGATCATCACCTTCGACGGCTCGTTCCACGGTCGGTCTTCGGCTGGGATCGCAGCGGCAGGGTCCGAGAAGATGACCAAGGGCTTTGGCCCGCTGCTGCCTGGCTTCGTGCACCTGACATTTGGCGATCTGGACGGTGTGACCAACGCCGTCACCGAGAAAACCGCCGCGATTCTGATCGAACCGGTGCAGGGCGAGGGCGGTATCCGCCCTGTCCCCGATGCGGAAATGAAAGCGCTGCGCCAGATCTGCGACGACAATAGCCTGCTGTTGATCCTTGACGAAGTGCAATGCGGCGTGGGCCGAACCGGCAAGCTCTTCGCCCACGAATGGGCTGGGATCACGCCGGATATCATGATGGTTGCCAAAGGCATAGGCGGAGGGTTCCCCCTGGGCGCCGTCCTGGCCACCGAAGACGCCGCCAACGGCATGACCGCAGGCACCCATGGATCGACCTATGGCGGCAACCCGCTGGGCTGCGCCGTGGGCTGCGCAGTGATTGACCAAGTGGCAACCCCTGCCTTCCTCGAAGGTGTGAACCGCAAGGCGGGCCTTCTGCGTCAGAAACTCGAAGGGCTGATTGCCGACCACCCGGATGTTTTCGAAGAGGTGCGCGGCACTGGTCTGATGCTGGGTCTGAAATGTAAGCCCACCAATATCGACGTGGTGAATGCGGGCTATGACAATGAGGTCATCACCGTCCCTGCTGCCGACAATGTGATCCGCCTGTTGCCACCGCTGACCCTGACCGAGGACGATATCGCGCAAGCCATGATCCGCCTGGAAAAAGCAGCGCAGCAGGTCCAGGCCAATCTGACCACTGCCTGATCCTTCTTATGTTCAAAAATACCTCGGGGGCCGCCATTCGGGCGCCATTGGTTCAAGATCCAATGACGACGGGCAGTGCCCCCGGCAACCAAAAGCCAAAAGCGAAACGAAATGAACCATTTTCTCGACATTCACAAAACCGAAGCAAGCGACCTGCGGGCTATGATCGACCAAGCCGGCGCAATGAAACAGGCGCGCCTTGGCCGCCCCAAAGCCGCCGTTGATGATGAACAACCCCTCAAGGATCGGATGGTTGCTCTGATCTTCGAAAAACCCTCGACCCGGACGCGCGTGTCTTTCGATGTCGGCGTGCGCCAAATGGGCGGGCAAACGATGGTGCTGTCCGGCAAAGACATGCAACTGGGTCACGGAGAAACCATCGCCGACACCGCGCGCGTGCTGTCGCGCTATGTCGACATGATCATGATCCGCACCTTTGACGAGACGATCCTTACGGAAATGGCCGAATTCTCGGACGTGCCGGTCATCAACGGCCTGACCGACCGCACCCATCCCTGTCAGATCATGGCCGATGTCCTGACATTTGAAGAACATCGCGGGCCGATCGCAGGCAAAAAGGTGGTCTGGACCGGCGACGGCAACAATGTCTGCGCATCCTTTCTTCATGCGGCCGGTCAATTTGGCTTCGACTTCACATTCACAGGCCCTCCACAGCTTGACCCCGAAGAAGAGTTCATGGGATTCGCCCGCCAAAAAGGGTCGCAGATCGTGATCGAGCGTGATCCGTTCAAAGCCGTCCAAGGCGCCGATCTGGTGGTAGCCGACACGTGGGTCTCGATGCATGACAGCCAGTCTGCCAAGGAACGCCGCCACAACCTTCTGCGCCCCTATCAGGTCAATGCCGAACTGATGTCACATGCTAAGCCGGACGCGCTGTTCATGCATTGCCTGCCGGCCCACCGCGAAGAAGAGGCGACATCCGAGGTCATGGACGGCCCGAACTCGGTGATCTTTGACGAGGCCGAAAACCGTCTGCACGCGCAAAAGGCTGTGATGCGCTGGTGTCTGGGCGTCTAACGCCTGCGCAGGTCCCATACACGCAATCTGGCGAGCGTCCAAACGCTCGTCACCAGAACCAAACCACATAGGGCGGCTTTGGTCACAACCTCCATCGTGCCTTCAATCAGGAGCGCATGAGCGACGGTCCCGGCAATTGTCACAGAGGCTAAAACGGTGTGCAAAAGCCGCCAGATGCGAAACCGCAGGGCCAGCCGCTGCCTCAAAACGCCCAACCCACAAGCCACGAATGCAGTCCACATGGCGATGACGCCCCACACTGAGAATGGAGTGGGCGATGTGAAGGTCAAAGCATCTACAACATCCGGCGGGCTGGTGATCCACAACCCGGCGACGTGGATGATGATGGCACCGATCAAAATCAGGCCAACCCAGCGGTGCAGGCGGCGGCTGAGAAGTGGCGTTACTCCCGGTAGAGCTTTTGAGGCCAATAGCGGCTGCAACAACAATAAGCTCAGCGACAGCACCCCCGCGAAACCTGCAACGATGTAGATAGGACTTCGCCAGGCCAGATAGGGGCTGAAGCCAGCAGCAATGACTGGCACCAAAAGCGCAACAAACAAGGCCACCCAGACCAATGCGGTGCGACGAGCCACTTAGATAGGTTGCAACACGAAATGCGCCGCAAGGGTTTTGTCCCGTGCACTGGACATCACAGGGCGTAGGAAAACCGTCTCGAATTCGCCGCTATCATAGGCCAGATGCCCATGCGGTTGCCCAAAAGCAGGCACGATCTGCGGCATCTCCAGCCGGAACGCACCTTCCGCGTCGGTTAAGGTTGCGCCGTGGCTTAGGGGGTCGCGCTCATGACCTTCGGTTGTGTGCGCCCAGATTTGAATGCGTTGACCGGGCAGAGGGGCACCGTCACCTGCGCGGCGCACGGTACCCTTCATCCAGAACCCGCCGCCACCAATCCGTTCGACCACAGGAGCGCCGGGGCGATAGTTGTTCGATCCTCCGCGCATCGACGGCGTCGGCGCCAACCCTTTGGCGCGAGCAGGAACCAAAAGGCCCGAGGCCAACACAGCCCCGCCTCCTGCGATCAGAGAACGACGATTGAGGGGCGAACCGGTCATGCAATCCTCCTGCGGTTTGACGCTAGATATAAAATAGCACGATCTCAGCTTATTCCGAGGAGGATATGCGAATTGTGAAGTGGCTCGAGGATGCGGGGGCCACTTCTGGGCGTTCGGAGCAGGGTTTCTTTGCAGCGACTAAACGAATGGTATGTGATAACATAATTGCAATGAAATGATGTAGCTCGCAATGCGCACTAGTTATGTGCAAAAATTGCAGTATTAATGATGTTTTTTGGGGCATATGTTGCATCCACGAACAGAACCTACGTTTGCAACTGAGGACACCGGAATGAGTTGGAACCCCACCCACAGCCCCGAATGCCAGTCTGAGAGCGCCGCGCTTGAAACACTGATCATTCCTCGGGCTCGCGATCTCGGCGGGTTTGAGGTGCGACGGGCGCTGCCTTCGGTAAAACGTCAGCTTGTCGGACCATTTATTTTCTTCGACCAGATGGGCCCGGCGGAATTTATCACCGATGGTGGCATTGACGTGCGCCCGCACCCGCATATTGGGCTGGGTACCGTAACTTACCTGTATCAGGGTGAATTCGAACATCGCGACAGTCTGGGCACCCATCAGATGATCTATCCAGGCGAGGTGAACTGGATGGTAGCGGGGCGCGGTGTGACCCATTCGGAACGCACAAGCGCCGAAACACGCGGCAAAAAGCACAGTCTGTTCGGCATCCAGACCTGGATCGCACTGCCGGACCAGCACGAGGATATGGCCCCCGATTTCGAACATCACAAGCAAGGTGCGTTGCCGCATATTCAGGACACAGGGGTCAGTGCGAGGCTCATCCTTGGATCGGCCTATGGCGCGTCCAGCCCCGTAAACATGCTGTCCGAGACCTTTTATCTGGATGTTCAACTTGACCCCGGCGCGGCCATTCCCTTGCCCGACGATCAAGAGGATAGGGGCGTCTACGTGACACAGGGCTCGGTCGAGGTTGCAGGCGACGTTTTCGAAGCCGGCCGCATGATGGTGTTCCGGCCAGGCGATCGCCTTTCGGTCAGGGCAGGACCAGCAGGGGCGCGGCTGATGCTGTTAGGGGGCGCAACATTGGGGCAAGATCGGTATATCTGGTGGAATTTTGTCTCATCCTCGAAGGAAAAGATCGAGACCGCCACGCGGGAATGGCAGGCCGCCGATTGGGCGAAGGGTGCTTTTCAACTGCCCCCCGGAGATGACGCCGAATATATCGAGATTTCTGAACAGCTTGCACGCACGAAGCCCAGATTGGCGCGGTGACGGAACGTCACGTGACCTTGCCCCAGTGGCCTATCCCGGCAATTCTTGTCTGAAGGGGAGGGCGACATGAAAATCGCCATAGCGGGTGCAGGCAGTATCGGGTGTTATTGCGGCGGGTTGTTTGCTAGTGCCGGTCACGAGGTCACTCTGTTGGGGCGTGCCCGCGTTTTGGACCCGATCCGGCAACATGGCCTGACCCTGACGGATTTTGCCGGGCAGAACCGGCACATTGACACTTTGACCCTAGCCGAGGATCCGGTGTGCATGGCAGATGCCGAGGTGGTCATCGTCACCGTCAAATCCGGAGCGACGGCAGATATGGCTGCGCTGATTGGGCAATATGCGCAGCAGTCGGTAGTGCTGTCCTGGCAAAACGGGATCGAGAATGCGCGTGTACTGCGCGCTGCCTTGCCCGCTCAGGATGTCCGCGCCGGAATGGTGCCGTTCAACGTTGTTCCTATGGAGGGCGGGCGGTTTCACCGGGCCACCTCGGGCGAGATTGTCATCCAATCCGGCGCAGGAGGTTTGGGGCAGGCGCTGGGATCTGCGGAATTGCCTGTTGTCGAAAGCGACAGGATCGAGGCCGTTCAGTGGGGCAAGCTAGTCATCAACCTCAACAATGCGCTGAACGCCTTGTCCGGGATGACGTTGAAACAGCAGTTGATGGACCGGAACTGGCGTCAGCTTATGGCCGACCAAATGGCCGAGGCTCTGGCTGTTCTCAGGGCTGCGGATCATCCCGTTGCATCGACCACACCGTTGCCTGCTTGGGCTATTCCGCATGTTCTTCGCCTGCCGACGCCGTTGTTTTCAAAAATTGCGGCGCGGATGCTGACGATAGATCCTAATGCGCGCACCTCTATGGCATATGACCTGATGGCCGGGCGCGTTACCGAGATCGACAGCCTGCAAGGCGAGATTATCCGCCTCGGAGTGCAGCATGGCGTGGCGACGCCGTATTGCGCGGGTGTGCAGGCTTTGATCGAAGAGGCGCAGGATCAGCCTTTATCCGTTGATCAGGTCAGGCGCGCTGTGGATTAGTGGAAGGCCGTCAGAAGGCCGAAGATCTTCGCCGACATGACGGCCGAGGCGGGTACTGTCACCATCCACGCCCCAAGGATCGTCATGAAATGCGACCGGCGGACAAGCTTGCGGCGTTGGCGTTCCTCGCGGGCACGTCGTTGTTCAGGCGGGCGCTGTTGGTTGGACTTTTTCCAGCGGCAATCTGTCTCCCATTCGCGGAAGAAACCCACCCCGAATACTGCGCCGATAGCGATATGGGTGGTGCTCACGGGTAAGCCCAGCCAACTGGCCAGAATGACGGTCAGAGCTGTGGCGAGGGCGATGCAAAAGGCACGCATCGGGTTCAGTTTCGTGATCTGGGTACCCACCATGCGGATCAGGCGCGGACCAAACAGGAATAAACCGAAAGAGATCCCAAACGCGCCGATCAGCATGATCCATTGCGGCACGGCTACCGTGGCGGCAAGGTCGTGGAATTCAGACACGTGGACGATCCCGGCCAAAGGGCCAATCGCGTTCGCCACGTCATTTGCCCCATGCGCGAAGCTGAGGAAAATGGCAGCGATGATCAGAGGAAGGCCAAACAGAGATTTCATCGCCCGGCGGCGGTTCTCTATGTTGCGGGTCCGCCTGTGCACCCATGGGATCGTAAGTCGCCAGAAAACAAGCCCCAAACCTCCACCGGTGCTCAATGCGATGACAGGATCAACTTGGACGACCCGCTCTAACCCTTTTACCGCCATATAGGTCGCAAAAGCACCTGCCATCAGCCCCACCAAAATAGGAACCCAGCGGCGCGCGGCGGTGATTTTGTCGTCCTGGCGCAGAATGCGCGCGCGGATAAAAGCCAGGAACATGGCGGCGACCGCGCCGCCAATCACGGGCGAGACCATCCAACTGAGTGCTATGGTGCCGACGGTGCTCCAGTTCACGGCGCTCAGACCTGCGGCTGCGACGCCTGCGCCGACCACGCCCCCAACGACCGAATGCGTGGTCGAAACCGGGGCCCTCACCCAAGTGGCGATATTGACCCACAACGCCGCCGACATCAGGGCCGCCAACATGGCCCAGATAAAGTGCGCTTCTGTTGTGACCGAAGCCGGATGTACGATATCGCGCGAAATAGTCGTCACGACATCACCCCCGGCCAGCAGCGCACCTGCGCTTTCGGCGATGGCGGCGATTGTGATGGCGACACCCATCGGCAACGCGTTGGCGCCCACGGCGGGGCCCATGTTGTTGGCGACATCGTTGGCGCCCACATTGATCGCCATATAGGCGCCGAATACGGCGGCTGCGACCACAACCAGACGCCCGTCGGCCTGCCCAAACAACACTGCAGCAGTCAATCCCGCCAACACCACAAAGGCCAACGCAACGCCGGAGGCCAGCAGCGGGCGCGCAACGAACGCATTCGCGTGTTCAATACGCGAAATGCGGTGCAGGTCGCTGTCCAGCGCCTTCCATCGGCTGTTGGTGTGGATTTCAGTCATTGGGTTTTGCAAGTGGTTGCGGGCTAGCGCAGGCCGATACAAGGTTCGGGCCTGCTATTCAACCTTCTGCCCTTTCAGGGCTTGCGAATGTGTTAATACCGACGAAGAAGCGCACGCAATTCGGGCTCGTTCACCCGCTCTGCCGCCTCGGACGGGCGAACCCAGTGCCGCTCGCGCTGGCCGAGCTCCGGGAACTCGTCCGCCAACTCCTCTACCTCAATTCGGTACACGCTGGTCAGAACCGGAAGCAAAGATCCGTCGTTTAGCTTTTTGTCATATGTATAGCGCCCCACCGGGTCCCGGTGGATATGTGCGGCCTGAACGCCGGCCTCTTCCCATGCCTCTTGCGCAGCCGTTTCCGCACCGTCTTTGCCATCCATGGGCCAGCCCTTTGGGATGATCCAGCGACCGGTGTCGCGGCTGGTGATCAGTAGCACCTCGATCCCGCTATCGGTTTGGCGCGTGCACAACGCTGCGACCTGCACCCTGCGGGGACGCAGGAACAGGGGGCGAAGGATCTCCTCCCAGGTATTTCGCAACCAATGTGACATGTATTTTTTACGCCGGCCTGCCCGAGCGCCTCCTCAAGCGGTCAAATAACAACGAAAGAAGATATATTCAATAAACCGGAGGGGCAGGCCTAATTGCGTCGTTTCGCACGCAAGGTTGGGTCGGCCTGTGTGGGGTCTTCGGGCCAGGGGTGTTTGGGGTATTGCGCGCGCATGTCCTTTCGGACATCAGCGTAGGAGCCCGCCCAGAACCCCGGCAGGTCGCGTGTGATCTGAATGGGGCGTTGGGCCGGGGACAGCAGGGTGATCTTCAGCGGTTCGCCTCCGACAACCGGATGGCGGGTAACACCGAACAGTTCCTGCAACCGGACCGAGATTTCCGGGATCGCCCCGCCATAATCAATCGGTACCTTGCGGCCCAACGGCGTCTGAAACGCGCCCGGCGCACGTCGGTCCAGTTCCTGCGTCTGGGTCCAGTCTAGCCGTGCACGCAGGGCAGGCAGCAGATCAAACCGCTTCAAGTCCTCGGCCGAGCGCACGCCTGACAGCATGGGCAGCAGCCAGTCCTCTAGAGTGTTCGTCAGCCCCTCGGCTGAGAAATCGGGCAGGTTGGCACCTTGGGCGCGGACAAGTTCAACCCGCGCCGCCAGCCGGGCGGACGCCCCTTCGAGCCGCAGTCCGAGGTCGCGGACACCGTCCAACATCGCCAGTGCCAAGGTTTCGTCGGGCACGTCCTTCCAGATACGGTCATCCAAGGTAATCGCGCCCAGCCGTTCCTGCCTGCGGGCGATGACGCGGCGGTCGCGTTTGGACCACGCACAACTTTCGACCCAGGCGATCTGATCCGCGAAGAGATCACGGATTTCACGTTCCGAGATCTGCGCAGCCATGCGCACGCGCGCCTCGCGCGGATTGCCGTCGGTGTCGGTGACAACCAGATAGGGGGCTGCGGCCAGGGTGTCCGTGCTGTCCAGCACCACTCCCTTGCCACCCGACAAGACATAGCGCGGCTCATCGCCTTTGCGGCGTTGGCCGATGCGGTCGGGATAGGCCAGCGCGGCCATGGCGGCGGGGCTCAGGTCGGATGGGCTGCCCTTGCTGCGCAGCCGCTTGGCCTCGGCCTTGATGCGATCAAGCGCACCCGTATTTACTTGCCAGACGCGGTTGCGTTGAAATGCGCGCGGGTCGCGCAAGGCCTCAAGCCGCAACAACATATCAACAGGCGCGCCAAGCAGCGGGTCGCGCTCGGCCATCAACGCGGCCAGAGCGGCGGCGTCCGGCCCGGCACGTTCCAGCATATGTCCCAGCCTTGGGTGCAGGGGCAGAGCGGCCAGCGCGCGACCGTGATCGGTGATCCGCCCCTTGCGGTCCAGTGCGCCCAGCATGGTCAGCAAGGCGCGGGCCTCAGACATCGTGCCTTCGGGCGGAGGGGTCAGAAAGGCCAGATCGCCCGGTTCCGCCCCCCAAAGCGCCAGTTCCAGCGCCAGACCGGTCAGGTCGGCTGCCTCGATCTCGGCCGGAGGGTAAGCGGCCAGCGCGCCGTCTTCGCCCTTAGACCACAGGCGATAGCAAACGCCTTCAGCCACGCGTCCGGCACGGCCCGTGCGTTGGGTTGCCTCGGCGCGTGTGACCCGTTCCGTTACCAGCCGCGACATGCCTGATCCCGGATCAAACCGCGCCCGCCGTGCCTGTCCCATATCGACCACAACGCGGATGTCGGGAATGGTTAGAGAGGTTTCGGCAATCGACGTGGCCAGAACGACCTTGCGCCCCGTCTCGACCGGAGCAATCGCCTTGCGCTGGGCGGCAAAGGGCATCGCGCCGAATAGGGGGCGCACAACACACACATCGGGCAAGCGCCCGGCCAAGGCGTTTTCGGCGCGGCGAATCTCGCCCTCGCCTGGCAGGAAAACCAACATCCCGCCGGTTGTTTCGCGTTCGGCCTGCACCACCAGATCGACCAGAGCATCCAGCCGTCGCGCCTTCGTGCCCAAAGGATGGTCCAGCCAGCGTGTTTCAACCGGAAAGCTGCGGCCGGACGAGGTTACTAGTGGCGCGTTCATCAACCGCCCGACAGGTTCGGCGTCCAACGTGGCAGACATGGCCAAAAGGATCAGATCGTCGCGCAACGCGCCTGTCACCTCAAGGCACAGCGCCAGTCCCAAATCGGCATTAAGGGACCGTTCGTGGAATTCGTCAAAGATCACCGCGCCAACGCCGGGCAGGTCGGGTTCGGATTGTAGCATCCTGGTCAGGATGCCTTCGGTCACGACCTCGATCCGGGTGTTGGCCGACACCTTCGCTTCGCCCCGTACCCGGTAGCCCACCGTCTGCCCCGCACGTTCGCCCAGCGTTTCGGCCATGCGTTCCGCTGCCGCACGGGCGGCCAGACGGCGCGGTTCCAGCATCACGATCTTGCCGCCACACAACCCCGCCTCGAGCATCGCCAGAGGGACCCGTGTCGTCTTACCCGCGCCCGGAGGCGCTTGCAGTACGGCCCGCCCTGCGGATTTTAGGGCAGCCAGCAGTGCAGGAATGGCGTCGTCGATTGGCAGTCGAGTCATGCAGGCTTTATCCGCCAAGCGCCGGGCGGCGTCTAGTTCCTCTGCACCGGTTTCGTCAGAGGAGAGGCCTATCTCGCACGCCTTTACCCAAAGCGGGTCCGCACGCTGGGCCTGAGCAGCGACGGTGAAGGGGACAGAAACTAGACGCCAGGGTCACAAAAACAGCGCAGCTTGTTGGCATCCAGCGGGGTCTACGCACAGTCCGGTCTGGACAAATCGGCTGTGGCGACGGCAATTAGTGGAGCCGCAGGAGGTTGGGACGAAAATGGACATAGACAACCTGAGTGACAGGATTTTGGACGGGGACCGGCGTGCGCTGGCCCGCGCGATCACTTTGGTCGAAAGCGGCCGTGCTGACCACCGGGCGCAGGCGGGTGAACTATTGGCGCGTCTGGCCAATTCCGGGCGGCAGGCGCTGCGCATCGGGCTGTCGGGCACGCCGGGCGTTGGCAAATCCACATTTATCGAAAGCTTCGGCATGATGTTGATCGGGCAGGGGCTGCGCGTTGCTGTTCTTGCGGTCGATCCCAGCTCGGCCCGGTCCGGCGGGTCAATTTTAGGCGACAAGACCCGGATGGAGCGTCTGAGCCGCGAACGCGCCGCCTTTATCCGCCCGTCCCCAAGCCAAAGCCATCTGGGTGGTGTGGCCCGTCGCACCCGCGAGGCCATCGCCCTGTGCGAGGCCGCAGGGTTCGACGTGGTTCTGATTGAGACCGTTGGCGTGGGGCAATCCGAAACCGTGGTGTCCGAGATGTCGGACTTGTTCCTGCTCTTGCTCGCACCGGCGGGCGGGGACGAGTTGCAGGGGGTCAAGCGCGGCATCATGGAAATGGCGGATATGATTCTGGTCAACAAGGCGGATGGGGACCTCAAGGCTACTGCAACCCGTACCTGCGCAGATTATGCGGGAGCATTGCGGCTGTTGCGCAAGCGCCCGCAGGACCCTGAGGGCTTTCCCAAGGCAATGACGGTTTCAGCCGTCGAAGAACACGGGTTGGAACAGGCTTGGGTCGAGATGCAGGCGCTTAGCCAATGGCGCCGTGAAACAGGTCAATGGGCAGCGAACCGGTCCGATCAAGCCTGTTTCTGGTTCGATCAGGAGGTGCGCCATGCCCTGCTGGCCAGGCTGGAAACGTCCGAGGCCAAAGCTGAAATGGCATCGTTGAATGCCAAAGTCGCGCAAGGGGTGCTCAGCCCGGCTGCTGCTGCGCAACAGATGCTGTCTCATCTGGTTTAGGGGGCTATCAGTGGGGTGTTCTTTTTGCGAATTTTCCTGACAAAACCATGATGTGACTGGTGCGCCCCGGCGTCATGCAGCAAAGTCAAAGAATTCCGTTGATCCGTCTTGACCCTCTCGGCGATTCCCACTAAACGCATCCAACCAGTTTTCGGGCGCGACTTCGGGTTGTGCCCCTTGTGATTTGGCCGAGGGCGTTTTGCCTGGCCTCCAGAAACAAAGGAAGAAACCATGTCGCGCCGTTGCGAACTGACCGGAAAAGGCCCGATGACTGGCAACAATGTCAGCCACGCCAAAAACAGAACTCGTCGTCGTTTCCTGCCCAACCTGAACGACGTCACCTTGCAGTCCGAAGCTCTGGGCCGCGGCGTTAAGCTGCGCATCTCGGCGGCTGCGCTGCGCTCGGTCGACCACCGCGGTGGTCTGGACGCGTTCCTGGCCAAAGCCAAGGACGAAGAGCTGTCGGCCAACGCGCTGAAAGTGAAAAAAGAAATCGCTAAGGCACAGGCCTCCGCCTAAGCTTTTTCCTATCTGCGAATTTTGACCCTGCACCTGTCCGGTGCGGGGTCTTTTCGTTTACAGTCAAGACATTATGAGAAAAGCACTTCCAGCGTGACAATGTTCACATACAGTTGGCTGACGTAGGGTTAAGTTAAGTCATATTCATCTGGCGGAGTTCACTCTCATGTCTTTCAAATCCTACGATTTTCTTGCCCTGTTGACCGGTTTTTTCGGCAATACCTTTGGGACAGGTTTTCGGATGCAACGTCAGGTGAACCGGCTGCATACGAGCTTGACCAAAGGGTCCGTAAAACGACCGGAACTGGACCGCTGACGGTTCATTTCAAACCAAGGGCTTCTAGCGCTGCCGATTGTGCTTGAAGCCCGCTTTCCCTCGGGCTTATACCGTGGGTCAGAGTGAGACCCGTTCTGAAATATCTCTTGCCTTACATGCTATCGCTGCTGGTTGTCCTGACCGGTCAGAGCGTTGCGGCCTCGCGCGGGGTGGACGCCGCTGCAGGGCAGATGGTGCTGTGTACGGGCACAGGGCCGGTGGTCGTCTATATGGACGCCGAAGGACAACCGACGCAACCGCCGCACTATTGTCCGGACTATGCGCTGACATTGCTGGGGGCGATTGACGCGCCGCATGTGGACGTTCCGCCTGCGCCGCGCCCCAAGGTTGCCGTGCCGGCACGCACGCGCGGAAATCTGATCGCGGCACCCCGTCCACGTCATCCGGCGCGCGCGCCTCCGGCCCGGATTTGATCGCAAACTCAGTTCGTTCAAATACCCAAGTCAGGAGAGGCGCAATGCCCTTTTCATCCAAATTCACGGCGGTGCTGGCCGCCGTTACCTTTGCCTCCGCCGCTATGGCGCAGGACACTATCACGGTCGAGGATGCCTATGCGCGTTCGGCAGGCAAAGCAGCCAAGGCCGGGGCGGCCTTTATGGTGATCCAAAACAGTGGCGATGCCGAGGACCGGCTGATCGGTGTGCAATCCGACGCGGCGGCACGGGTCGAGTTGCATACCCATGAGATCGATGAAAACGGCGTTGCCAAGATGATCCATGTTGAGGAAGGCTTTGTGATCCCGGCGGGCGAGTCGCATATGCTGAAACGCGGCGGCGACCATGTGATGTTCATGGGACTTGCCGCTCCGTTCGAACAAGGTGAGACGGTTCCTGTGACGCTGATCTTCGAAAAAGCCGGTGAGGTCGTGATCGAGGTTCCCGTCGATTTGGAACGTCACGATACGGGCGGCCACGGGTCGCATTCTAACTAGGCCTACGCCTGTCTTCGGGCCGCGATGCGGCCGTCATCCATGCGTCAGGCCGGGTAAAACCCGGCCTGTTTGCGCCTTAGCGGTTAACGACACGCGGGGCGACCCGGTCATGGGCGCGTTTGAAGCGTGCTGCCAGAAAGAACATGACGGCAGAGAAGGCCAGGGCTGAGAAGGCGATCGCCCAGCCAAGCGCGACCATGCCACTACCGGGCCAAAACAACAGGACCAGCCCGATGATTAGGGCAACGATCCCCGAATTGCGAACAGTCCCCGCATCTGGGTTGCGTTCGGGCATTTGTCGCCACGCCATCAGCGCGCCGATCCCCACGATCAGCGCCCATGCGCCTAGCAGGAAAAAGGTCAAGCGCGCGACGCCTTCGGGCCAGATCAGTAGTACCAGACCGATCAGCAGCGCGCCGACGCCAACACCGCCGATCAGGCCGCGCCGCCCGAACCCCAGCAGGGTGAGGCCGCCATCCAATACCAGCAACACCCCCACCAGCCGCAGCAGCAGTGCGATACTACCCGTGGGCCAGAACAGCGCTGCAATTCCCAGCGCGCCTGCCAGAAGGCCGCGCAGCAGGAAGGTCCACCACAGATTGGCCAGTTGATCGCCCAGCGCATCGCGGCTGTCCATGCTGTGTGCCTCAAGGATCTCTGGCTGGGGGTTGTTCGGGTCGGTCATTGGGGCCTCCGGTATTGGCAGGGTTATTCAGCCCCAAAATAAATCGTTTTTCAACCGCAGGTTAGGAATGTGTCAGCAATCCGTCGACCCACTGCGGCACGATCTGAGTGGCTGGGCCCAGAATGACTTCATCATACCGCGAGGCGCCATCCGAGGGATCAAGGTTTAGTTCAACCGTTCGCGCTCCGGCCAAGGCAGCTTCGTGTACGAATGCAGCTGCCGGGTAGACCTGGCCCGACGTGCCGATTGATGCAAAAACGGTCGCCCCTGCCAAGTGGTCGTAAATGAGGTCCATGTGATACGGCATCTCGCCGAACCAGACCACGTCGGGTCGGGCAGAGGGGGCGGTGCAGGCCGGGCAAACCTCGCCCACGGACATCTCGGGTGGGGCAGTCCAGCGATGATCGCAAGTGGCACAGAGTGCTCCTGCAAGCGTGCCGTGCATGTGCAGGACGTTTTCGGCCCCGCCAGCCTCGTGCAGGTTGTCAACATTCTGGGTGACGATCACAACCTCCGACGGAAAGTCGCGTTGCAGGCGGGCGAGCGCCAGATGGGCGGCGTTGGGCTGCGCTTTGGCAGCCTGAATACGGCGGGCGTTGTAAAAGCCGTGAACCAACGCTGGATCACGTGCAAAGCCCTCGGGCGTGGCGACGTCTTCGATCCGGTGCTGGGACCACAGACCGCCTTCGTCGCGAAATGTGCCCAAACCGCTTTCGGCGGAAATCCCGGCACCTGTCAGAATGACGATCTTTCCCATCTTTGCCTCACGCGCTACACCTCGCCTCATGAGCCACCGTATCCTGTTTGTCTGTCTGGGCAATATCTGCCGTTCTCCTGCCGCCGAAGGTGCTTTTCGTACCCGTGCGCCCCATTTTGTCACCGACAGTGCCGGGACCTCGGGCTGGCATATCGGTGATCCGCCTTATGGGCCGATGCAAAAAGCGGCGCGGGCGCGCGGGATTAAGCTGGACGATCTACGGGCGCGGCAATTCGTGGCCGAGGATTTCCACCGGTTCGATCTGATCATCGGGATGGATGCCGACAACATCGCGAATATCGAGGATCTGCGGCCTGCGGGCAACGACACCCCGGTTCGTTTGCTGATCGATTTTGCACCGCAATCTGGTGCGGACCATGTGCCCGATCCTTACTATACCCGCGATTTCGACGGAGCGCTGGACCTGATCGAAGCCGCCGTCGTAGGCCTTGAGACGCATCTGCGCGCTTAGCCCATCACCTTTAGCCGGCTCTCCAGCCATGGCAGTTGCGATAGCGCCGGGTCCACGATCTGGCTGCGCATCAGGCGGCGCATCATGTCGGCCACCTCTTGCGGGACCTGATCGGACCAGTCAGTGCGGGTGAACAGGGAAATCATCCGCGAGAAATCCCCAAACGGGGCAGGGTGCGCCTCAAGCCCTTCATGGAACCGGGCGGCGCGCATGAACCCCAAGGGCGTGGTGATGGCCCAGCCGAGGCCACGCGCGACCATTGCCATCAGCGCAAGATGCGAGCCGATCTCGAACCGTTCCTCGAACTCTAGCTTCTGGCGGGCCAGATGTGCCTCGATCTGGCGGCTGATAAGCTGTTCACGGGCGTAGCGCAGAAACGGAAGCGTCTGCACCGCATCCTGCGCTCCTTTGGGAGTGACCAGAATGAACGGATCCTGCACCAGCGGGTATTCGGCCACGCCCTCAAGCACTTCACCGGAATGGGCCGAGACGGCCAGGTGCAGGCGCTGTGCCTCGAGTTCGGCAAACAGATCAAGGCTTGGCAGGGTGATCAGCTTGAATTTCGAGCGAGTCAGGCTGTCGGCCAGCAATGTCGCCAGCCGGGGCGTCAAGTCATTGTCGAAATCGTCGATCAACCCGATGGAGAGGGTGGTCAGATGGCCAAGATCCATCACGGTCAATTCGCTCTGGGCCATTTGCAATTCGGCCAGAACGGTCTCGGCGCGGGCCAGAAAGCTGCGCCCGGCCTGCGTCAGCCGCATTGGTCGGCGTCCGTGGTCGACCAGTTCGGTGCCCAATGCGTTTTCCAGATTGCGCAATTGCTGGCTGACCGATGGCTGGCTGAGCCCGGTGATCTCGGCCGCCTGCGCCACCGAGCCGGTGCGCGCCAAGGCCTCGAACACTTCAAGGCCCCGCAGAGTCAGCCCTTTCATCACCATCGCACACCTCTCTCGCTGCGCCTTTTCTGGGGCGCAGGGCGGGTCAGGTCAAGGATGCTGAGGTGTTTAGCTACAGATCGCCTGCGCCATCTGGCCGAAATTCTGATACCGATCCCAAAGCGCATCATCGCGCGCGCTGCGCGACATCTTCAACTCTTGCGCCTTATGGGGATCAGCGAACCATTTCGAGACGGTCTTTTGGTCGCTGCGGGTCAACGCCTGATCGGCCACGCGCTGAATGCAACTGCATCGGTCGCGTGTCGCTGCCGAACGGTCGGAAGCCAGACATGCCTGTTTGATCTGAGCGGCCCCGACGGCCAGCGGAGTGGTTGCCACAGACGCAGCGCAGAATGCGATCAGGAGGAACTTTTTCATGCTCGAGCCTCGTTTTTGCCTGCCCGGAGGGATCTTGCGCCCCTCTCGGCCTTTGGCGAAGTATGAATCAAACTGGATTCGGGATCAATCGGGCGTTTCAAAATTGTGATTGCGCAGGGGAACGAAGTCGCGTTTGCTAAGGCAAGCCATCGGATTTGAGAACACAATGCTTAAGAAATACGGCCGTACATTCCACCTGCCGCAATCCCCCGGAGCCACCAGCGATGACAAAATCATGCGCAGGTCGACGGGCTGGGCGCCGCAAATGAGGTTGTATTCACCGAGAAAATGGACGGTGAGAATACGACTATTCACAACCAGGGTTGCCATCCCCGCAGCCTCGATGCCCGGTATCATCCGTCGCGCGATTGGATGAAAGCTTTTGCGGCTGGTATTTCGCCTCAACTGGCCGGGGACGAGCGCATAATTGGCGAATATCTCTTTGCGCGCCACTCTATCGCGTATGGCGCGTTACCATCCTATTTTCTTGGTTTTGCGTGGATCAAGCAGGAGGAAGTTCAGGCCTGGGATGCGACCCTTTTGCGCTTTGTCGAGCTTGGGATCGCTCCCGTACCGGAATTGTATCGCGGGTCGTTTTCGGATCAGGTTGTCAGCACGGTTCTTTCCGAACTTGATCTTGATAGGCAAGAGGGTTTTGCGGTTCGTGATACGGCTGCATTTGCGGAACAGGATATGCCAACCCACCTAGGCAAATACGTGCGCGAAGATCATGTGCAAAGCGACACGCATTGGATGAATGCCGAACTGGTCAAAAACGAGCTAGCCTGACAAGCTGCAAGCCCGGCAAACAAAGGCGTTCGACGGGGGCTGTCCCACCTTGACCAGCGACTGTTTTCGAACCATATCCCGTCGCTATGACAGACCTCGCTCATATCCGCAATTTCTCCATCGTCGCGCATATCGACCATGGCAAATCCACCCTTGCTGACCGGCTCATCCAAGAGACCGGAACGGTCAAGGATCGCGACATGAAGGAACAGCTGCTCGACAGCATGGATATCGAGCGCGAGCGTGGCATCACCATCAAGGCCAACACGGTCCGCATCGACTATACCGCCGACAATGGCGAGGCATATGTGCTGAACCTGATCGACACGCCCGGCCACGTGGATTTCGCCTATGAGGTCAGCCGCTCGATGCGCGCGGTCGAGGGCTCGCTGCTGGTTGTGGACTCGACCCAAGGGGTCGAGGCGCAGACGCTGGCGAATGTGTACCAAGCCATCGACGCCGATCATGAGATCGTGCCGGTGCTGAACAAGATCGACCTGCCCGCGTCCGATTGTGACCGCGTGGCCGAACAGATCGAGGATGTAATCGGCATCGACGCAACAGACGCCATTCAGGTCAGCGCCAAGACGGGGCAGGGCATCCACGAGACGCTTGAGGCCATCGTGCAGCAACTGCCCGCGCCGCAGGGCAATCTGGACGCGCCGCTCAAGGCGATGCTGGTGGATTCTTGGTACGACGCCTATCTCGGCGTCATCGTTCTGGTCCGCATCATGGACGGCACGCTGAAAAAGGGGATGCGGGTCAAGTTCATGTCGAACGGGACACTCCATCATGTGGACCGCGTCGGCGTCTTCCGCCCCGAGATGGAGATGGTCGACAGCCTCGGCCCCGGTGAGATCGGCTTTCTCACCGCTTCGATCAAACAGGTCCGCGACACCCGCGTCGGGGATACCATCACCAATGACCGCAACGGGACTGAGGACGCGCTGGACGGCTTCAAACCCGCGCAGCCGGTGGTGTTCTGCGGCCTCTTCCCCGTCGACAGTTCCGAATTCGAAGACCTGCGCGATGCGATCGACAAGCTGGCGCTGAACGACGCTTCGTTCTCGTTCGAAATGGAGACCTCGGCCGCGCTGGGCTTTGGCTTCCGCTGCGGCTTCCTTGGGCTGTTGCACCTTGAGGTCATTCGCGACCGGATCGAACGTGAATACGATATCGAGCTCATCACCACCGCGCCGTCGGTGATCTATCACGTCTACATGAAAGACGGCGAGATGATCGAGCTGCACAACCCTGCCGACATGCCCGACCCCTCCAAGGTCGACCATATCGAGGAACCGCGCATCAAGGCGACCATTCTGGTGCCCGACGAATACCTCGGCGACGTGCTGAAACTGTGCCAGGACCGCCGAGGCATCCAGCTGGACCTGACTTATGCAGGTAGCCGCGCGATGGTCGTCTATGACCTGCCGCTGAACGAGGTCGTCTTTGACTTCTACGACCGTCTGAAATCGGTGACCAAGGGCTACGCATCCTTCGACTACCAGATGACCGGCTATACAGAGGACAATCTGGTCAAGATGTCGGTGTTGGTGAATGACGAGCCGGTCGATGCGCTGTCGACCATGGTTCACCGCGACCGGGCCGAGATGCGGGGCCGGGCGATGTGCGAAAAGCTCAAAGACCTGATCCCGCGCCACATGTTCAAAATCCCGATCCAGGCCGCCATCGGAGGCAAGGTCATCGCCCGCGAGACCCTCTCGGCCCTGCGCAAGGACGTGACCGCCAAGTGTTACGGAGGCGACGCCACCCGGAAACGCAAACTGCTGGACAAGCAGAAGGCGGGTAAGAAAAAAATGCGCCAATTCGGGAAGGTCGATATCCCGCAAGAGGCGTTTATTTCGGCGTTGAAGATGGACAGCTAAGGCTGTCCATTTCTTCCTCTTGGTTTGTCTAAGTTTACGCGGATTCTGGATCGGCGTCCGATTGTCCGAGGTCGGTGAGTTCAGTCCAGACCGCCTCAGGTATGTCCCAATCGGCCCACTCAAGCGTTTGGTTTACATGCTGGGGCCACGTCACCCCGCAAACTGTTGAAGCAATGTTTGCATCTCGAAGCGAGAATTGCAGCGCCAGCGCGCCCATTGGAATGTCGTATCGGGCACAGATATCTTCGACCGCGCGCACAGGCGCGAGCATTTCTTCTGTTGCTGGCCGGTAAACGTAAAAGTGGTGAACCGCGCTACCTCTTGCCAGAATTCCTCCCGCGTAGGGTGCTGCATTTAAGACGGTGACACCCTTGGAAACGGCTTGTTCGATTAGGGGCGAAGCATTCACGTTTACAAGTGTGTGCCGGTTATGCGTCATCACGACATCGAAGTCCCAGTCGCGCAACATAGGCGACAGGACGTCCAGCCGTCCGCCGGCCAAACCAACGGCAGTTGCAAGGCCTTCCTCTTTGATTTTGAACAATTCGTCCAGCGCACCTCCGCTGCGCGTGATCTCTGACATATCACCAGCGTATTCCGGGTCGTGCAGGTGAAGGATGTCGACGCTGTCTACGCCGAGTGCCATTAAGCTTTGCTCTAGCGATCGCCTAGCTTGGGTAGCGTCGAACACGCTCGTCTCCATGTCGCGGTCGATTTTCGTGGACAATACACAGCCTTCTGGCAAACCACCGAGTTCACGAATTACGCTCCCAATGCGGTCTTCACTCCGGCCCATGGCATAGCCGCGGGCGGTATCGATAAACCCGTCGGGGCGGGTAAGTATTGTACGCAAGGTTTCTCGCGCCCTATTCTCATCAACTTCGTAGCCATAAATTTGCGGAATGCTACCTATCCCTGTTGACCCAAAACCAATTCGAGGAATTCGCACCCCGGTTAGACCGATCTCGTGAAACGTCGTCATTGCTCCTCTCCCTGAAAATTCGAATCAGAATATATAAATATTCTGCGGGACTGTTATGCACTTCAAGCTTGAGGGCTGAGTAAAATCACTTGAAATCCAAACAGGATATCCGAATCTGTGATCCAGCTCACAGCCCAACTTTTTAAAACTTGTTTGTGTTGACCTAGCGGCAACTTCGGCAGGAGGCCCCTATGTCCATGGTCCCCATAATCGCCCTTGGATCGGCAGGTCTCTATTCCATTGCCATGATCTCGATGAAGTTCTGGTGGAAAATCCCCGGCCTCGGCCTTAGCCTGTTGATCGTGGCAACCCTGCTGGCCGCCGCAACGCTGGAGCTTGCCGCGCTGCGCGAGGAGCGGTTGGGCATCATCTATACCGGCATTCTGGGGGCCGAGGTTGTGCTGATCGCCATCGCCTCGTTCTTCTTGTTCGGTGAAGACTTCTCGATGCGAGAAGGGGTCGGGATTGCCTTAGTTGTCGCTGGAACCGCCTTGGCGTGGGCCTGATTAACCGCAATCTAAACCCTTCATGAAGCTTCCTTCACAAATGTTGTAACGTGTCCGCCTCCTCCCAATCTGTTGAGCAGGCCAGCATCGGCCCGGACACAAACGTAGGAGAGACCATGACCAGATTTATGACTGCCGGAGCAGCCGCTTTGGCCACGAGCCTCAGCCTTGCCACCGCAGCCGCAGCCGATACGCCGGACCTGCGCGGGACGTGGACGGGCAGCTATACCGCCGTCGGGCCGAACCGGACCTCGACCGGGGACGCGCCTCGGTTCAACAACGCCGAGTGGGTTCTGGATATCCAAAAGCAACAGGACAATGTGTTTTGGGGGCCTAGTAAGTGGCGTCCGAATGCGGCTCAGACCTGGCGGGTGATGGACGCGACTGGCACCATCAGTCTGGATGACCCGACCCGGATCAGCATCGTCGAAAGCTCGGCCAACCCCGAGATCGGTGTGAATGCGCTGATTGATGCCCGGTATGAGGACGGCAAAATTTACGCGGATTTCCGTAGCCTGCGTCGTGGAACGACCTACAGCACCGTTCTGGAACGGCAGGTGAACTGAAGCGACCCTGACTCGGACGGGCTGTAGGGGGTACCGGCTGCTAAGGTATGCCGCGGCGTAGTAGGTAATTCCGGCCGGGTCAGGGCGCTTCTCAGGACTACCCGTCTCCGCAGGGAGGAGGCGGTTCGGGCGGCGGCGCGCCCACATGCAACAGGCTTTTGGTCCTTTCCGCCAGATACGCGGCGTCTCTTGGCGGCAGGGGATTGGGCCCGCGACCTTCAGCGCGGTGTTGCAGTGGTTCGATGCTGTCGCCCGAGCTCTCTGGTTATTCAGGTCGAATTGCGCGGTTTGATTCGGATTGGCAACGTGATTCTGCCTCTGCACCTTCAGGAAACCCATTTGCGGGTGCAGAAACGGGTGCGAAGGAGGCCATTTTTCACAGACGGGAGTTTTCCGTACTCAACAGCCCCTCGCGGCTGGGTTTCCAGACTTGTCCACAAAATCATCCCTGCGGATATCAACACTTTATCCACGGTTAATTTTCATGCTGCGGTGCTATTTTCTTGCCGGACTGCGGATCGGATGTAACAGTTTCGTTATCGCCAAGGCCTTTAGGGGTCGCGGCGGGACGCAAAGGCCAAAGGGGCTACGCGGATGATGGGGAACTTTCGGGTTTTTCTGTGATCGCAGCGGGTTACCGGCTGGTTTCAAGGTGGTCCGGGCATCATGGCCGGACCGTTTCGAAACCTTATCAGATGGTTGATGCGGGCTGTGACGCGCTTTCACGAGCGTGGCACGGTGGTCGCGGTTCCTGCGGGGGCCGAGACAACTGGAACGGTGCGTCCCTCGGGTGTGCCGAACCGGCAAGGCGTCAGGAGTGTTCCGCAAGGGCACATGCAAAGACCGCGTCTGCGCACCTGACGCCTTTTCCTTTTCCCAGGCTATTGGGCAATCAGGCTGCCACTTACCTTTCGCCAAATGCGAGAAGGGGTTCTTGTGTGACCACAAGAACCCCAACGTCGTGTCAGATATGCAATGCCGCGTCTATGCACCTGTGGATCTATTATAGCCACGATATGTTGGATCATTCAACAATATATTGAGGGCGGCTAAGTTCTTGCCCCAAAATGGAGGGGATCAGATGTTTTCCTGAACGTCGCTTGCCGTGTTGGTAATTGCGTCCCCGGCTTTCTCGATATCCCGACCAACGCCTTTTGCAGTTTCGCAGGCGGTCAGGGCCAGCAGGGTCAGTCCAATCAGAGCGGTGCGGATCATCTGTGTCTCCATAGGTGTTTGCTATGCCGTGCCTAGCAGTTTTTCAAAAGCGAAACCAGCGTTTTGCAGCGGAATCAGTCCTTGCGGATGAAAGGGCCAAAAAGCGCGGTCAGCAGGAAGATTATAGCGGCGGCACAGACGATGCTGGGACCCGCCGGTGTGTCGGCCAGATAGGCACCGCCGAGCCCACCCAAAGCGGCGAGGGACCCGATCACGGCGGCGAAAACAGCCATGCTTTCCGGGGTTTTGACCAGCGACCGCGCCCCGGCTGCCGGAATGACCAACAGTGCGGCGATCAGCAGGATGCCAACCACTTTGATTGCGACTGCAACGGCCAGCGCCATGGCGAGGGTCAGCCAAAGCTCCTCGCGTTTGGGGTCGATGCCTGATGCATAGGCCAGATCGGGGTTCAGCGTGGCGACCAGCAAAGCAGACCACCTGAGTGTCATCACTGTCAGGATCAGCGCTCCTCCGATCCAGATGGTGGCAAGGTCCCCTTTGGTCACGGCCAGAATGTCGCCAAACAGAAAAGCGTTCAGGTCAAGACGTACATCTGACAACAGCGCCACCGTCACCAGTCCTGCCGCCAGCGCGGTATGTGCGATGACGCCCAGCAAAGTGTCCATGGCAAAACCTTTGCCGCGCAACAACGTTACGGCCAAACCCATGGTAAGGGCCGAGGCCAGGATCGCGGGCAGAAGCGGAAGCGAGAAAGCAAGCGACAGCGCGACCCCAAGGGCCGAGGCATGGGCCGTGGCTTCTCCCATATAAGCCATTCGGCGCCAAACGACGAAACAACCCAAAGGGGCCGCGGCAAACGCCACGCCAACACCAGCCAGCGCTGCGCGCACCATGAAGTCATCCAGCATCAATGTGCCTCATCATGCGAGTGATCATGGTCATGCGAATGACTGTGCTGATGCTGGTAGAGCGCCATGGTCCCCTTGGTGCCACTGCCGAACAGCGCACGGTATTCAGGCGCATCAGCAACCGTTCGCGGCGACCCTTCACAGCAGATATGTCCGTTCAGGCACAGAACCCGGTCCGAGGCCGCCATGACCACGTGCAGATCGTGACTGACCATGACGACTGCGCAGCCGATATCGCGGCGCACCTGCTCGATCCTTTGGTAAAAGGCCGCGGCGCCCGGTTGATCCAACCCTTGCGTGGCCTCATCCAGCAGAAGCACTTGGGGTTTCTCCAAAAGGGCGCGGGCCAGAAGGACACGCTGGAACTGCCCGCCGGACAGATTGGTCATTTGCCGGTTTCTGAGATCCGGTACACCAGCCAATTCAAGGGCCTGAACAGCCTCTTGTGCCGGGACCCGTCGGGGTAGGCCGAGGAAACGCTGAACGGTCATCGGCAGGGCCGCATCCAACGCCAATTTCTGAGGGACATATCCAATGCTCAGGTTTGGCGCACGGTGGACTGTTCCTTCTGCTGGCGGGATCGCACCGATCATGGCGCGCAACAATGTTGACTTGCCCGATCCGTTAGGACCGACAATCGTCACGATCTCAGCCTCGGACACCGATGCGTTGACGTTTTCCAGAATTGTGCGCCCATCCACCCGGATCGTCAGGTCCTTGAGAGTGATCAGTGGGGTCGTCACGCCTGTGTTCCAATACATTCCGGGCACAGGCCTTCAGCCTCGACCACGACGCGTTCGATTTGAAAGCCGGATGTGTTTGCGGCAACGCCCAGACGGCCCTGCGTCAGTTCGGTTTCGGTTTCGGCGACCGCTTTGCAAGATCGGCAAATCAAAAAGGCTGGTACGTGATCATGGGTGGGGTGCGCGCATGCTGCATAAGCATTGAGCTGCTCAATGCGGTGGACAAAGCCGTGTTGCACCAGAAAATCCAGTGCCCGATAGGCCACGGGGGGTTGTGACCCCATGCCTTCCGCAGCCAGCACGGCCAGGATGTCATAAGCACCCATAGCCTTGTGTTTTTCCAGCAAAATCTCAAGAACCCGCCGTCGAACTGGCGTAAATTGCAAACGTTTTGCTTTGCATTTCGCCTCAGCTTGGGCGAGGGCGGTATGTACGCAATGGGCGTGATCGTGCTGTCTGAAACCGACGGTGCTCATCCGGTGCTCCGAATTATTTTTGGCTTGATATGTTATAACGTCGGGCATATCAAGCGACCAAGAAATGTAATAACATATCACTCGAGGGTAAATATGCGACGGTCAGTTCTTTGTGCTGTGGGCTCTGTGTTGGCAAGTCAGGCGGTCGCCGAGCCGCCTAAAGTAGCGACGGATATTGCGCCTGTTCATTCGTTGGTCGCGCAGGTCATGAACGGTGTTGGAGAGCCGGCGCTGATCATCCCGGCTGGATCTTCGCCGCATAACCACGCCATGCGCCCATCCGAGGCGCGGGCGTTACAATCTGCCGATGTCGTGTTCTGGGTCGGCGAAGAGCTAACACCATGGATGGAGAAGCCGCTGGCTGCGCTATCGGGCGATGCGCGCCTCGTCACGTTGTTGGATTCGGAAGGTACAGTGCTGTATGAATTCCGCGACGTGGTTGCAGATGTTCACGACGATCATGATGACCATGCGGGCCACGATGGTCACGATTCGCATGATGAACACGAAGAACATGACGATCACGCCGGGCATGACGATCACAAAGATCATGAAGAACATGTGGGGCATGACGATCATGACGGTCATGACAAAGATGATGAGCACGCGGCGCATGAAGATCATGATGACCACGCCAGCCAAGACGAAGATCATGACGAGCACGCAGGCCATGATGACCATGGTCACGATCATGAAGGCGTCGACCCGCACGCTTGGCTCGACCCTGCAAACGGGCGTGTTTGGGTCCATGTCATTGCTGAGGCGCTGGCCACGTCAGACCCTGAGAACGCCGCCATTTACAGGGAAAATGCAGCGCGCGCCAAAGCGGAGCTGCTTGAGTTGGAAGCCCAGATCGCTACTAAAATCGCTGGGATGCAGGATCACCGGTTTATTACGTTCCACGACGCCTATCAGTATTTCGAAAACCGCTTTGGACTGCAAACATCTGGCTCCGTAAGTCTCGGCGACGCGTCCAACCCTGGGCCTGCGCGACTGGCCGCGCTGCAAGAGAAGGTAGCAGAGGATTCAATCCAATGTGCCTTCGCCGAACCTCAATACGACACGCGCCTTGTCGAGACAGCGATCGAAGGTTCTGGGGCCGGAGTTTATGAATTGGACCCGCTTGGCGTCGACGTCACCCCCGGAACCGATCATTACTCGGCGATGCTATTGGGGATGGCACAGGGTTACGTGAATTGTGCCAGCGGGTCCTGAGCCGCGCTTAGGCTGCTTCTTCGGTGCAAAACAGCTCGTAAACAAGTTCCAGCATCCGGCGGGGGCGATCATCTGCCAAACGGTAGAAGATCGCCTTGCCCTCGCGTCGGGGCGCGACCAGCCCCTCAAGACGCAGGCGAGACAGTTGTTGGGACACTGCGGCTTGTCGCGCCGACAAAAGTTCTTCCAGTTCGGTGACCGATTTTTCGCCAGAGACCAAATGGCACAAGATCATCAGCCGCCCTTCGTGGCTAATGGCTTTCAGGAAGTTCGACGCGTCCGTTGCGTTCCCCGCGATCTGTTCGAGGTTCTGAGGTGACATATCCTGTGAAATCTGGGGCAGTGCCATTTATATTTTCCTTGAGGGCCCGGTCGACGGGCGAGTGTTTTCGATTTTCAATGATCTCCGCTGTGCGGAGGCCGTCTGCCTGTATTTTGACCAATTGCCCCCATATGCATGAATCAAAATGACGTGATGGGATAATGCTTGCACATGATTGTGAGGCTCTGTGTGCAAGATGCGTGTTTTTCGAGTCCGAACGGTCTCATTTGCACAAGAAGATACAGAAGTCTTTGGCCCCCCTTGCAGCCCCTCAGTGGCAGCACTAAGACTCGGGTAACGTTTCTTCGGGTATTGTCCCGATCCATAGCAAAGCAGGCAGGTTCCGTATGTTCGATCCCGTTGATACCTATATGAATACGCTCGTCCCCATGGTGGTCGAACAGACAAGCCGTGGTGAACGCGCCTATGATATTTTCTCGCGCCTTCTGAAAGAGCGGATCATTTTCATCAACGGCCCGATCCATGACGGGATGAGCCATTTGATCGTGGCCCAGTTGCTGCATCTTGAGGCCGAGAACCCGAACAAGGAAATCTCGATCTACATTAATTCGCCCGGCGGCGTTGTGACCAGCGGTTTGTCGATCTACGACACAATGCAGTATATCAAGCCGAAATGTTCGACATTGGTGATCGGTCAGGCGGCCTCGATGGGGTCGGTTCTGCTGGCCGGGGGCGAGAAGGGGATGCGCTTTTCGCTGCCCAACAGCCGGATCATGGTGCACCAGCCCAGCGGTGGTTATCAGGGTCAGGCCAGCGATATCATGATCCACGCGGCCGAGACGCAAAAGCTGAAGGATCGTCTGTATGACATTTACGTGCGCCATACAGGACAGACAAAAAAGGCGGTTGAAAAGGCGCTGGACCGTGACAATTTCATGAGCCCGGAAGAAGCAAAAGAATGGGGCCATATCGACGAAATCGTCGAAAATCGTGCAAAAATGGACGGGGACGACGCGTAGGAATCTGTGCCCGTGTTGACCACGTTGGGTACATTTTTGAGATTGTAGCCGCCCCGGTGGTGGCCTAAGCTGCACCAACAAGCGGCAAACGCGGCCCCGGGCGGGGCCGCAGAGACGAAGCCCGAAAGGTATAACATGGCGACGAATTCAGGCGGCGACGGCAAAAATACGCTCTATTGCAGCTTTTGCGGCAAGAGCCAGCATGAGGTGCGCAAGCTGATTGCCGGACCCACAGTATTCATCTGTGACGAATGCGTCGAACTGTGCATGGACATCATCCGCGAAGAGACCAAGGCCAGTGGCCTGAAGTCCAGCGACGGGGTGCCGACGCCCAAGGATATCTGCGAGGTTCTAGACGATTACGTGATCGGTCAGGCCACCGCCAAGCGCGTTCTGTCGGTTGCGGTTCACAATCACTACAAACGTCTAAACCATGCTCAGAAAGCGGGCAGCGATATTGAGCTGGCGAAGTCCAACATTCTGCTGATCGGCCCGACCGGCTGCGGCAAGACGCTGCTGGCCCAGACGCTGGCGCGTATTCTGGATGTGCCCTTCACCATGGCGGATGCGACGACCCTGACCGAAGCCGGGTATGTGGGCGAGGATGTCGAGAACATCATTCTGAAACTGCTGCAAGCGTCGGAATACAATGTCGAGCGTGCGCAACGCGGCATCGTCTATATTGACGAAGTCGACAAGATCACGCGCAAGTCCGAAAACCCCTCGATCACCCGCGACGTATCGGGTGAGGGCGTGCAGCAAGCGCTTCTGAAACTGATGGAAGGCACAGTGGCCAGCGTTCCGCCGCAGGGCGGACGCAAGCATCCGCAGCAGGAATTCCTGCAGGTGGACACCACGAATATCCTGTTCATCTGCGGTGGCGCATTTGCGGGTCTGGACAAGATCATCGCGCAGCGCGGCAAAGGTTCGGCCATGGGCTTTGGTGCTGATGTGCGTGACAATGATGACCGGGGCGTTGGCGAGATCTTCAAAGATCTTGAGCCCGAAGATCTGTTGAAATTCGGCTTGATCCCGGAATTCGTTGGCCGTCTGCCGGTTCTGGCAACGCTTGAGGATCTGGACGAGGATGCTCTGGTTACGATCCTGACCAAGCCCAAGAACGCGCTGGTCAAGCAATACCAGCGTCTGTTCGAGCTGGAAGATGCCGAGCTGGCCTTTACCGATGACGCACTTAAGGCGATTGCCAAGAAGGCGATCGAACGGAAAACCGGGGCACGTGGTCTGCGCTCGATCCTGGAAGATATCCTGCTGGATACGATGTTCGAACTTCCAGGTCTGAAAAACGTGACCGAAGTTGTGGTCAACGAAGAGGCCGTGACCTCAGAGTCGCAACCGCTCATCATCTATGCGGATGCAGCGGAATCTGCGTCAGCCGGGTAAACCGCTTAATTTCAAACACATACGGCGCGGTTTTCCGCGCCGTTTTCTTGTGAGGCGCAGGAATGATCAAACGTATTTCGTCCGGTGGTGAGTTTGAAGCCAAACTCGGATATTGCCGGGCTGTTGTTGCAGGTGGCTGGGTCCATGTTGCGGGCACAGTCGGGCAAGGCAATGACGTGGTCGAGCAGTGCCGTTCGGCGTTGACGATCATTGAAAAGGCGCTGGCTGAGGCCGGAGCTGGGTTTGCTGACGTGGTCCGCGTGACGTACATGTTGCCTGACAAGGCCGAGTTCGAACTCTGCTGGCCAATCCTGAGCGAGACATTCGGCGCGAACCCACCGGCGGCAACGATGATCGAATGTGGGTTGATCGACCCGAAATACCGGATTGAAATCGAAGTGACCGCATATCTGCCGGAATGACAGGTGTGATCCTTGTGAGACTGGACCTTGGCGCGCCTTTGGTCCATATCTGCGGAAACAGAATTGCCGGAGGCAGCCCATGGGTATCCTGAACAATCTCTTGCGAGCCGTGACTTGGTGGAACGGGGCGACCTTGAACACGCAGATCTATACTGCACGCAAGGGTGAGAAGGTTGGCGAAGATGACCAGGGTAACGTCTTTTATCGCAACGCCGATGACAGCAAGCGCTGGGTGATCTTCAATGGTGAGGCCGAAGCCAGCCGCATTGATCCTGACTGGCACGGTTGGCTGCACCGCACGTGGGATGAACCACCGACCGACAAGCCGCTGGCGCATAAATCATGGGAAAAACCGCATCAGGAAAACCTGACGGGCTCGGCGCTGGCATATGCACCGGCTGGGTCGCTGCGCCGCCCGGACCCGATTGAACGTTCCGATTACGAGGCCTGGAGCCCCGAATAAACGAGGCAATTTATGTCGAGCTATAACGTAACCGAAGTCCTAGTTGGCGGCGCTGTTTTAGCCTGTGCCGTTGCGTTTGGCATCTATGCCAGTCAATCCACCGGCCTGTCGCAGGGCGGTACAGGGTACGAACTGGGGGCCTCGTTCCGGTCGCTGGAGGGCGTGGGCGTAGGGACAGATGTGCGCCTTGCCGGGGTTAAAATCGGAACTGTGACGGGGGTAACCCTAAATTCCGATACCTACCGCGCAGATACAACCTTTTCGATATCGGACGGCATTCTGGTGCCTGATGACAGCGCGATCGTGATTTCCTCCGAAGGGCTGCTGGGCGGCAACTTCGTTGAGGTAATGCCTGGTGGTTCGCCCTTTTATTTTGAGCCGGGTGACGAAGTTACCGACACGCAGGGCGCGGTCAGCCTGATCTCTTTGCTGGTCAAATTCGTTGCCGGGGACGGCAGCTGATGCGACGCGCAGCCCTTGTCGCGGCATTGTTGACCGCAACGGGCGTTTCGGCCCAGCAAAAGGTCCAATCCGGGCCGGGCGCGATGTTGCGCGGGTTGGACAAAGTCAGCGGCCAGACCGTGGATATCCAGATGCAAAATGGTCAGACCGAGGCAATCTTTGGTTTGGATGTTGCCTTGGGCGACTGCCGATATCCGGCCGAGAACCCGACCGGTGACGCTTTTGCCTATCTGACGATTTGGGAAAATGGTAAGACAGATCAACTGTTTGACGGTTGGATGATTGCGACAGCTCCGGCGTTGAACGCCCTGGATCACGCGCGCTATGACGTCTGGGTCATCCGTTGTATCACGCCTTCGGCGGATTGATCCAAAGCCGCGACAAAGTCAGCCTCAAGTTTGATTGCCTCTTCCAGTTCCTGCCGGTATTGCACGCGCGGTATCTCAATCGCGCCCAGAGAGGCCAAGTGCGCTGTCAAAAACTGCGTGTCGAATAGCTGGAATCCGGTTCTTCGCAGCCGGTCAATCAGATAGGCCAACGCGATTTTCGACGCATCCGTACGGCGGGAAAACATGCTCTCACCAAAGAAAGCTGCGCCAAGGGTCACGCCATAGACGCCGCCAACCAACGCGGATTCGTCCCACACCTCCAGTGAATGCGCATGGCCCGAGCGGTGAAGCTGTTGGTAGAGCCGGTGCAATTCGCTATTGATCCACGTATCTGCGCGGTCGGCACAGCCATCGACCACCGAAGCGAAGTCTTGATTGATGCTGATCGAGAATCCGCATTTGCGCATCCGCCGCGCCAGACTGCGAGAAATGTGAAACCCGTCCAGCGGAAGCACGCCGCGAAACTTGGGATCGACCCAGAACAACTCCGGGTCGTCGCGGTGCTCGGCCATCGGAAAAATGCCGACGGAATAGCCATGTAGCAAAAGTTCCGGCGAGAGGCTCATGCAGGACGTCCCGCGGTCGAAAGGCCAAGGCCCTTCGACCGGGTTGTGTTAATCGGCCATGTTCTCCGCAAGCCAGTGCTCCAGCCAGTGGATGTTGTAGTCACCGCTGTGAAGATCAGGCTCTTGCAGCAAGGCGTGGAACAGAGGCACGGTGGTGTCGATCCCGTCCACGATCAGCTCGCCCAAGGCACGTTCCAGACGCGCTAGCGCCTCGGCCCGGTCGCGGCCCTGTACGATCAGCTTGGCAATCAAC
The DNA here is from genome assembly GCF_056531925.1 of Ruegeria sp. J8. Taxonomy (NCBI): domain Bacteria; kingdom Pseudomonadati; phylum Pseudomonadota; class Alphaproteobacteria; order Rhodobacterales; family Roseobacteraceae; genus Ruegeria; species Ruegeria sp. J8. The sequence continues at coordinate 246,200 of NZ_JBQFMR010000007.1, forward strand.
GAGTCGTAGTAGGGCGGGATCGAATAGCCGTCATAGAGCGCCGAATCCATCCGTACGCCCAGACCACCCGGCGCGTGATACGCTGTGATCTTGCCGGGGCAGGGCGAGAAGTTGGGCAGCTTTTCCGCGTTGATCCGAACTTCGATGGCGTGGCCATTGATCTCCAGATCGTCTTGACCAAACGACATGTCTTCGCCGGCCGCCACGCGGATTTGCTCGCGCACCAGATCGACGCCGAAAATGCCCTCGGTCACCGGGTGTTCCACCTGCAGGCGGGTGTTCATTTCGATGAAATAGAACTCGCCGTTTTCGTACAGGAACTCGATTGTACCAGCGCCGATATAGTTGATCTTGGCCACCGCGTCCGCGCAGACCTTGCCGATCTTGGCGCGTTCCTCGGGGGTGATGCATGGCCCGGGGGCCTCTTCAAACACTTTCTGGTGGCGGCGCTGCAGGGAACAATCGCGTTCGCCCAGATGGACGGCATTGCCCTTGCCATCACCAAAGACCTGAATCTCGATATGGCGGGGCGTGGTAAGGTATTTCTCGATATAGACCTCGTCATTGCCAAAGGCAGCCTTGCCTTCGGCACGCGCGGTCATGAAGGCGCTTTCCATCTCATCCGCGTTCATCGCGACTTTCATGCCGCGTCCGCCGCCACCGGCGGTGGCTTTGATGATGACGGGATAGCCGAATTCTTCGCCGATACGTTTGGCGTCTTCCAGCGTGGGGACGCCGCCGTCGGAACCCGGAACGCAAGGCACGCCCAGTTCTTTCATCGTGTCCTTGGCGGTGATCTTGTCACCCATGACGCGGATATGTTCGGCGGTCGGGCCGATGAAAGTTATGCCATGATCTTCTACGATCTGCACGAACTCGGCATTCTCGGAAAGGAAGCCATAGCCGGGATGGATCGCCTGCGCGCCGGTGATCTCGCAGGCTGAGATGATAGCGGGCACGGACAGATAGCTTTGCGGGCTGGGCGGAGGGCCGATGCAAACCGACTCGTCTGCCATGCGCACATGCATCGCGTCGCTGTCGGCTGTCGAATGCACGGCGACCGTCTTAATCCCCATCTCGCGCGCGGCGCGGATGACGCGCAGGGCGATCTCGCCTCGATTGGCAATCAGGATTTTGTCGAACATGGGCCCGCCTTACTCAACGATGACCAGAGGCGTGCCGAATTCCACAGCGTCGCCGTCGCCCACCAAAATACGCTTGATGGTGCCGGATTTCGGCGCATGGATGTGGTTCATGGTTTTCATCGCTTCCACGATCAGCAGCGTGTCGCCCTCGGACACCGACGCACCGACCGAGATAAAGGCAGGCGCGCCCGGTTCGGGCTGCATGTAAACGGTGCCCACCATGGGCGAGGTTACGGCACCGGGGTGGCTGGCGGGGTCTTCGGCTGCCGCAGGGGCTTCGGCCGGAGCAGCAGCAGGTGCGGCTGCTGGGGCAGCAGCGGGGGCTGCTGCCGGGACGGCAACCTGAACAGGAGCGGCTGCGGCTTGGTTCATGCGGCTGACGCGCACGTTCAGGCTGTCTTCTTCGCCATATTCGCGTTTGACCTGCAACTCGGTCAGGTCGTTTTCGCGTAGCAATTCGGCAAGAGCCTTGATGAATGCCACATCCGCTTCGTGTTTAGTGTCTGTCATGAGTGTCCTCGACGGTTCCCCTTGGCCCGTCTGTGAGTTGCGGGCTTTGATCTGATTACGCAGCGTTATAATCTATGCGTCCAGCCATGAAAAGCGCGTCTCGGCCTGTCTGAACCGGGTTTGGTTAAGTTTTCGGTAGGGAAATAAACCTAGAGCGGCATTCCAGAAAGTTTCGCTACCAATTCCGGTAGTTTTCGCGCTCCGAATTTCTCCAGCAGCCGGGCACGGTAGGCCTCGATGGTGCGGTAACTCAGGCCCAGTTCCACGCCGATTTCCTTGGCGGACAGGCCACGGCAGGACAGGATCGCGACCTCGCGCTCGCGCGTGGTCAACTCGACCAAGGGGCGTTCTTCCGAGATGTCGGAAAAACTCCAGATTCCATGCCGGAATGGGTCGTCCGGCGTTAGGGACCGACCGCGTGCACGGCACCAGAACAGGTCGCCATTACGCCGCCGCATGACCCGTTCGTCCGTGTAATATCCTGTGTCACGCATCACTTGAAGGCTGCGCGCGCCAATCCGTTCCCAATCCGCGACCGAGGGGTAAAGGTGCAGCAGAGGCATATTGCGGTACTCGAATTCTTCCCCGCCAAAGGTGCGGGCGAATTGCAAGTTGCACCGTCGGATGATCCGGTTCTCCAGCTCGACAAGGCCGATTGGGGCATATTCGAAGGCGGGGTCGCTCATCCCGCTATGGTGCCGGGATTTTAGTGGGATGAGAAGGGGGAAGGCCGGGAATATGTTCCTGGCTTGACCTGTGATTTTGTTAAGGTTGTAAAGATGGTGGGAAAATTTGACTATAAGTAATAGAAATATATCAAGAGTTCCGAAAATTCCACGAACAATGACAGGGAAAGTGCAGCTATGAGGGACGCGCTGACAGGAAGTCGAATCCGCGAAAGGCGTCAGATCGCCGGTCTACGTCAGGCCGAACTGGCGCGCCGTGTGGGTATTTCGGCTTCTTACCTGAACCTGATCGAACATAATCGCCGCCGGATCGGGGGGAAATTGCTGGTCGATATTGCGGCGGCTCTGTCGGTTGAGCCTTCGGTCTTGACGCAGGGGATCGAAGCCACCCTAATCTCGGCCCTGCGTGAGGCTGCGGTAGACGCAGTTGGTCAGCAGGCTGAGGTTGATGCGCTTGAGGAATTTGCTGGGCGGTTTCCCGGTTGGGCGGGGGTTCTGGCGCAGATGCACCGCCGGGTGGTTTCGCTGGAACGCACCGTTGAAACCCTGTCCGACCGTCTGACCCATGACCCGCATTTGGCGGCCTCGATGCACGAGGTGCTGTCGACCGCCGCCGCGATTCGGTCCACAGCTGCCATTCTGGCTGAAACACATGAGATTGAGCCTGATTGGCAGGATCGATTCCACCGCAACCTTCACCAGGATGCGGAGAGGTTGGCAGATAGCTCCAAATCGCTGGTGGCTTACCTGGACGACACCGAAACCACCGATGATCGGCGCGGGGTGCCGCTGGAAGATGTTGAGGCGTTCTTTGAACGTCACGACCATCATTTCCCCGAGATCGAGGCTGGTGCGGACCCTGCAGACTTGGACCTGAGCGGTTTTGGTTCGACGGCGGCCCGGACTGTGACCCGCGGGTTTCTTGACGTCTATGCAACCGATGCACGTGCTATGCCTTTGGACGCGGTGAAAGCGGTGCTGGACGGTGCAGAGCCAGACCCGCTGAAACTGGCTGCTCAATTCAACGTGGATATCGCGACCGTCCTGCGGCGACTTGCGGCTTTGCCCGAAGGCGTGCTGCGGCGACCGACAGGGCTGGTTATTTGCGATGCATCCGGCAGCATCCTGTTCACCAAATCCGTTCCGGGCTTCGCAATGCCCCGATTTGGCGAGGCCTGCCCCCTTTGGCCCCTGTTTCAGGCGCTGAATCGCCCTCTGGTTCCGATCCGTCGCCGGATCGTGCAGCTTGGTCGCTCGGCTGCCGAGTTCGATTGCTTTGCCTACGCGTGGCCGCAAGGGGTCGCAGGCTACGATGATGCGCCTGTTTACCATTCGGTCATGTTGGTCCGGTCGGTTGAAGAGGGTCAGCCCAGTGATCAGGCCGTCGCACGTGTAGGTCCCAGTTGCCGGGTGTGCCCCAACGACGATTGCGCGTCGCGCCGCGAACCATCGATTCTGAGCGAAGGTTTTTGACAGTTTCCCGACAGACGGCGTAAGCTGGCGCTGACGGTTTGTGGATGGATGATCCGTCTCGGGGAGGAATACGACAAATGAGCCGCAAGGTTCTGTTGATTGAGGATGAGCCCAACATTGCCGAGGCCATTCGGTTCCTGTTGACGCGTGAGGGTTGGCAGGTCGAAACGCACTCGGAAGGGACGGACGCGATCGAGGTGATCCAGGGCGCACAGCCTGATCTGGTGATTCTTGATGTCATGTTGCCGGGCAAAAGTGGCATGGACATTCTGCGTGACCTGCGCGAACTGGACGATATGCGCAGCTTGCCGGTTTTGATGCTGACCGCACGCGGGCAATCGCGCGACCGCGAGATGGCTGAAAATGCTGGGGTCAACCGCTTTATGACTAAGCCGTTTTCCAATGCCGAGGTGCTGACAGCCGTACGCGACTTGCACGCTCAGGCCACGCAATCATGAGCTACGGCGGGGATCGACAGCCTCCGGGCGTTCGGCCTTCGCTGTTTCTGGAACGCCAGAGTTACCGCCGCCGCCGGCTGATGGACGCCGCGCGACTGCTTCCGATTCTGGGGGCCGCGCTGATCGCCATTCCGTTGCTTTGGCCGGAATCCGAAGGCGGCAACGGTGTGCCCCTGTCCTCGGCCATGTTCTACATTTTCTTTTGCTGGGGCCTGCTGATCGGGGTCAGCTTGATCTTTGGCTTCGCAGCTAGGCGCAGCGCTAGCCGAGATGACGCCGAATCGGATGCGGACAAATGGCAACGCTGAACGTTCTAATCCTTGTTTGTCTGGGCTATGTCGTGCTGTTGTTTGGCGTCGCTTTTGCGGCGGACCGGTTGGCGGCGGCAGGCAAGGGTGCGTGGTTGCGCTCACCTCTGATCTATACGCTGTCTCTGTCAATCTATTGTACTGCCTGGACTTTTTACGGCGCTGTAGGCAATGCTGCCCGCTCGGGGCTGGAATTCGTTACGATCTATCTTGGCCCCACGCTGGTGATGATCAGTTGGTGGTGGGGTTTACGCAAACTGGTGCGGGTGGGGCGCAGTCAGCGGGTGACGTCAATCGCCGACCTGATCTCGTCCCGGTATGGCAAGTCGAACACGCTGGCAATCGGCGTGACCATACTGGCTGTGCTAGGCGGCACGCCTTATATCGCGCTGCAACTGCAATCCATCACACTATCCTTTTCGATCTTTGCCGAGGCCGACCCCACAGGGCTTTACCGCGAAGGATCAAGCGTGTTTTGGGTTGCGGCAGGGCTGGCTGTTTTCGCCATTTTGTTTGGAACGCGAAATCTGGACGCCAACGAGCGCCACCACGGCGTGGTCACTGCAATTGCGGTTGAATCCGTCGTCAAACTTTTTGCGCTTCTGGCGGTGGGCATCTTTGTTGTCTGGGGCATTGCCGGCGGTGTCGCGCCAATGATGGACCGTATTGACGCCTCGGAGATAGGTCAGTGGAACGTCGATGCCGGTCGCTGGACAACCTTTGTCTTTCTGTCCGCCGCGGCCTTTGTTTGTCTGCCCCGCATGTTTCAGGTCATGGTCGTTGAGAACGCAGATGAAGCGCATCTGAGGACTGCCGCCTGGGCCTTTCCGCTGTATCTTCTGTTGATGAGCCTGTTCGTGGTGCCGATCGCCGTGGTCGGGCTTGACCTGTTGCCCGACGGCTCGAACCCCGATCTGTTTGTGCTGACGGTGCCGCTGTCGCAGGGCAATGAATGGCTGGCCATGCTGTCATTTATCGGAGGATTTTCGTCGGCCACATCCATGGTGATCGTCACCGCCATGGCGCTGTCGACTATGGTGTCGAACCATTTGGTCATGCCCATTTGGCTTAGCACGCAGGAAGGGGGCGGACCTGTCTCGGGCGATGTGCGCAACGTTGTTTTGATGGCGCGACGCGTGTCTATCGCGGTGATCATGGCGTTTGGGTACTATTATTACCGATTGTCAGGAGGAGGAGCGGCGCTTGCGTCAATCGGGTTGGTGGCTTTTGCCGGAATTTCGCAAATCTTACCCGCTTTGGTCGGCGGGTTGTTCTGGAGAGGGGCCACGCGGACGGGCGCGCTTGTGGGGCTGACGACCGGGTTTCTGCTTTGGATATATACGTTGTTGCTGCCCGGAATGGGCGGTGTCCTGATGACCGACAGCGTCTTGCAGCACGGACCTTTCGGGCTGGGCTGGTTACGCCCGCAGGCGCTGTTCGGGATCGAGGGCATGGATCCAATGGTCCACGCGGTGATGTGGTCGCTGTCGTTGAACACGGTGGCGTTCTGCGTGGCTTCGCTGCTGAGCTTTCCCAGCCCGCTGGAACGGTTGCAGGGCGCGCAATTCGTCAATGTATTTGACCATTCCGTTGCCCCACGTGGCTGGAGTGGATCGGTCGCACAAAGCGAAGACCTGATGATCATGACCCAGCGGATTCTGGGGGCCGGTCCTGCGCAGGAATTCTTTCAGGCCGAAGCCCAACAACAGGGTGGCCGCACGCGCCTACCCGAGCCGACACCTGCCTTTCTGGAGCGGCTGGAACGGGAACTGAGCGGTTCGGTCGGGGCGGCGACGGCCCACGCGATGATCGGTCAGATCGTGGGAGGCTCGTCGGTTTCGGTCGAAGACCTGCTGGCGGTGGCCGACGAATCGGCGCAATTGTTGGAATATTCCAGCCAGCTTGAGGTGAAGTCAGCCGAACTCAGCCGCACTGCACGGCAACTGCGCGAGGCCAATACCAAGCTGACCCAAATCTCAGAGCAGAAAGACAGTTTCCTCAGCCAGGTCAGCCATGAATTGCGCACCCCCATGACCTCGATCCGGGCGTTTTCCGAGATCATGCGCGACACGGACGGGCTGAGCGTCCAGGAACAGACGCGCTATGCCGCCATCATCCATGACGAGGCGCTGCGCCTGACGCGGCTGCTGGACGATTTGTTGGACCTCAGCGTTCTGGAAAGCGGTCGGGTCAGTTTGAACATGGGTGGCGATACGTTGCGGTCCGTGCTGGATCGGGCTGTTTCCAGCGCTTTGGCCGGAGGAAGCCATACCTTGACCGTTCGGCGTTCAATCGCGTCTGAACGCCTGCCGCTCCATACTGATCTTGACCGTCTGGGGCAGGTCTTCATCAATCTGATCACGAACGCCCAGAAGTATTGCGACGCGGATGAGCCGGTTCTGACGATTTCCGCCCATGATGTAGGGGGACAAGTCGTGGTCGATTTCACCGATAACGGCAGCGGCATTCCTCCCGAGGCGCAGTCGATGGTGTTCGAGAAATTCGCTCGGATCGGCGGTGACAAAGCCGGCGGGGCGGGATTGGGTCTGGCGATCTGCCGGGAAATCATGCAGCGCCTTGGCGGAGAGATCACCTACTTGCCCGGTCAAGGCGGCGCAGCGTTCCGCGTTCGCGTGCCGTTGGCCTATCGGCAGGCCGCGCAATAGCTTTTTTGTAAAGACATTGGTAACCGCCGCTGGGTTAGACCAGAGAAGGTGAAGTAAATTGGCGGTTTAGGCTATGGCACAACCGGTCAACGCGGTGTTGGCGCGCAAACTCTCGGTCGGGCAAGAAGGGCAGGGGGATGGCCCTCGTTCTGCCCTGCGCGCTTTTCGGCTGGGGTTTGCCCGCGCCGCGGGGGATCGGTTGAACTTACCTCTTTCAGTCATCGGGGCGAAGCAGTCAGCAAGATCTCCGGATGTACTGGGCGATTTTGCAGGCGACGATTGGTTGTTGTTGCGCTTCTCAGATCCCGATGGGGTCGCGGCAGCGGTATGTATGGATATCGGGGTGGTATCGGCCATCCTTCAGGTGCAAACGATCGGAGAGGTCATGCCTGACCCTCCTTCCGGTCGTTCGTTCACAGACACGGATGCCGCCATGGTCGCGCCAATGGTCGAAGAGGCACTGCGTCGCGCCGATGCTTTAGCCGATCCCACTGGCGGCCAGCCTGGCCTAACCGGCTATGAATTCAAAGCCCGTCTTGCTGATATGCGATCGTTGTCCCTGGCCATGGTTGAGGACGCATATTTGACCTTTGATCTGACGGTCGAATTGAGTGGCGGGTTGCGTCAGGGCCATATTGCACTGCTTTTGCCCGAGCGGGCGGGCACGGATGCTGAAATTGTGCCAGAAGACCCCTCGGGGCCGAGCCTGGAGCAGGCAACCGGGGTTGTGCGGGCCGAATTGAACACGGTGATTTGCCGAATGACCCTGCCGCTGGCTGCATTGTCGGGGCTCTCGGCGGGCGATGTATTGCCGCTTACCGCCTCCCGGTTGGATCGGGCCGAGGTTCTGACCATAGATCGCACCCGTGCCGCGGTCGGACGATTGGGCCAATGTGGCGGGATGCGAGCAGTGCGGTTAAATGAATATGCACCACTGCCAGCACTGGCCAATACCGAAGAGTTTCTGGAAGCCCGGTTGGCCACCGAGCAACCTCACCACGCAGAAACAGCGAGGCAAGAAAGTCAGCCCTCTATAAAGGCGCCCGATCTGACAGCAGAGACACTGGAATTCAACGACTCTGATCAGATCGCCGCCGAAATTTCCAAACTCGCTGGTTTGGAAAACAACCCGGATGCATTTGGGTAAAGCGGTAGATCAGTCTGTCGAGCCGCGAATTTGGTCCAGCGTCGGGCGCAGGTTCTCCAGTGCGTAACCCGCCTTGGTTGTGGCCTCTAGAATGTCATCGGTGCTCATCCGGTCACATTGTCCCAAGGCCCAGACAACCGAGCATCGCGTGCCAGAGGCGCAATAGGCCAGAACCGGCCCGGTGCAGTTTTCGGCAAGGTCACGCTGACGGGTCACGTTTTCCGGCGTCATCGTCTGGTGGGTCAGTTCCAGAACCTCATATTCCAGCCCTGCCGCCCGAACAGCCTGACCGATTGCGTCAGACTGCATATCGACCGGCACCTCAGTATTCGGGCGGTTGCAGATAACCTTCACGAAACCTGCATCGACAATGGCTGGGACATCCTCGACCGTGATTTGCGGCGAGACGGCGTAGCGGGGGGTGATGGGGCGAATCTCCATCCTGTTTGATTAGGCCGCGTTGGCCGCCCTGTCCAGTTTCGACCCCACCGCAGGGGCCGCATACATCCCCGCAATCATCGCAAGAAGGAACACAATCCCGCCAACTCCCCCATATGAGATCGACGCAATGGCCGGTCCGGGGCACAGGCCCGACAGCCCCCAACCCATCCCGAACATAACCGAGCCGATGATCAGGTTGCGGTCAAGCTCGGGAGCGGATGGGGCCGGAAACGTCCCGCCAGTCAACGGGCGGCGGTGCTCGGCCAGTCGCCAGGCAAAGAACATGGGCACGATCGCGCCGCCCATCACAAAGGCCAGCGTCGGGTCCCAATTTCCGAAAATGTCCAACCAACCCTGAACTTTGGTGGTGTCGGTCATGCCCGACAAAAGCAGCCCCGCGCCGAAAAGGGACCCTGCAAAGAGGGAAATCACCATACGCATCAGATCAACCCCAGCAGGTGGCGCAGGAACACCAAGATTACGGCACCGGCGCCAATATAAATTACCGTCGCCACGATGCCGCGCAGCGAAAACCGGGAGATGCCGCAAACCCCATGCCCCGACGTGCAGCCATTGGCGATCCGAGTGCCGACCCCAACCAGCAGGCCCGCAATAATGACGACCGAGAGATTGCCTGTCAGATGTGTCGCGGGCGCGGGAGATAGAAGCAGGCTGAGAATCAGGGGCATTCCGACAAGTCCTGCGATAAAGGCCAGTCGCTCCTTTGTACGGTCCGAGCCGTCGATCAGCCCGCCTAAAATACCGCTGGCCCCCATGATGCGACCGTTACCCAACAGGTAAATGGCAGCGCCCAGCCCGATCATCAGGCCGCCGCCAAATCCCCAAATCCATTCCGTTTGCATTGTTTGCCCTTTCGACGGATCGTTACAGCTTGTTCAGTGGAACCTTCAGAAAAAAATCGCCTTTTTCGTCCGCTGGTGGCATCTGGCCGGCCCGCATGTTGACTTGAAGGGAAGGAAGGATCAGACGCGGCATTCCCAGGGTCGCATCGCGCGCATCCCGCATCTCGACGAATTCTTCGATCGGGCGGCCCTGACCGATATGCACGTTCAGCGCCTTTTGTTCGCCCACGGTGGTTTCCCACGCGAACTCATCGCGGCCGGGGGCTTTGTAGTCGTGACCAACAAAGATCCGAGTCTCGTCGGGCAGGGAAAGGATCTTTTGAATCGAGTCATATAAGACCTCCGAGGACCCACCGGGAAAGTCACAGCGCGCGGTTCCGAAATCGGGCATGAACAGGGTATCGCCGACAAAAGCTGCATCGCCGATCACATAGGTCATGCAAGCCGGAGTGTGGCCGGGCGTATGCAGGACATCACCCCGCATCTGGCCGATGTGAAAACTGTCGCCTTGGCGGAACAGGGCGTCGAATTGGCTGCCATCGCGCTGAAACTCGGTCCCTTCGTTGAAGATTTTGCCGAAGGTTTCCTGAATGGTGACGATCTGGTCGCCGATGCCAATTTTCCCACCCAGTTCCTGCTGAAGGTAAGGCGCAGCCGACAGGTGGTCGGCATGGACATGACTTTCCAAAATCCATTCGACCTTCAGCCCGTTGGCGCGGACATGGCTGATGATCTCGTCGGCTGAACTGGTGCTCGTGCGACCCGAGGCATGGTCGAAATCCAGAACGCTGTCGATAATCGCGCAGGCTGTGCCTTCGGGTTCTTGCACCAGATAAGACACCGTGAATGTATCGGTGTCGAAAAATGCCTTGACCTTGGGTGTCATCTTGCCCTCCGCTTGTCTTTCTCTTTATATAGTAAGTCTGGAATATATCGCAATCAAGCTTGCGTGACTTGATGCCTGTCAAGGCAGATTAGCCGGAAATCGACTAGACTTTAATCGTTCCGCAATTCGCCGCCGATTTTGCCTTACGTAACGGCAAGTTTATGCGCGACCGCGGGCGTGGATCAGCTAGTCTTAAAACAGTTACCTATATGGGTGTAGTCAGACAGCATTTGGGAGGATGACGATGTCTACAAGCAATTTGTATTCCGAAGCCGCGCAACTGGAAGAAAAGTTGCAGGGTGCCTGTCTGGAAACTCGTCTGGCCTTGCAGCCTAGCGTTACAAAGGTAATCGATCGGATGCGCCAGCAGGGCGTTCACGTGCCATCGCGGCTGCGTCGCCTGGATGCGGCCCTTTGCGAAGATGCAATGGAAGCGCAGTTCGACAACTTGCCAGTATGACGTACAGGTTTAGCTGAACGAAATTCCCAGGATCACCAGCATCAGGCCCAGGACCGACAAAAACAGGGATGCCAGATTCCACGGCAGAACCCCCTGAACAACGGCGCGCAGTTCATCATCAGACAGGCCCGATTTGCGGGCCTTCATCACGCGCAGGATACACCAGACCAGCCCCAGGAGACCGGCAAGCGACAGGGCGGCTCCGCCCCAGGTGATGAGTTCGAACATTTGGCCTCGCAATCTTTTGCTGATGCGCATTGCGCTTACCGGATCGCATTGTGGCGCACAAGCCCGGCCTGCGATTGACCGCTTGCGGCGCCGGCGGGTGCGATGTATCCGGCATATTGCCGCTGCCACCGCGGCAGGACCGCAACCTCTGGGAGAGACGTAGATGGAAGATATGACCGAAGACCAGGCCACCGCCAATTACCGCGTGACCGCCGGAGAACTGCGCCAATTTATCGAGCGGTTCGAGCGTCTGGATGCCGAGAAAAAAGACATCGCAGAGCAGCAGAAAGAGGTTATGGCCGAAGCCAAGGCCCGCGGATACTATTACCCCCATTTTTGTGTGACCTTAGTTGAAAATCAAATGGTTAGCTAAGGCACACGTGACGTAATGACTTCCCTGAGTGTAGCGCTTGGGGGACAAAGGATAATTGTTTCTTTCACGCAAATAGCGGAAAGCAACTAATAGAAGGGTCTGGTTCTTGGACGAAGAAGCACAAACGGAAAATTACCGTGTAACGGCAGGCGAATTACGTCAGTTTGTAGAGCGCATTGAACGACTGGAGGCCGAAAAAAAGGACCTCGCTGATCAGGTCAAAGAAGTCAAAGCCGAAGCTCGTGGTAGAGGCTACGATGTTCGCGTGCTCACAAAGCTGATCGCCATGCGCAAGCGCGATAAAGACGACATCGCTGAGGAAGAAGCGGTTTTGGAGATGTACAAGGAAGCTCTGGGTATGAGCTAATACCGTATCTTGGTTTAAGCGCTGTTTTGGACACGTAGCTGAAGGCTACGTGTTTGCAAGCGCTTCGCTGGCCAAGCATAGAAACAGAACGCGGATAGATAAGGCGGAGACCTCAAATACCGCAGACCTAGCAGGCGGCGCGGCGATTTGTTGTGCGCCGTAGTATTTTAGGATTGGTAGGTTCTTCGCTTACGAGCGGCATTCGTTTTCGTCGGCACCCCTCAATATTTCTAATAGTCAAAGCGTGGTTTTGCTAGAGGATTACCCATAGATCTCAAAAAGTTTGCGGAGACACGAAACAAACTTTCCGTATTGAAGATCGTTGGCTTGCGCTGTTTTTTTGAACCAGATTTCGTCCTCTTTCAGAACAGATAAATGTAGCTGCCCAGTGTATTGTGATTTTGGCCTACCCATTGATTGAGCCGGGTTTTCATCGCCGTTTAGCCTCGGTTTGACAAAAACTATCTGTCCTTGGTCTCGTGCCGTTCTCCGCATGAGTCTTGCCTCGAGCTTATCAAGTATTTCGCTCATCTGACTTTCTGACAAGTGAACGTCTTCTTTCATGAAACGTATCCTATTCGTTCATATCGCCTGCCTCAGAAATCGACGGACAATATTCTGAGATTCAAAGTATACTGTATAGACGCCTAGCGGTGTGTGCGTGATTTGTCAAAACATGGGGCACGCACCAGAAGACCAACTACTAGCAGCATTTTCCAGAGTTTTGCGTCGACATCGGATCGCGAAGAAGCTCTCGCAGCAAGAGCTGGCCGCGCAGGCGAACAGAAGCATGCAGTATGTCTCTCTGATGGAATCCGGCCGTCACCAACCGACATTGGAGACCTTGTACTTTTTGAGTGTTTCGCTTGGTCTAACCATGACTGAACTTATGGCGGAAATTGAAAAGGATGTGAGCGACGTTTAGCGGTTTCGGATATCTGAAGGTTGTTGCTGGGTAGCATCCGACGAGTTTTGCTTCTGGAAGGGCGTGGTCAACAATTCTCGCGTGAAAGGCTTCGGATGATAAGCAACCGTGTTCAAAGCAACTGCGGAACTTCTCTCCGAATGTGGCCAATCAATCTCCTTGGAACACTGCCTCCTACGCTCAGGTCAACACCATCAGCCGCTATGCGCAGTAAGTAGACACTGCAAATCTGCAAAGTCTACCCGTAACCTAGAGAGGGTGCGGCCCAGACCCGACCTTTATCATCGCGCTTGAAACTGAAGCGTAATTTCAATTGAGCAGACGTTCGTGCTGTGCACCAAAGATTTACTCTGGCAATGACCTCTCTTATTGTCGCGAGAAAAGTTGCCGCATGCAATAAATGCGGATTTTTTGACAAATACTATTTTGAGCATGAGCAGCTGCAATGACTAACAAAGTTGATATTGAACGTCGATTTGTCCCGACAGAAGAAAAGCAACTGAGTGACCCAGACTATCTTTCGTATTTCGGAGATCAGCCTCACGGCGTCAAAACGTGGTTAGACTTGTTAAAGGTGAGCCCCGTCGTTGTGCTTGGCGAAGGACGGATTGGAAAAACCTTCGAGTTTGTGTCCCAAGTTGAGAGTTTAAAGTCACAAACTGAATTTGCGTTCTTTGTTCCTCTGGAACGGTTGCACGATGAGAACTTGGACGAAGCGCTAGATCCCGAAGACGTCCGGCTTTTCCATGCTTGGAAAAACTCGGCAAATTCAGTTGGCTACTTTTTTCTGGATGCGTTGGATGAGTTGAAACTCCGTGAAGGCACTCTGCGCAAGGCGCTCAAGAAGCTACAGGATGCAGTTGAACCTCATTTTGGGCGCGTCAATGTCGTCCTATCTTGTCGCCCCGCCGATTGGAAAACCACCATAGATCAACAGTCGTTGAAAGCCTTCTGTGTTTCAGGGAATGAAGGCCGCCCAGAAGTCATTACGGACCCAGAAGTCGCTTTTCTTGCCGTTGTTTCAAGAGAGGAAGTAACCGCTGAAGAGAAAGACCCTGTGGAAACAGAATTCGGTGGCGTGGACCGAAGTCAAATCAACATCGTTTCTATCTTACCGCTGAGCCAAAACGAGGTTCGAAATTTTGCAAATCTCTACTCCCTAGAATACGCGGAGGAGTTTTGCAATCATATGGAATCTAATGATCTTTGGCACCTTCATCGGTTGCCCGCGGAGATCATGGACGCTCTTGATCAGTTGCAGGCGGGCCAACCTCTGGGGCAACTGGAAGATCAAGTTCGGTTTGGCATTCAGGAAAAACTGCGGGAGACGGAGGAAAACAAGCGGCGATCCTTAAGTCTAGACAAAGCTCTAGAAGGAGCTGAGCGGATCGCACTGGCGTTGTTTCTCCTAAAACGCCGCAGCCTAAAGACTGAGCAAAACAATGACCCTGAGACCTTGGACGTAAACGACGTTCTCACAGATTGGCAGCCAAACGAGCAGGACGAATTGATCGGGAAGGCTTTGTTTGATCCAAGTGGCGTTGGGGCAGTTCGCTTTCATCATCGGTCATCCCAAGAATACTTAGCCGCCAGGAGGTTGCTCCGCCTACGTGAGCAAGGCATGCCGATCCGTGAGTTTTTCGAGTTACTATTCAGCAACATCGGTGGGGAGCAGGTTATTAAGCCTAGTATGGCACCGATAGCGGCTTGGCTGTCACTGTGGCTTCCTGATATTCGTCAACAGGTACTGGATCTCGAACCAACTCTTCTCTTTCGACAGGGCTTACCCAGTGCTTTGCCGATTGATCTTAAGGCTGAGGTTCTAAGGGCGTATGTCAAACAGTATTCGAATAAGGACTGGTGCCGCACTGGAGTTGATGCGGAGAACCTGCGGCGAATTGCAGATAGCAATCTAAATCCTGTGGTGAGGGAGCTTTGGGAGGAAGGCTACACCGGGCACGACAGCCGAGAGATTCTTCTGGACTTCATCTATGCGGCTCCAATTACGGAGTGTGCCGATCTCGCACTTGATGCCGCCTTGGATTCAGAAATCGGTCCCGTTCACCAAACCTACGGAGCTTGGGGCGTTCTGGATGGCGGTTCGGACGAACAAAAGCAGGTACTAGCTGAAGCGTTGCTGCACGGCCATTTTTCAGAGCGGGTAACGAGGAACATACTGCCGAGATTGGTCCCGCAGCAGATCAGCTTAGATGAAGCCTTTGCTCATATTGAGCGTATGGAGGAGATCCCGAATTCAGTTCATGGACTGAATTATACGATATATCAAATTTCGAAGAACGCGCAGGTTTCACGTTCGGATCAGATTTCGTTGCGAAATCAATTGGCGGATGCCATCTGGCGAACGCGTCTTGCAGATTGCAGAATGTACAAGGCCCATTCGGAAAAAGATCACTATCAGGACGGTCTCATTGCTGCGTGCGCTGCATCAATACCCACAACAGGTGAGGATTCCCAAATCTGGGCGCGTGCAGTTGCAATAGCGATGCACTTCGGTGAACGACGTGAAAGCATCATCGCAAAAGAGGAGACAAAGGTAGTCTGGGCCGCTCTGGGTGAGAATCCTGAACTTCGGGAGAGCTTATTTTGGGCATGCCTTAAAATGTCGGACGAGCTTGAAGGGCATGAGGAAGACTGGCCGAGATTCATTCGATCAGTCTCAGAAAGCAGAAGATCAATTCGACTAGACGACAGCGACTTAGAATGGCTTCTTCCAGCCATCGACAAGGGCGCGCCAGAAAACCGGCGAGGGGTGGCCTTTGAGGCAGTTAAGTATTTCTTTGATCTGAGAAATAACGCGGAATTGGTGAAATCAGTTTCGCAGAGAATTGAGGATAAGCCGGCGTGGTGTGAAACATTACATCTGATATTGAACCCGCAGCCACGCCAACCAGATGAGTTCGATCTTGAAATGCAAGCGCGGGACGCGGAACGTCAGCAAGAAGAAACGAAGCGAGTAAAGGATTGGGTCGAATGGCGATCCGATGTTCTTGCTAGCCCTGACTTTCTGATGGGAGGTGAACGGCGGCTTAGCACTCTGTATGATGCGCACAAAGTAATCAAACAAGGTGTTTCGGATCACGGCCACTGGGGACTTTGGGATGGCCAGATTATTGCTAACACCTTTAACGAGGCGTTTCTCGAAAGATATAGGGCGGAGTTGTCCACGTTTTGGCGGCAAACTGAGGTCCTATTGAAAAGCGAGCGCGAGACTGGCGAACGAGACACGATGTACAACAGCTGGCTGCTGGCTCTAGCCGGCGTGAAGGCAGAGGCAGAAATTTCAGGTTGGGAATCCCGGCTTACAAACGACGAGGCTATTCAGGCTTCGCGAATTGCTTGCTTGGAACTCAACGGATTTGGCAGCTACTATGTTGAGCTCGACGGAGCACATCCGGAAGCGATGGCGCAAGTCATCACCAGAGAGAGTCTGGCGCAACTGAACCAACTGAATGAAACAGGTCGCGCGGACATGTTTCATGACATTTTTTATCACGGAACGGACAACATGAAATCTGCATTTGCAGCTCATGTTGCATCGCAACTGGGTGCTAGGCCCCTTCGTGATATTCAGGGCTCGCGCGACGCCATCGACTACGCCGTCCGAATTGTTTCTACGCATGGCTCAGAGGAAGAAAAGCAGATCGTAACAAATGCGTTGCAGTCCGGATTGCCCAGTGACGAAGACTGGCCAAGTGGTTTCAAATTTTCCCTACTTGCAACCCTGAATCCTGAAACTGGATGTCAGGCGCTTTTGGATGAGACCTGCAATCTAGACAACAGCTCTCAGCGTTCTGAAGCTGTGGCAATTTTTGCATCCGTGTTTGGTGACAGGTATGACCGGCGAATACCAAATCTGAACTCTGTACCCGTTGAACGCCGGGTGCCGTTGCTTCGTGACCTCATATTGCGAGCCTACCAAGCCGTTCGCCGCGACGAAGACGTTAAACGCGATGGTGTCTATACACCAGGGGTTCGAGACGACGCTCAAGATGCGCGATCCTTCTTGGTTGATACTTTACTCGAAGTAAAGCACCCGTCTGTTCTGTCGATCCTTCATGAGCTCGCCGACAGGCCAGAATTCTCCCATATGCCTGATAGACTTCGCCAGATGTCATATGAAATCGCATCGCAAATCAGCGACGAAACACCTTATCCGCTGGCTTCGTTTCAAGCACTAGACCGTGAGAGTGCGTTTGTTCCCTACGACAACCGGTCGTTGTTTACAGCAATGATGGGGCGGCTTGATGCATTTGAACACGACATTCTGCATGCAGAGGATCGTCCGATTGAAGCGCTACGCTTGCTGGATCAAGAAACAGATTTGCGCTCGTTCATTTCAAATTGGCTTAGGGGACGGGACCGAGGGGTGTTCGACTTTACCCAAGAAGCAGTTGTCGCTGACGAAAATCGCACGGACTTGCGACTCCATCCAAAATCTATGCAAGGATATGCAACAGTGGAGCTAAAGCGCGAGACATGGAGTGTTTCTGATTTTGAAACCGCCCTTCATGATCAGCTTGTCGGTCAATATCTTCAACATGAAAGATGTCAGGTCGGATGCCTTCTTATTTGTCAGCGAGTTAAAAGGCAGTGGCGGAACCCTGAAGGTGGACAGATGTGGGGACTAAAAGAAGTTGTCATTCATCTTCAATCACAGGCTAATGAATTGATGTCGCAAAACCCGGAATTACACATTTCGGTAAAAGGCATTGATTACTCTTAGTTCTTGGCAAAAAACTGACAAGTTCGAAGGTCCGACTTACTTGTTGAGTTCGAGACGGTGCGCCGTCGCATCCAATGGTTACTTCCCGGCCGTTCTGCGGGACAAGCCATTTTAATCACAAGCAAAGCGGACATTCGTAACAAGATTTTGCAATTTCCGAGACTGGGTGTAGCTGCGTTTGATCTGCTACATTTATAATATTGTTTTCATTAAAAAATACTAAAATTTCGCCCAAAAGATTGCATGCTACAGATAACTTATCGAACAAACAGGCTCTCAGGCTTATCTGCGGTGCCCAATTTCAGTTTACTCCCAATCACCAGCAGACGAGCGCCACGTCTTAGCGTCCGCATCCCAAACACTGGCGGTGACGCAAGGCGTTGGGTTTATTCCGTCACAATTGGATCCATGAATATCCGCAACAACAACGCGTTGACGCCCAAAGCCAACGACCGTCCAGCCTTGGTTGAGCAACGAGTGCATCTCTTCACCAACCCAAAAATGCGACATGCATCCGCCAGTTCCGCAATAAAGGGATGCGGCGTTTGAACACGTGAAACCAGACTCATTCAGAACCCAGTCGCGTTGTAGATCTCCGTCGAGATCGACCCTCTCAACCGCACCCCAGTCTAAGTCAAACTGACCATCGTTGAACTCCGCGCAGGCTCGTGCCGCCAGATCAACCTTTGCCTGCAAACCGGGCGGAAGTTTCGAAACATCAACCGCAACAGCTGGTGAGGTCCAAACAAGGCCCGAAGAAAGCGCAATACCGGCGACCAAACATTTCATCTGACGCGCTGTTTGGAACGCGGGTTGGCAGGAGGTATCAATTGCATTGATCATACCTGTAATCCCCATATTCCAGCCAGTTTGCCGAGCCTTCGCTAAAAATCAGAAACTCGGACCTGTCTTCCCCAAGCAGGGCAACGACAAATCCGGCCGGTGGCTCAGAGTTTCCGAAGTAGCTGTAGGCCGTCATGGCTCTGACCGACTTTCCATCGACCGTTACTCGCGCGTCCCACTCTCCCTCCGGGTTGTCCAAAATTACGGGTTCGATCACGCGTTCTATCGCCCCGCCACCACAATAGACAATGCCTTCGGGCGCTTCGTAGGAGGCCCCTTGGTTAATATCTGACTCGCAGGCGGAACGAAGGGATCGAATTGCCACGCTGGAACCCTTCAAGTCAAAGATTCCGTAGCTGACATTTTGATCAATCATCGACAGACTAACCGATGCATTGGCCGCAAGCTGGTCCAGTACAAAACCATAGTCCTGCTGATTATTGAAACTGATCTCGACGGGATAGTTGTCGACGATCTGTAAGGCAGCGTTTTCTACGCCAACCTGAAGTGCACCAACCTCGGTGGCTCCGGTTTTCAAAAAACGAATGGAGAGCCCTTGCTTCTCCACAATGTCCTGGCTGTCCTCGTATCCAGCCGGAGCAAAGCGGATACGGTTACATTGAAGCTCCAACGTCATATTTCCGGTTTGAATAAATGCATTGGGAATAGGCCCGGAACTGAACGACCACTCCGCTGATGCTGTGGTCGCCACTGCCATCAGTAGCATTCCAATGGAAATGGTTTTGCAGCTCATTTTTTTTCTCTCCATTGAGTTACGGTTCGCACTGTCATTCAGCAGAAGTTCCAGCCAATTGCCCGGACAGCCAGATCAGGAAACAGGTTCGCCGTATTCGTTTGCGCCTTCTTGGGAAGGTCTTGTCAGCCACCAGATCATCAGGATAGACAGAACCAATTGAAGAATTGAGACAACAACAATACCGGTCACGCCCAGTACTGCCGCGGGTCCCCGTAATGCGTCAGGGTTCTCGGTCCCTTGCTCCAATACCGAAAAGAACGCTACCCCACCCAACATAACAAAAAGCGTTGTAATGCTGAGCGCCATCGGTAGCAGCAAATACCAGCCAGGTCGTCCCGTATCGTGCAGTCTCCGCCAACCGGCGGCCAGCATAGGTATGAGAACAGCCAGCTGGAAAACAGAGGACAGGACCCGAGATCCCTGGCCTGTTTCGGGGTTGGTCCCGAATATGATCGTATCCAGCACAGCTAAGGCAGTACTCACGAGAACCACAAACAAGAAGAACCACCAGTATTCTGAGCGTATAGCCCGACCGGAGAACTGGAAGTATTTCGAGAAACACGTCTTAACGGCTTCACCAAATCCCATCTTTCAATCCCTTCATTGTTTTTGTGCGGCCTCAAATCGCTTCGCCCCTCAGGGGAACACATTCGTAGCTCTCACTTACTTTTTCGTTTGAACGCAGAGGCCTATCGTACGAGAGCGTAGAGAAATTTACGCGCGGAAAAAATATTGATTTATTAAAAATTAGATTCAAACATGCGAATTCGACACAACTTTATTTTACCTCCGTTGTTGTCGTTGCTGCTCGCTGTGCCGAGCCCTTTCGACTGCTGGAGTGAGTGCTAGCGGTCGGAAGGCACTTTACAATGATTGAGCGCTGGGAGGACGCGATGCTCAGACTTAAGGTACTCGCTCTCTTTCCAGAGTTTGCTCTAGCATTTGCTAGTGACGTCATTCGGCCTTCACACGTTAATGTCGGCCCCGATAGTTAACGAAATATCGTCCCGCCGACCAAGCCCACCGCGGCAAGTTTTGGGAAAGGTAGTCACAGGATCAAGGTATGTTCAATTGGCTGCACAGACGCGAGAGCTTCAAACAAGCGCATCCAATTTCACTAATTTCAAGGGAACCAGAGGGAGAAGAAGATGACCAACAAGATGGTGATGATTGCAGGCGCGACATGTTTCGCACTGCTTGCGGCCTGCGACGATACGAGTACATCAAGCGCGTCCGCCGAACTCACGCCGGCTCAGCAGGCGTGTTTGCGAGATGTAGCCAACACGACGAACAATTCGCAAGTCGTGGTGCTCTCATCCGCGTTTAGCGAGGCGGGAACACAGGTCACAGTCGGCGTTGGCGAGGATCGTGCTCCTTGGAATTGCATTGCTTACAGTGATGGCGCGACAGCTGGTATCGAGTTCCTGGGCGACGAAGGCGCATTGTGATCTGTTTGGTGCGCAGCTGAATACGGCTGCGCAACACTGGCTTGCTCTTCGGAAAACTCGACTTGGTTTGTAGAATAACCACCATCGTATTTGCGATCTTTTACCTGCTGGCTTTGTTTCTGTTCTTGACGGGTACATTTGGCTGGTTGGGACAAGAAAGAGACCCGTTGTCCGGGGTGTTCCTTTTGCCATTGGGATTACCCTGGATACTCGTAGCGGAGTGGGTTTCAGAGACGGCCAAACCGTGGTTCGCGGCGCTTGCACCGGTTCTCAACCTTTTGGTGCTGGTTTTGATTTGCAGATGGGCACGCGGTTCGCGGCAGTAGTGAAGGCTAAGCTCGTTGTCACCAACAGGGAGGAAATCATGGGAAAAATAATCTTGGGAATCGTGATCGGGCTCGTCCTCGGCGTGGTTGGGGCGATGACCCTGGGTGGCGGTGCCGCGGTGGGTGTCGGCGTTGCGACTGGCTTGTCCGCCGGTGTCTGTTCCACATTGAAAGGAGCACAGGCCGAAAACCTGATCACCGCTGAGCAAGCGGACCAGATCCTAAATCGCGTGAATTCCGAGATGGCGTCACTTCAAGGGATTGAGACGACGGACGAGATCGTCGGCAGCGCACAGGCATGCGATGAGTTTCTGTCAAAGCTAAGAGAAGCGAAGTGAAATCCCCTGATCTCAGTTCAAAGAAGGGATTGATTGGTAAATGAAAGGAACTTGTTGAATGCACTTTGACTTGGCACATGCTGTCGTAACCGTACTACTACTAGTGGCAACACTCTTTGTACTTCAAATGACAGGGATCATTAAAGAAGAGGAACGTCGCAAGTTTAACTGGAAAGTAGTTGTCGCGATGGCCGTTGTTGTTTTTCTGCTGAATTTAGTATGGCCGTACGGACCATGACCTGATGAGCAGCAGGACGCTGAAACCTACTGATATTTGCCAATTTGCTCTATCCAATGTCGGCAAACTGCGTTTGACGTGCACATTGAGCATGTTGAAGATGGCCTTTTTCAGCGGATCAGCATTCGCGCAAAGTGTGTTTGAGATTGTTCCTGGTCCCTGCGTTGTACCCCTCCCAGATGAAGCAGAAATTGAGTCGGATGTGTCTTGTGGCACGTTTTATGTTCCACAGGACCGGTCCTACCCTAACGAAGACTTAATTGGCCTACCTTTCGTCCGTGTCTCCCAAAAAAGGGAAACGGCAGCTCCGCCAGTGTTTATGCTGTCGGGGGGACCCGGATCCTCGCTTTTGACGGAAGGGATTTACGCCGTCTTCTCAGATCCAATGCTCGGCCCATTGGTCTCGACCCGAGATATCTTTATCCTTGAAGAGCGCGGTTCCAAACACAGTGTACCTTCTTTGGATTGCACTTCCTTCCATCGTTTACCGTGGCGGGCTGTCTTTGAAGATCAAACTGCATCTAATGATGAGGATTGGCTTCGTGACGCTATTCAAACTTGCAAATCAGATGCTGAAACTGACGGTATTGATTTGACCAAATTCAATAGCCTGCAAATGGCACGGGATTTGGACGCTGCCCGAGAAGCCTTCGGATACGAAAAAATCGCCGTCTATGGTGCGTCTTATGGAACACTTCTGGCGCAACACTACGCTCGTATGTTCGGCCACAATCTTGAAGCTCTCATACTTGACGGCGCAGAAACACGGACGACCAAAAATTGGGCGGAAAACAGGGCGATTGGCGTTGATTTTTCGATTGGGCAACTCGCAACGCAGTGTTCCGCCGAGCCAAAATGCGATGCAGAGTTCGATCTGCTTTCTCTGGTTCAAGAGGGAATTGATCTCTTTCAAGAGGGCCCAATCCCAACAACCTATACGAACCCGAAAGACGAGACAGAGACTTTAACCTTCAGCATCTCCAAGCAAAGTTTCGTTGAGTTTGTGTTTGAGCGGCAAAGCGGTCAGATCTCAGTTGGCAGTCTACCGGCCGTACTGACACTCTTACTTTCCGAAGGCCGGGCAGGTTTGTCAGAGGGGCTCGGCCCAATAATTGGACAGGCAGCGCTAGAAGCTAGAGATGCACCGGCTGGGAGTCTTGCTTCACTGATGCATTTCGCAGTCGTCTGTTCTGAAGATCCGGTCAAATCTACCGATGAGGTCAAGACAACACCTGACACAAGTGAATACGCTGCGTTGTTTTCTGGGTTGGTAGTTGAACAGTATAAGACTGCGTGTGAGGTTTTGGCGCTTCCAGAGCTTCCAAGGGAAACCGATGAGCCGCTCAAAACCGACGTTCCGACGCTGATACTGACAGGTCAGCTAGATGCGAGAACACCAGCGTTCCTAGCCGACAAAATCGAGGAGGCTCTACCGAACGCGCAACAATTTGTTTTTCCGTCTGGGACGCATGTCCAGCTTGGGGAATTCAACCGTTGCGCGGCTTCACTTGTGGTCAAGTTTCTTGCCGACGTTTCAAACGTGGTTTCTGCACCCTGCCTAAACGCACTTGAGCCGGTGAACTTCGTTTTACCAGACGGGTCTTTGTCGAGGGATTAGAAATTCGGGACACGTAGATCTTCATTTGGAAGCTAAGCAACAGAGATAGGCATTTCTGAAGTCCGAAAATAGCCCGCCACAACCTTGGGCCAAACGAAACTAAAACGATCATTCAACAGGGGCCAACTGATGAAGCTTAAGATACTCAAACTCCTTACACCCGTCTTCGCAATCGCGGGCACAGCTGCTTTTGCAATGTCTGAAGCCGACGACGCGTGTATCGACCATTTGCGGCAGGTTGGTGGACCAGACGGTCAATCCGGAACGATTGAAAGCTCTCAGTTCTCGGAAGCTGGTACGCTCGTCATGCTGCGTGATGCAGGTG
>NZ_JBQFMR010000008.1:0-214951 GCF_056531925.1 Ruegeria sp. J8
CAAAGCTCTTAGCATTGTTGGTCCAAATTGGGCGTCGAAAGGTGGAGAAAACCCGCCTTCCAAAAAGGGATAAGGCAGAGGTCATATAATGGTCTCTGCCTCTTTACCGACAAGCCGACCTTGGCCCGCGGTTCAGCAAGAGCCCTGGGTACGCGAACGCCGTGCATGGAGGGGGCGGGCGGTGCGCCGCATGGAATCGGCTGGGTTTCGTAGAGCCACGTTCAACATATTGGGCCTCAAGTACATGATGGGTAGCTGCAATCTATCATTCAATGGCACTCGTGGGGTGGCATGCTGCACTCAATAACCCCCTCAAATCTAGTTCGAATAACCAGTTCGTGCTAAAATCACTACATACCACCCACCCGCAAATCGTCTCATCATGGCGAAAATGTGTCTATGAAAATCTGGAAAACTCACCGTTCACGAAGCGGAAACCGTCACGTTAACCGTTCTCCTTCTATGGACCAAAGTTACCCCGCGATCGAGCCTGGACCGGGAGAGCTTGCTCGTGGCTTGCAACTGGACCCGTCATTAGGGTGGGGTGTGCCATTTAGTAGGGGATTAGTAGGGAATGTAAGTCAAACGTTCTCTTGATTGGTGCGGCTCTGTCCAAGCTCGCCCGCATGGTCTGGAGCGTGCTGCGGCGCAGAAGACCATTCGATGCCCCAAGAGATGAGGTCATGGTCGGCATTTAGACGCCGCTCATGACCCAAAGGAGTTCGCGAATGAGAAACAGCATGGAACGGAAACCGCACGCTCCCAGAGTCTGAGAGCCCAGATGGCTACAACGGCCTGTCCGCTAATGAGACCACGGTGCCAGCGTAACCCCAATAAGGCCACGGCCCGCGTGCCGATCCAAAGGCCGGATACATATCAGCGACTTCCGAGCACGTGCAAAACCTTACTTGCGAACAGCAGCCGGTTCATACATTCGGGCTTAGAGCAGTGCTTCGCTGCGGTGTCCATCAATGTCTGCATACAAGAATACCAGGCGCAAAACTCGTCAGCTGTCACCCAAATTGTCACCCAAACGCGAAAACGTACCGCGGCGTATGCGTGTCAAGTTCATTAAGCATATGTTTTTATTTGATTTAAGTGGTGCCCGGGGGCGGAATCGAACCACCGACACGAGGATTTTCAATCCACTGCTCTACCCCTGAGCTACCCGGGCACGGGAACGGCGACTGCCGTTGGGTGGAGGCGTTCTATGACTTGCCACTGGCAGTGTCCAGAGCCTTTTTTACATTTTTTCAATGCGGACGCGAATGACCGGTTTCGTCGACTTCGGCATCCGCCTCAGCGTTCTCTTCACGTTGCGACGGCACCGCGTAAGAACCGTTCAGCCACTTGGCAAGATCGACATCCGCGCAGCGCTTCGAGCAAAACGGGCGGTACGTGGCAACAGTGTCTTCACCGCAGATCGGACAGCTCATTTCAACACCTCGCTCAGCGGCAGCCGGGCCCGTTTGCGCTGCAATTCGAAATGCCCTAACGGCGTCCAGCCTGCCAGTGTGGTTTCGATCGGGTCGGACTTGAAGGCGGCGCGCAGAGCGGACTCGAACCCTCGGCGGTCCTTCTTGGGCATTGGTGCCAGATCGAGCGTGATCTGCCCTCCTAAACCCCGCACACGCAAGGCGCGGGCCAGCGTTTTGGCGCAGGCGAAATTAGCCTTGGTTCCAGCTGCCAAGGATGTGTCAACGCCGGTATTGACGTCAACGGCGACCAGCGCGCGGGTGGGCTGGATGAACAGGTGCCCCCCGCCGGACAAAGGCTCAGAAATGCCGCGGGCCGTGTCCAATGCCTCCAGCACGCCATGGGTGCCGAAACTACCTGCGCGGGTTTCGACCTCGGCCGGGTCGGTCCAGTCGCGCCAGGCCAGAACATGAGGGCCGTCGCCTTCAAGCAGCAGTTCCGGCTCGGTTCCAGGGTCGTTCACCACTGCGTCCGCGTGGGCCAGCATGGCGCTGATATCTTCGGCAATTTCGCCCGCGTCCTCACCGGCGCAGCACGAGCGCAGGATCAGACCGTAATCGCTACCGTCCATCACCTCATGAGCGATCTCAAGCAGGCGGTCACGCTCGTCCTCATCCCGGATCGAGCGCGAGATGTTCAGGCCCGGCGCATCCGGAGTGACAATCGCGTAGCGACTTTTGAACAGAACACGGTCGGTCACAGGCAAGGCTTTGCCCGGTTCGGCATAGCCCGTCACCTGCACCAGCAGCAGCGCACCGGGGGCAAGCCCCTTGACCTGCCGCAGAAACGCGGGGCCGTTGGGCGTAGACAGGAACATGCCGCCCTGCCCTTTTACCGGCCGATCCGCGCGGGCGCGGTAGATCGTGCCCGGTGCAGGCGCATCGGCGGCGATCAGGAAATCATCCAGCTTGCCGTCGACCATCAGTGCCGCAGCCTCACGACCCTTGATATGATCCAGAACGATGGTGCGACCCTTCATGATGCCTCACGATACAGGGGATAGCCGATGCCTTGCAAAAGGGCGGCGGTTTCAGACAAGGGCAGGCCCACGATACCGGTGAACGATCCCGAAATCCACGGGATGAATGCGCCAGCGGGGCCTTGGATGGCGTAGGCGCCTGCTTTGCCCTGCCAGTCTCCGGTCGCCAGATAGGCATTGATCTCAACATCCGACAAGCGTTTGACCTTGACCTGTGAGACCACGTCGCGTTGCAGCACCCGATCCCCGCGTCGCACCGCGACCGAGGTGATAACCCGGTGGCGACGCCCGGACAGGGCGTGCAGAAACTCAGCCGCCTGGCTTGCGTTTTCGGGTTTGCCCAGAATACGACGGCCCAGCGCCACGGTGGTATCCGCACACAGCGTGATATCGTCGCCATCCGCTTGCACCGCCTGCACTTTTTCGCGCGTGATGCGGCTGCAATAGGGAACGGGCAGCTCGCCCTTCAGGGGCGTTTCGTTGATGTCCGGGGGGCGGATCGCATCGGGCTGCACGCCAAGCTGAGCCAACAGGTCCAGCCGCCTTGGGCTGCCCGATCCGAGGATAAACGCCATGAGATAGGGCGTTACTTGAAGCGATAGTTGATCCGACCCTTGGTCAGATCATAGGGGGTCATCTCGACCTGAACTTTGTCGCCAGCCAGAACACGGATGCGGTTCTTGCGCATCTTGCCTGCCGTATGTGCGATGATCTCATGGCCGTTTTCCAGCTCGACCCGAAACGTCGCATTAGGCAGGAGTTCCTTCACGACACCGGGAAATTCGAGCGTATCTTCCTTGGCCATGTTGTCTCCACATTTACGTTTCACTCGCAGAATCTGCGAGGATGTGCGCTTAAATGAGCCTATTTCGGGCTTATTTCAAGGCCGGAATCACGAAAGAGCAGAGATTGTGACCGATTCGACTCGGGGCGTTTGCTCATCCCAATGGGTTCGGTTCAGCACATGGCCATCGGCGCGGACCTCTGCAATGGCCGACAGATCGATATCGGCGTAAGTCCAGCCGGGCTGGTTCAACTGTCCTTCAGCCAATACGCCGGTGCCGGGGAACCCTTTGTCCGGCGGGCCGAAGATGCCACCGGTGCCTGTGTTCATATCCACGGCCTCGGACCACTCATTCTTACCAACCAGCGACGCCATGACCGTCACACACTGGTTTTCCAGCGCACGCGCCATCGCACCGATCCGCACCCGCCAATAGCCTGAGAGTGCCTCGGTGCATGAAGGTACAAGGATCAGATCCGCGTCATTGAGCGCGTGGCCCAGTAGGGGAAATTCGCTGTCATAGCAGATAAGAACGCCGATCTTGCCCAGCTTGGTGTCGAACAGTTTCAACGGGCCGCCGGGGGCGATATCCCAAGCCTCACGCTCGAACCGGGTCATGATTTGCTTGTCTTGGTGATCCTGCTGGCCATCGGGCGCATAAAGCGCGGCGCGGTTCACCGGGCGGCCCGGTCCATCCACAACCGGAGCGGACGCGCCCAGAATATAGGTGCCATATTCGCGCGCCAGCCGTTGATGCAGGGCCTGCGCATCTGCCATCCGGTCCGACACCGCGCGGATCGAACGTTCCAGATCGCCTGCCACATCGGCCCCGTCCAACGTCGACAGCTCCATCGCGCCATATTCAGGAAAGACCAGCAACTCGGCCCCCTGCCCGGCGGCCTCGCTGACCCAGCGGCTCAGCTTGTCCTCATATTGCGCCCAACTGTCGAGCCAGTCGAGGTCATAGGCGGCGGTTGCGACTTTCATGGGCTGCGTCCTTCAGCAATGGATTGGCGCGACCCTAGGACAGGATCGCGCGATATGTATAGACCCGACACAGGCCCGACGGGAAAGTGAATTGGCTTGCCGGCCCAGACTTGGTTCAATAGGGTCAGGAGGATCACCATGCAAAACCCCGAAAGCTTCGAAAAGTTCTATTTCACCAAGGTCGGTATGGGCGAGGCCTGCGGCTGCGCTGAGCGTGTCATTGACGTGTTCGAATTCAATCGCAAAGGCGGGGCACAGACAAAATCCGAGGTTCGACTGGAAAAACCCAAACGCCGGTCCTTTCGCGGATGGGCGGTGAAGTACGGCCTTCTCAGCCGCAAACAGACACGCTGAGACCGAAAGGCGCAGCTACGCGTTCAGATCCCTGATCCAGAACTGCAACGGTTTCTGCGTCTCGCCGTCTTCTCCTATATCCTTCCACGAAAACTGCGCCACGACACCGGGTAGGGGTTCATACCCGCGTGCCCGCCAGAACGCATCCAAAGGCCTATAGCTTTCTGGTCGCATCGGATGGTCGACAGGGCGCTGCACGCTGCAAAAGGCGCATTTCGCAAAACCCAAAGCGCGGGCATGAGCTTCGCGCTGGTCGAAGAATTTGTGACCAACACCCTGCCCCCGGTAGTGAGGCAGCAGAACGGATTCGGCGCAGTAGAAAACATCCGACAGATCCACACCTGACCCGTCAAAAGCCGCAGCAAAATCTTCGGCATGATCGGCCAGAGGCGCACCGGTTGAGGCCCCGATCAGACGGTCGCCGTCAAAGGCCCCTACCACGATGGATCGGGCACTGTCGCGGTAGGCTTGCAGGTATTTCCGCTCATAGCCCAGATCCCCATCATAGAGATAGGGCCATGCGTGAAACACATTGATGCGCAACCGGGCCACATCGTCCAGAGCGGCCTCAAGCGCCGCTCCGGTCAGGGGGCGGACGTCTGTGACCTCAGCCACAGGACACCTGTTTGGTCCAGTCGGCCAGGTTGTAAAAGGTGGTCACGCGAGTGATCTTGCCGTCTTTCAAATCAAAGAAAGACCCAGCGGGAAGGCGGTAGGTCTGACCATGCGCCTCGGGCAGGCCCTCATCGGTTTCCAGATAGGTGCCGTTCACGATGAACTCGGCCGCAGCCCGGGTGCCGCCTTGGGCGTCGAACACCACGATGTCGGTCAGGTTTTCACGGTAGCAGCGGTTCATGTGGGCGCAGAAGGCGGCGAATTTCTCTTTGCCGACGCGAATCTGGCCTTCGTTCACATGGTGGGCCACGTCGTCGGACAGGCAGGCCAGCATACCATCAACGTCACCTGCGTTGAAGGCTTTGAAATAGGTTTCGACGGTCTGGTTCATGGTCACTCCGTTGGTTCGCCCCAGCGGTCCTTCAGATGTTTGATGATCTGATCGCGGGTCTGTCGGTAGTGCGTTAGCTTGTCTTCACGACTTTCGCCCAGTCCGGTAGGGTCCATTATTGGCCAATAATCGACATCCAGATGAAAAATACGGGTCAAATCCAACGCTCGCCTTTGGCTGGCGGGTGACAACGCCACGATCAGGTCGAACGAGCTGAGGTCATCGCCCCATTCCTGCATCTCGTCGAAGGAACGCGACCTGTGTCGCGAAAGCTCAACGCCGATTTCCTGGCAGACGGCGACGCAGAAACCGTCGATCTCCAGATCGTTATGGACACCGGCAGATTGCACATAGGTACCGGTGCCGTAGAACTTTTTCATGATGCCTTCGGCCATCGGAGACCGAACCGAGTTGTGGTCGCAACAGAACAGAATCGACTGCGGCAAAGGCGTCA
This sequence comes from Ruegeria sp. J8, assembly GCF_056531925.1. Taxonomy (NCBI): domain Bacteria; kingdom Pseudomonadati; phylum Pseudomonadota; class Alphaproteobacteria; order Rhodobacterales; family Roseobacteraceae; genus Ruegeria; species Ruegeria sp. J8. The sequence goes on from NZ_JBQFMR010000008.1 coordinate 6,041, forward strand.
CCCGTCACCCCCCGAAATGCAGCACGCAGATCAGCGTGAACAGGCGGCGGGCGGTGTCGGTGTCAATTTCGGCCTTGCCTTCCAGCCTCTCTTGCAGGACCCGGCTGCCTTCGTTGTGAATGCCCCGCCGCGCCATATCGATGGTTTCGATCTGACTGGGTGGCAGCGATTTCACCGCGTCGAAATAGCTTTCGCATATCTGGAAATAGTCTTTTACCACCTGCTTGAACGGGCCCAGCGACAGGTGGAATTCGGCGGCTTTTTCCTCGGTCTCGGTGGCGATATCGAAAACCAGCCGTTTGTCCCGGATGGACAGTTGCAGATGATAGGGGCCGTCAGGCACCACGCGATCGTCGCGCGCGGGCAGCGCAAAGGAGTTCTCCTCCAGCAGATCATAGATCGCGACCTTGCGCTCCTGCTCGATCTCGGGCGTCGGCGGGGGCAGGTTTCGGTCATCCAGTTCTATGTGCGAAATGCGGGTCATGCGTACGTGGTCCATTCAGGTCGGGTCAGACTTATCGCAAGAAAATTGAATGAGCAACGCGGCCCTGTGGCTTTTGTCACAGCGGATACAGGGACGGGTCAATCGCATGTTTGCGCAACAAGGTGTCGACCAAAGATCCGGAATTGATCTCCCGGTCCTTGAATATCTTTCGAAACCACGACCCAAAGAAATGGATGGACATTTTGCTTTGCCAATCCAGAAATTCCAGCTTGGACATATCAGGCTCGTTCCACAGACCGCGATGCCGGAGTGGAACGGCGTAAAGCTCGACTCTCGGCAAGCTCATGTCATGCTCTGGCGTCCCATAAAGGCTGTGGAAAAACAGCGGCGGCCCAAGCGTTGACAAAGGCAGGCTCCAGTAGGTGGATTGCCCGTAAATGTCCCGATAGGCGTGCTTTCTGTCATCCGACCACCAGAACGGCACGAGGTCGCTGTCGAAAGCGAAATCGCACATCTTCTTCAAAGCCGGGCTGTCGCTGGGCAGAGCCACAACCCCGTTCATCATCCGCTGCCGTGCCAGATTGGCTTTGGGAAACAAATACCCCTCACGGGTCTCGAACGGCCGAACAGCATAGGCATCCGCGTCCACCCAGATGTAGTCGGTCTGCTGCATCAGTTTCAAGCGAAACAGATCGGCGTGGACTGCGACCGAGCGCATGATCGGGTCGCGGTAGATCTCGGGTGTGTCAAAGATCTCCCGCGCATCCCGGGCCTCGATATAGTCCGGGATATCCTCGAGATCGCCGTAGTGATAGACGATGGGCGTCTGGTCCACATCCGCGAAGGATTTAAGGCACAGGTGCTCGAGAAAGCTGAACCGTTTGCCGATCCACAAGGTTGCTACGTGTTCCAAACTGCCCTCCACCTGATATCTGTTGGTTTGCGCCTTTAGTCGTTCAGACGATCCAGCCGGGCCGTGACGGACAGGCCATGAGCTTCAAGGCTTTCAGACCGCGCCAGTTGCGCCGCAGCAGGACCGATGGCGCGCAGCGCAGCGGGGGTCATCTGGGACAGCGTGGTGCGTTTGAGGAAATCCATCACGCTCAGCCCCGAAGAAAACCGCGCCGAGCGCGCGGTGGGCAGCACGTGATTGGGGCCGCCAACATAGTCGCCGATGGCCTCGGGCGTGTATTGGCCCAGAAAGATGGCGCCTGCGTGGACGGTTTTTGCGCTCAGCGCCACAGGGTCGGCAATGCAGAGTTCAAGATGCTCTGGGGCGATACGGTTCGACAGCGCGGCGGCCTCATCCAGATCGCGCGCGGTGATCACTGCGCCAAAATCGCGCCAGCTTGCGCCTGCGATGGCGCGGCGCTCGAGCGTCTCAAGGCGCTTGTCCACGGCAGCGGCAACCGACCGACCGAAAGCTGCATCATCAGTGATCAGGATCGACTGCGCACTTTCGTCATGTTCCGCCTGACTCAGCAAATCAAGCGCGATCCAATCGGGGTCGTTGTCCTTATCGGCGATCACCAGAATTTCGGAGGGGCCCGCGATCATGTCGATACCCACCTTGCCAAACACCCGCCTCTTTGCCGCGGCGACAAAGGCATTGCCCGGACCTGTAATCTTGTCCACCGGGTCGATGCTGTCCGTACCATAGGCAAGCGCGGCAATCGCTTGTGCCCCACCCACGCGATAGATCGTATCCACACCCGACAACTGCGCGGCCAGCAGAACTAAGGGGTTCACCACCCCATCCGGCGTGGGCACGGCAATCGCCAGACGCTCAACCCCCGCCACTTTGGCCGGAATCGCATTCATCAAGACCGACGAAGGGTACGAGGCCAACCCACCCGGCACATAAAGCCCCGCCGCCGACACGGCCGACCAACGCCAGCCCAGCGTGGCCCCGGCCTCATCCGTCCATTCGTGATCGGCGGGCATTTGCTTTTCGTGATAGGCCCGGATGCGCGCCGCAGCCAGTTCCAGCGCGGCGCGATCCTCATCCGTGACCTCAGCCACTGCCGCCGCGATCTCATCAGCCGAAAACGCCAAAGTACCAGGGGTCAGTTCCAGCCGGTCGAATTTGGCCGTCAGCTCGATCACCGCCGCATCGCCGCGCGCGCGCACGTCCTGAATGATCTCGGCCACAACCGCATCCACGTCGGGGCTGTCTTCGCGCTTGGCCGACAACAGCGCGGCAAAGGCGGTTTCGAAATCGGTCGAGCTTGTCTCAAGGAAAACTGGCATCGTCTTGCACTCCGGGGCGTTTCATCGGGACATATCGCCCGAGGGGAAGGGCCTCAACCCTTCGTCGGTCGGGTGCAGCGATTTGCGCATCGGATATTGCAGGACGCCCTGCCATTCTTCGGCCTCACCCCCATCCCTCCAGCCAAACCGGCGATAGAATTCCCGTGCCGTCGCAGTGGCATAAACATGTGCCACCGCACACCCTTGATCGACCAGTTCACTTTCCAGCCGGATCAACAGGGCTAATCCGACACCACGCCGCACATAGGCTGGATCGACATAGAGCAGCGACACTTCCGAACGGTTGTGCAGCCCGCCGACCCCGGCCACCTGCCCGTCAATCTCGGCCAGCCAAAGCTGCGCGCCGGATTGTATCCAGCGTCGGATCGTCTGAGGGTCCTTGTTGGCCGTCCAGGCCGCCAGCAGCGCGGGCTGCTTGTGATGGTCTGCCGCACAAAGATAGGTGATCGAGCGGATCAGAGCGCGGCTCATCTGGAACACATCGAACACGGTCGCACGGCGCAGGACCAGGCCTGTGGAAGGCCCGGAAAACGCCTGCGCTATGCCCCGTTTATTCCGGATGATGCGGCGCCTGCCCAGACGGTGCCTGATAGGGCCGCGTGACGTCCTTGAGGGACACATCCACAGCTTCGACCAGCAATCGGATCGCACCATCCCCGGCCAGAGTCAGCACCACGCGGCCTGCCCCATCTTCGCCGGGCTCAAAATCAATCGACAAGAGGGACATCACCATGTCCTTGTCGCTGCGGTCGATCCCTTGACTTGCAACCGACAGCACCGAGTCGAACACCAGCACCGACTGTACCCGCTCAAACGGGCGGTCGCGCAGGGTGGCGGCGTCTTTGTCCTCCCACCGAAAGCGGTTCAGCAGCAGGCCAAAGCGGCGTTGGGATGGCCGCCATGTCATCTCGGTTATTGGAAACACCGCGTCCTGTGTCAGGGTCGAGATCACCTGCAGGTCATCTGCATCCTCGGCACCAAGATTCAGCGGGGCCTCGCGCCCGTCATGGAAACTTGCGTCTGTCATTGGCCTTTGATCCGTTCAATCTTTGCACCTACGCCTTCCAGCTTGCGCACCACATGTTCATAGCCACGATCCAGATGATAGACCCGGCTAACCGTCGTCTCACCTTCGGCCGCCAGCCCGGCCAGAATCAGCGAGACCGAGGCCCGCAGATCGGTCGCCATCACAGGCGCGCCTTTCAAACGTTCGACGCCCGCTACCGTGGCCGTGCCGCCATGTACCTCGATATTGGCCCCCATTCGTACCAGTTCAGGGGCGTGCATAAAGCGATTCTCAAAGATACGCTCTTCAAGAACGGACACACCTTCGGCAGTACACATCAGCGCCATCATTTGCGCCTGTAAATCCGTGGGGAAACCAGGGAAGGGTTCCGTGACCACATCCACCGACCGAACACGCCCGTTCTTGCGCGCGACCATCAGACCATTTGCGGTTTCCGTCACGCTGACACCCGCTGCTTCCAGCTTTTCGGCAAAGGACGCGATCAGCGACATCCGCCCGCCCAGCAACTCGACCTCACCGCCGCAGATCGCCGGGGCCAGCATATAAGTGCCCAGTTCGATCCGGTCAGTGACAACCTGATGGGTCGCGCCGTGCAAACGGTCGACGCCCTGAATTTCGATGGTCGAGCTCCCCTCGCCTGAAATCTGCGCGCCCATCTTGCGCAGGCATTCGACCAGATCGACGATCTCGGGCTCGCGCGCTGCGTTTTTCAGGACGGTAGTACCTTTGGCCAGCGTGGCCGCCATCACAATGTTCTCAGTCGCCCCGACCGAAGCAAAACGCATCTCATGCACCGCGCCTTTCAACCCACCGGGGGCCTTGGCGTGCAGGTACCCGTCTTTCAGTTCGATCTCGGCGCCTAGCGCTTCAAGCCCTTCCACATGCAGATCCATCGGGCGCGCACCGATCGCACAGCCACCGGGCAGCGACACGACCGCCTGCCCGAACCGCGCCAGCAAAGGCCCCAGCACAAGGTTCGAGGCCCGCATCTTGCGCACGATGTCATAATCCGCCGTCTGACTGGTCAGATCATGGCTGGACATGGCAATCACCTGCCCGTCCTGCAACGACGACACCTCGGCCCCCAGCGATTGCAGTAGGGCGGTCATGGTCTTGATATCGCTCAAACGCGGCGCGTTGGTCAGCGTCAGCGGTTCATCGCTGAGCAGCGTTGCGGGCATCAGCGTCAAACACGCGTTTTTAGCCCCTGCAATCGGGATCTGACCGTTTAGCGGCCCGTTACCCGTTACCAGAATCGAATCCATTTGCTCTTATCCCTCGTCCTTATCGGCCTTGCTCCCAGCGACCGCCCGCGCCTTGGCCTGCGCCTTGCGCCGCGCCATGTTTGCCTTCAGCGCGGCCTTCAGCCGCTCTTCGCGCGCATCACTGGGTTTGCCTTGTTTTTTTGGTGAATTTTTTTCCGTCATGATCTTTCTCTACAGGAGGCGAAAAAAACCGTCCAGACACCCTTGCGCCGCGTTTCGTTTGAGTCTAATCACCCGCCCACAGCGCTGCTGTAGCTCAGAGGTAGAGCACTCCCTTGGTAAGGGAGAGGTCGAGAGTTCAATTCTCTCCAGCAGCACCATTCCCAAATTACTGATTTTCAATACTCGTCTCGCTGCTGCGGCGCCGCTGGCCAATTGCCCTCGGCACCAACAGTGTTGACTCGGCCCAACGCGGCATGGGACCCTTCGCCATTGTGTTCATAAGCTTCCCATTTCAGGTGGCATTTCTCTGTAACCTTGTGTGCAGGTTCGGGAGTTAAAGAGTGACTGATATTCGTTCGGACAATAGCAACGCGGCCCCAACGCAATCATTGGCAGGGCGCTTGGGCTGGATTGATGCGGTAAAAGGCCTGACGATCATTTTCGTGGTTCTACACCATTCTATCGCCGGGTTCCGGTTCGACCCGACCTTCCCCGAATGGATCAGAACCTTCAACTACAGCCTCGATCCCGTGCGCATGCCCCTGTTCTTTCTGGTAGCCGGGCTGTTTGCCAAAAAGGCTATCGACGGCCCCGCAGACAAGTTCATCCGCGGCAAGGTGATCTATTTCCTCTATTTCTACCTTCTGTGGTCCATGATCATCTTCACCTTTCGGTTTGGACTGAACGCTATTACCAATTCGACCACCTATTGGTGGGAAATCCTGATAATCCCCTGGGACCCGCTGCCGACGATCTGGTTTCTCTACGCCCTCATGCTGTCTTTCGTAATATTGCGCCTGCTGCGCGGCGTTCCCCCGGTCTATATTGTCGGGTTTGCGGCCATCATACAGGCGCAGTTCCTGCTGAATGTCTGGCCCGAAGGCGTGGTCGTCATCGCCGATAAACTGGCCAAGCTGTTCGTCTATTTCGCGATCGGAGTATATGCGTCTGAATGGATCAGATCTTCGGCGGTCAAGGCGCGCGCGCTACCGGTGATCGCATTGTGGATCGGGTTCCTCGGGCTCAGCATCGCTGCGCTGTCGGGAGGATTCGAGAAACTTCCTCTGGTCTACTTTTCCCTATCGGCCCTGTCCGCCTCGGCAATCATTGGAACGGTAGTTCTGGCCTCGAACGCGGGTAAGGCCAAGTGGTTGGTTACAATCGGAAGTTTCAGCCTGTATATCTACCTCACCCATTTCCTTCCCGTGGCAGGGACGCGCATCATTCTATCCAAAATTTTGGGTATTACCGAGCCGCTGGTGGTGATCCCGCTTTCAGTTCTGGCGGCGCTAGTGTTCGGAATCGTCTTCTGTAAAGTGCTGACAGGATCAAGACTCCAATGGCTGATCAAAGTGCCCGATCGAGTGTTGAACCGCACGCTTTCTCTGCCGTTCGGAACCGCAACCCGGACCTGAAGAACCAGTCTAGTTCAGGCGCCCGGATGCGGCCAAAGCACCGGCCAGAGCGCTCTCGATCTCTTTGGGAAAGTCACGGCCTTTCTTTTGCAGTCCTGCCGCGACCCAGCCCACCATATGGCCTCGTGCACCAATGCCATTTGCGCGCACTTCGGTCGGGCAGGTCTGTTCCTTCTGAACCAGGGACATCGCTTTTTCGACCTCGTGATCGGACAAAACCATTTTGACAGCGCTGATGATATCCATCGACATCTGAAGAGTCTGATGTTCCATCCTGTGCGCCGCGCCCGACAAAAGCCGGGTACAAAAGGCCGATAGGAAATACCAACGAAAGATCGAAAACACCCGATCCTGGAACTCGGTCGGGTGCTCTTGGGTGACCCTCGCTGTCTGTGCAATCCGTTCGAAAGCTGCCTCAGCCGCCTGAGAGGCTCGGCAAATCTGTGCCTCGCGCGACGTCACAGACGCAGCGATCAAAGCAGACGGGACAGCGGTACCAGCGGTTCCTAAGTTCATAATCGTCCTCCAGCTCTAACTCCTGCTGAAGACATGGGTACATCCAAAAACATTCGATTGTGATTTTTCGCCAAAAATTCCCTAAAGTGTTAAATGACTGTCTTCACGAAAATGTCACAGAAAGACATTTAACGCAAACATTAGCTGCATCAGACGTCGGTCAATTCCCACCAAGTAGATTTCATGTCGCACAACAAATTAAGGCAAATCTGCAATTTGTTTCCAAATTGGCTCTTAGAATGGACATGTTCTGACAATAGTTCTGCCCATTTCGCCGGATACTGATGATCAATCCCGCAATTCAGTTGACCAGTATTGTTGTAACGAGGGGGTACGAGCGGGAATAGGGGGTGAGCGCCTGCCAAGCCCGACTCGCCCAAGGGCAGGCCAGCTCCCCCCGCATGCAGATCTTTCACCAGTTTCAGAAACCGTCTAAAAAGCTGCACCACAGAGGTCGCTGCTTTGCCAGATCGCCTGTCAACGACAGGCACATCCGCCTGTTTCGTTCCACTTTTTCACGACCTTGAGTGAGGTCGTGACATGAAAAACGCCGCCCCAATTTGGGGCGGCGCCTCTTACCTTGAGCAATGGAGGCTTATTCAGCCGCCTGCGCCACCTCGCTCTTGTCGCGCAGACCGTCGCGGAACAATGCCTTGGCCAGCGCCACCATCATCAGCCCCATCACCATGGTGAAGGGCAACGCGCCGATGATCATTGCGTTGCGCAGCGCATCCAGCGGGTTGTTGTCACCAGCCGCCAGGATCAGCGTACCGATCACAGCCGTCAGGATTAGGCCCCAGATGATACGGTGCTTAATGCCAGTCTCTTGGCTGCCGCCCGACATGATCGTGTTCATAACCAGAATACCCGAGTCCGCAGAGGTCACCAGGAAGGTCATGATCAGGATCACGCACATCACGTTCAGCATCGACAGCAGACCGCCGTCAATCATGTAGGACAAGGTCACAAACAGCTTGTTGGTATTCGACGCACCGATGATCGCGCCTTCCGCTGCACCAGCCAATTCCAGATCAATCGCGGTACCACCCAGAACGGTCATCCATGCAAAGCACACCAGCGCCGGTGCGAACACACAGCCCAGGATGAACTCACGCACCGAGCGACCCTTTGAGATGCGCGCCAGGAACAGGCCCACGAAGGGCGAGAAGGCGATCCACCAAGCCCAGTAGAACGTGGTCCAGCCGGCTTGCCAGCCGAACTGACGGCCCTGCTCGCCTGCAGCATAGGCTGCGGCCAGCGTCGCTTCGTCCAGCTCAGCCGCTGCGCCTTCCAGACCGCTCTTGAAGCCGTCAAAGCTGCCCCAAGCATTCGTCGCACCACCCATCAGCGCATCCGCATGGGCCTGCGCCTCGGCCGGCAAGGCCGCTGCAAAAGCTTCAGCTGAAAGCGGGCCATAGGCACCAAAGCTCAGCGATACGAAGTGCAGGATATAGTCGACCATTGCCGTACCATAGGTGGTCATCGCGAAGACAAACGAGCCAAACACAACGAACGTACCCAGCAGGATGATCGACAGAACAAGGTTCAGGTTCGACAGATATTTAACGCCCCGGCCGACACCCGACACCGCCGAGATGATCGACAGCCCCATGATGACAGCCAGACCCGAGATCAGACCCACTTTCGATGGTGTCGGAACCTCGCCGCCCAAGTCCATAATCCATTCCATACCAGTAATTGCGTACAGCCCATCGATGAACTGGCTTACGCCAAACCCGATCGTCACCGACACACCCAAGATGGTCGCGACCACGCCCAGCACGTCAACCACGTGACCCAAGAAGCCGTTCATCAGCTTGCCGAACAGCGGCGTCAGCGCCGCGCGGATGGTCAATGGCATGTTGCGTGTATACGCGTAGTAGGCCAAAGATAGGCCGGTCACCACATAGATTGCCCAGGCGTGGAAACCATAATGCAGATAGGTGTAGCGATAAGCCGACTGCACAGCATCTGGCACGTTACCCGGGACTTCGCCCGCAACCACAACGGGGTTCGAACCCCACAGGCCCAGAGGCTCGGCTGTGGCGAACACCATCAGACCCACACCCAGACCGGCGCCAAACATCATCGAGAACCACGAGAAATTCGAGAACTCGGGCTTTTCGCCTGGCTGACCCATTACGCGCTTGCCCGTCGAAGGAAGAATCGCAATGACCGCCAGGAAGAAGAAAAACAAGCCAACGATGATGATGTAGAAGCTGTTGAACACTTCCAAGATTTGAGAGTTCCAGCTGCCCAGAGTGCTGTTGGCATTGGCCGGGAACACCAAAGCCCACAGCACCAGCGCAACCATGATGCCTTTACTGATTAGCGCAATCGGTACGCTGTTGTTTTCATAAAAACCGCTATCCGCCGTTTTTATGTCCAAGTCCGTAAACGGGTCCTTTATCGACATCTACTTCCTCCGTGTTGTCGTTCGTTTTTGGGGAAAGCTACCGCGACCGGCGCGCTTCCCCCAGAGATTTCGCAATTATGTGATAAATGAACTTTCCAGATCGGACGTGCCGCACGCTTTCCACCAATCGCCACCTGTTGATCCGACAATTCGATCTGCGTTGTGTGGAACAAGTCGCAGATCGCTATTGACCTGTGGTTTAATCTGGCAATCGGGGGTGAGGCTATGCCAATCCATCAGTTTCCCTTTCGGCCATTTTCCGAATGTCAGCATTCGCTGTTGTTTTTTCGCCCGCCTGTCTGAGCCCCGTTGAAGAACACTCGAAACCGTGTGCATGACCCAATAAATTTGGTGAATGCGACTATAGCGTGCCCCGTGCGGGACATTAGACAGAACCGACATTTTTGTCGTTTTTGGCGACATCCACCGAAATCGTGACCGTAAAATTCATCTAATTGGCGAGGCAATCTGGCATTCAACCCCAAATAAACTAATACTCGATTGAAATGATCTAACGCGACCACGAAAGCTGATTCTTAAGCCAACATGTCCAGACGCCACTATAACCTTCCGCCCCTTACCACCTTATCCGCCTTCGAAGCCGCCGCACGGCATCTCAGCTTCAAAAACGCAGCTGAAGAATTGTCTGTCACCCCAGGGGCGGTCAGCCATCAGATCAAAGCGCTCGAGGGGGACTTGAACGCCGTCCTTTTCCAACGCAAGCATCGGGGTGTGGATCTGACAGAAGACGGAAAAGCCCTGTTTGAGACTCTGTCGTCGTCCTTTACCAAAATCTCCAAGACACTGGCGACAATCCGGGACCAGGCCGCAATCGGCAAGGTGACCGTTGGATCAACAACGGCCGTTGCTGCATTATGGCTTTCTCCAGCAGTGATCCGGTTTTGGCGCGAAAAGCCTGAGATAAATGTCGACCAACTATCGCAGGACCGGCCTTTTCGCGACAGGCCCGATATTGATTTCTTCATCCGTTATGGTCGTGACAGCGATCAAAGCCTCTCACACACCCCCTTGTTTCGCGACCACCTTGTGCCCGTAGCCAGCCCGGACATAGCCGAACGCCTGGTTGACGCATCACTGGAAGACCTCGCCGCCGAGCGCTTGATCCATTTGGACTCAGATGATCGCAGCTGGACCACATGGCCGGAATGGTTCCATCAAATGGGTCACAATGGTGCGATCCCAATCGACTCGCGCGTGAACAGCTACTCGGTTGCGTTGCAATTGGCCCGCAAGGGGGCTGGTCTGGCGCTGGGTTGGCGACGGCTGATCCAACCGATGCTGCAATCGGGTAAATTGGTCATCATCGGCCCTCATAGGTTGACCGCACCCAACCAATTCTACCTTGTTGGGCGCCCCGACAACGAGTTGTCAGAGAGCGCTCGCGCACTGAAGAACTGGATCTTGCAAGAGGTAGAGGACGGCTCGGTTTAGATCAGATAACTCTCTGATGAGGTTTTCTGATATTGAGACGCCCGCACGCCTTCCCCAATACAGTTAAAACCAATCTTAGGAGAGCCCGATGAACAAGCATAGCCCTCTGTCCTCCGTTCTGGCCGACGTGAATATCGCCAACGGTCTGCCGAATGAACACTATGTCGACCCTGCAGTTTTTGCCGAGGAACGGAAATCGGTTCTTTATGCGAATTGGTCCGGGGTTGGCTTCGGTAAGGACGTACCCGAGGAGGGTGATGCCAAACCTGTGGACTTTCTGGGCATGCCCCTGCTGATCGTACGCGATCGCGACGGCGAAATCAGCGTATTTCAGAACACCTGCCGTCACCGCGGCATGATCCTGGTGGACACTCCTCGCAAGATCGGAGGCGCGATCCGCTGCCCCTATCACAGCTGGTGCTACAGCCTGAAGGGTGAGCTGCGCGCAACCCCTCATGTAGGCGGACCCGGTCACAACACCCATGAAGACGTTGACCGCAGTGATCTGGGACTGGTCCGCGTGCGGTCCTACGTCTGGCGCGATGTGATCTTTGTGAACGTCGACGGCAACGCCCCAGCGTTCGAAGACGCCCACGCCGCTCTTCTTGAGCGCTGGAAGGAGTTCGACCAGCCCGTGCATCACGGCGGCGAGACGTCCTCGTTCAAGCTTGAGGTCAAGACAAACTGGAAGCTGGCGGTCGAGAACTATTGCGAAAGCTATCACCTGCCGTGGGTTCATCCCGGTCTGAACAGCTATTCCCGGTTGGAAGATCACTACAACATCGAAGCACGCGGGCACTATTCCGGTCAGGGCACGTTGGTTTATCGCCAACTCACCGATCAGGATGGGGCAACTTTCGAAGATTTTCCGGGCCTCAGCGACAAATGGGACGAGGGTGCCGAATATATCGCTCTTTATCCCAATGTACTGCTGGGCGTGCAGCGCGACCACGCTTTTGCCATCGTGTTAGAACCTGTCGATCAGGAAAACACCGTCGAACACATTGAACTGTACTACGCAAAAAGCATTGAAGATACGCCGCAGCATGACGGGTTGCGCGCCTCGAACGCGCAGCTTTGGAAGACGGTATTCGAAGAGGATGTCTTTGTTGTAGAAGGCATGCAAAAGGGTCGCCATGGTGTTCTGTTTGACGGCGGACGGTTCTCGCCCGCGATGGACGGACCGACGCATAATTTCCACCATTGGGTCGCAACGCAGATCGAAAACGGTCGCGCGGATTGAAACTGCGGACCGGTCGGTTTTCAATGGCCGGTCCCGACGGAGGTTCGATGGACAAGTCCAAGCTGGATCACCTGCTGCTCGAGGCCCATGCTCGCGATGATCACGACGCGCTGATCCGCTATTACACCTTGGCTGCAGACGAACGCGAGGCCGCGCGGGATACCGACGCGGCCTGTTTCTATCTGACCCATGCGTTTGTTTTTGCGCTGGAATCCGGCGCGCCCGAGGCAGATACCCTGAACGCAAGACTGGCCGCCCATGGGCGCGCGCACCGGTTGGATTTTTCGGATTAGCCTCAGGTTAAACCTGCTCAACCCAGATTGAAATTATTCTCCGTTGTCCGCGCGACGTCCTTGGTGACAGAAAGCGCAAAGAACCCAACTTGGATATGGCAGGCACATGAGAACGAATGCACAGGCAGTGGTGATTGGTGGCGGGGTGATCGGATGCTCGATCCTCTATCATCTGACCAAACTCGGATGGTCGGATGTCGTCCTGTTGGAACGGGATGAGTTGACCTCGGGCTCAACGTGGCACGCGGCGGCGAACATCCACGGGCTGCATGACAGCACAAATATCAGCCGCATTCAGCACTATACAATGAACCTTTATAATGCATTGGAAGCCGAAACGGGCCAAAGCTGCGGCGTGTTCCAGCCCGGCTCGCTGTATCTGGCGCAGACCGAAGAGCGCGAACATCAACTTCGCCTGCAGGCCGCAAAGGCCAAGCTCTATGGCATGAACTTCTATGAGATCAGCATTGAAGAGGCCCAACGCCTGAACCCGCTGGTCAATTACGATGGTATCCGCTGCGTAATGTTCGAACCTGATGGTGGCAATGTGGACCCGTCGGGCGTAACCAATGCATATGCGGTGGGTGCGCGTCAGCGCGGTGCGGAGATCCACCGTTTCACCCCCGTTACCGCGACCGAGCAGCAAGAAGATGGCAGCTGGATCGTGCGCACGCCCAAGGGCGACATCAAAACCCCTTGGGTGGTGAATGCCGCTGGCCTGTGGGGTCGTGAGGTCGCCAAACTGGCTGGGATCGAACTGCCACTGCAACCAACCGAGCACCAGTATTTCGTCACCGAATCCATGCCGGATGTGCAGGCACATGGCACACGCCTGCCCTCAGTCTCGGACCGGGATGGCGAGTACTATTTGCGTCAGGAAGGCAACGGTTTGCTGGTCGGGGCCTATGAGAAAGACATGAAGTTTTGGGCCGAGGACGGCACGCCGTTGGACTTCGCCCATGACCTGTTCCCCGATGATCTGGAGCGGATCGAAGAGAACATGATGAACGCCATCGAGCGCCTTCCCGCCGTGGGCGAAGCCGGGATCAAGCGCGTCATCAACGGCCCGATGATCTGGTCTCCGGATTCGAATGTCTTGATGGGGCCGGTGCCCGAGGTTGATGGCTATTTCTGCTGCAACGGCATCCTCCCCGGCTTTTCGCAATCCGGTGGCATGGGCCTTATGGCCGCGCAGTGGATCATCGAAGGCGAAACCCAATACGACATGTTCGCCTGGGACATGGCCCGCTTTGACACCTGGGCGACAAAGGAATTCACTAAAGCCAAGGTGCGCGACCAATACGCCCACCGTTTTGCGATCCACTTCCCGAACGAGGAGCGCAGCGCAGGCCGCCCTGCCCGCGTGCGCCCGATCTACGAAACCCAAAAGGCCATGGGTGCGGTCTTTGGCCTGAATTTCGGGTGGGAGCATCCGCTTTGGTTCGCGGATGAGTCGGGCACGGTGGATACCAACGGCTTTACCCGCCAGAACTGGTGGGCCCCTGTGGGCGAAGAATGCAAGATGCTGCGCGAGCGTGCGGGCATCATCGATATCTCGAACTTTGCCAAATACATCTGCAAAGGCCCCGGCGCGGCGGATTGGCTGAACGCAGTCTTTGCCAACACTATGCCAAAGGCGGTTGGCCGCTCTTGCCTGACACCTCTGATCTCGAAACGCGGCGGGATTGCAGGCGACTTTACTGTCACCCGCGTGGCCGAGGACGAATTCTGGATCATCGGCTCGGGTATGGCCGAGCGGTATCACAAACGCTTTTTCAAGCAGGTTCCACTGCCCGAAGGCACCACATTCGAAAGCCACACCGAAGCGATTTGCGGCTTTAACGTCGCCGGTCCGAAATCACGTGAGATCCTGCACCGCTTGACCGACACCTCGCTGGCAACCGAGGATTTCCCGTTCATGCGTTCGGCGATGATCGAGCTTGCAGGCGTCGAAGTTCTTGCCCTGCGCGTGTCCTTCACCGGTGACCTGGGGTGGGAGTTGCATTGCAAGACCGAAGATCAGGCGCAGCTTTATGAGGCGCTGCTGGAAGCGGGCAAAGCCTTCGGCGCAGGTCCCGTTGGCAGCCGCGCGCTGATGTCGCTGCGGGTGGAAAAGGGCTATGGCTCGTGGAGCCGCGAATACAGCCCCGAATACTGGCCGCACGAGGTTGGGCTGGACCGTCTGTGCAAGTTCGACAAGGGTTTCCTGAACAAAGGGGCCGCGCAAAAGGTGCTTGAAAACCCCGCCCGAGAACGGCTGGTTCTTCTGCATCTGGATGAGGCCGACGTGACCGCGTCCAACGCCGACGCGACCGGCGGTGAGCCGATCTTCAAAGACGGTGAAGGCATCGGTCGTGTAACGTCCGGCACTTACGGCTACACGGTCGGAATGTCGCTGGCGCTTGGGTATGTCAAAAACGCCCAGCCCGGCGATGAGGTCGAGGTGATGGTGCTGGGTCGACCGCACAAGGCCACTATCTTGAAAGAGCCCCCGTTCGACGCAAAAGGTGAGAAACTGCGCGCCTGATCAAACCGTGATCCGCCCCTGACCTAACGAGACCCTATCCACGCGCCCCACCCTGCCTATATCCTGAAACAACCATCTGGATCGTTTTGGGAGGGGCGGGGCGCGTGGAACATAAAACCGATATGCTGATCGTCGGCGCCGGGTTCTCGGGGCTGATTATGGCGATTGAGGCCCGCAAGCGCGGGATCACCGATATCACGATCCTTGAAAAAGCGAGCGATATCGGCGGCACATGGCGGGAAAACACCTATCCCGGCGTCGCGTGCGATGTGCCTTCGCATCTTTATTCCATGGCCACGCACCTGAACCCGGACTGGAGCCGCGCCTATGCGGGTGGGGCCGAAATTCAAGCCTATTTGCGCAAGGTCGCGCAGAATGAAGGTTTGTACGACCTTTGCCAGTTCCAGCAGAAACTGAAAACCGCCCGGTGGGATGGCAGCCATTGGCGGGTTGAAACCGAAGGCGGGGACATCTGGTCCGCGCGCATTTTGGTCTCGGCCATCGGCGCGCTGCATGTGCCCAGCATCCCCGATATTCCCGGCGCAGACAGTTTTCCTGGCCCCAGCTTTCATTCTGCCCGATGGAATCACGAAGTACCTTTGTCGGGTAAACGGATCGCGGTGATTGGTACCGGGGCCTCGGCGGTTCAATTCGTGCCCGAGATTGCGAAAATGGCCGGGCAGGTCACCATCTACCAGCGCAGCGCGCCTTATGTTCTGCCCCGACCAGACGGCCCCATCGCGCCATGGGTGCGCAGGTTGTACCAGCGCATGCCCTTGTTGCCGAAACTACGGCGAAAGCTGATCTACATGGTGTTCGAATACCGCCACCGTGTTTTTCGCCGCGAAAAGGGAGCCGTCAATTTCGCCATGAAGATGTGGCGCACCGCGCTTGAAAAAGCCATCACTGACCCGGCCGAGCGCGAAAAGCTGACCCCCGCCTATCAGATCGGCTGCAAGCGCATCCTCAGCTCGAACGATTGGTACCCCACCCTTGCGCGCGACAACGTTACGGTGGTGCCGCATCGCGTGACCAAAATCGAGGGCGACCAGATCACCGCCGCCGATGGGTCACAGGCGCAGGCTGATATATTGATCTGGGGCACGGGGTTTCACGTCACCGATATGGTCGATTATCTGAACATCTCCGGCGCGGATGGGCTGAGCCTGCGCGACGCCTGGGGCGAGGGGATGCAGGCCAATCTGGGGACTGCGATTGCCGGATTCCCGAACTTCTTCATACTGCTTGGGCCGCATACCGGGCTGGGGCATAACTCGGTCGTTCTGATGATCGAAGCGCAAGTCCGCCATATTGGCCGCGTTCTGGACGAGATGCAGCGCGGTGGTCTGCATGCAATCACCCCTGACGCTTCCAGACAGGCCGCCTTTGAACAAGAGATGCAGGCCCGACACACAGACAGTGTCTGGCAGACGGGCGGCTGCGCTTCGTGGTATCAGGATGCCGAGGGGCGCAACACAACCCTCTGGCCCGGCACCGTGTCTGAATTTGAAAAGCGTATGGCCCAATCGGGTCTGGAGCATTACCAACCCCTCAAATCCCAAAGCGGAGACCATTGAGATGACCTTTCTGATTATCGTTCTTTTCGTCGCTGTATTTTTTGGTGCGATGAACCTGTGGACCCGTAAGCTGACTCAAGACGGCGGCAGACGTGTCCCGCAACTGGGGCAGATCCAGCCTGTGCCCGGCGGCAGCATCCACTATGTCGAAAAAGGCGATCCATCCAATCAGAGCCTTGTCCTGATCCACGGCCTCACCGGGCAGCTTCAGCACTATACCTATGCCTTGGTGGATATGCTCGCGGATGACTACCATGTCATCGCTGTCGATCGGCCCGGATGCGGGTATTCAACCCGCGAGTCCGCCGATCTGGGACGCCTGCCCGAGCAGGGCCGGATGATCCAGGAGTTTCTCGATATCAAAGGCGTGTCCGACCCCGTTCTGGTCGGCCATTCGCTGGGCGGCGCAGTTTCGCTGGCGATGGCGCTGGACTATCCTGACAAGGTCAAGGCACTGGCGCTTCTGGCTCCGCTGACACAGGTGATGTCCGGCCCGCCGCCCGTGTTCAAACCGCTCGAAATTAGGACCGAATGGTTGCGCAATTTCATCGGCAATACGATTGCCGTCCCCATGGCCGCCAAGACCGCCCCTCATGCTCTCAGCGCCGTCTTCGACCCCGAACCGGCACCGGATGATTTCCTGGACCGCGCCGGCGGCGCATTGGGTCTGCGACCATCAGCCTTCATCACCGCCTCCCAGGACGTAGTTGGCATAGACGATAGCCTTGAGGCACAAGTGGCCCGCTATCCAGACCTCAAAGTACCCGGAGGCATTCTGTACGGCGCACAGGACGCCATCCTGTCCCCCACTGCCCACGGCGCGCCGATGACGCAATATGGTCTGACCAACGAACAGATCGAAGGGTTGGGCCACATGATCCTGATCACCGCGCCCGACGCATGCGCCACCTTTATCCGCAGCATCGCAGAAGGCGCTGTCAACCCGAACCAATCCGCATCCGAAACCGGTTGAGGCCCGGCACAAAAAGAATCCGGTTTCAGGGAGATTTCCCTCTTGACCCTCTCGGGCCCCTCCCTTAAATCGCCTCTCACCCATGGCGGAGTAGCTCAGTTGGTTAGAGCAGCGGAATCATAATCCGCGTGTCGGGGGTTCAAGTCCCTCCTCCGCTACCACACCCCCCACTCTAGATTCTCTGTTTGGAATGAAGGCGCTTACACGCCAATGACAGCATCGATGATGTTGGCGAACTGGACCGCGTTTCTTTTCTCTGTGACCAGGACCCGCGAAACCATTGCGTCAGGCGGAACGCGTTCTGTATTTCGCAGCGAGCGCTTTTTTGGCGTTAACCGCGATTTGTTTGCCAGTCATGTCCTTGCACCTTGCGAGTTCATTGGCGCGGTCGGCGGGCACCTGCTAGGCTAGACCAGTGATTGTGCCCACCGACTCGCGTTCGACACAGCAGCAATCAATTCAGCCAACCCTACATGGTGCAATCCGCCCTGAATGACGGGACGTCCGCTGCCGAACATTTCAGTGTTTGCTGTTCTCATATCAGAACTCCCGGGCACCTCAGCCTGGCAATTACTTCTCGATCCAAGCCGCAGAAAACACTCGTTGAAAGCTCGCCCATTGGAAAGGCAGCGTCAAAAAAAACCTGCCCAAAAAGGGCAGGTTTTCGTGATCAGAATTTGCGTGTGCATACTCTGATATTTGGTCAGAGGCTTACTCTGCAGCCACGCTTTGACGTACATCTCCGCGACTTCTCCAGCGGAAGTAGAACATGAACGGCAAAACTACGAGGTACATTGTGATCGAATACAGCGCGGATGGCAGCGCCATCGGCACGTCACTCAGCGATGTGCTGGTGCCGGTGATCACAATCGCCAGCGTAATGCCCAAGGGCGAGTTCTGAACGCTGGTTTCAATGCCAACCGTTTTGCCTTCGGTCTTGCTGAGGCCAAGGATTTTACCAAAGGCCAGACCAAGCAACATCAGCACCAGCGGCAGCGTCATTGTCGAATAGCCCAGCGTCGGCATGTAGGTGATGATCAGCTCGCGGTTGGCTGCGAACAGCGCCAGAATTAGAACGGCCCAAAAGATGACGGCGACGTTCTGCAGAGGGTTTTCAAGGCGACGGGCCAAACCGTTGAAGAAGTGGCGCACGACAATACCGGTCAGAACAGGCAGCGTTGTCACCAGGAAGGTAAAGATCGCGATCTCGAAGAACGAGAAGTCAGGCGCGCTTTCCCCCATGAAATACAGCACCGACCAGGTGGCCAGCGGCGGTACGGTAAGGAAGGCCATAACGCTGGTGACAGCGGTCATCGACACCGACAGGGCCAGATCGCCGCGTGAAAGCTTGGTGATCACGTTGCTGCTGACGCCGCCGGGGCAGAAGCTGAGCAACATCAGACCAGCGGCCATGACAGGCGGCAGGCTGAACGCCATGATGACGCAAAACGCCGCGATTGGCAGCAGGACGATTTGTGAAATGGCACCGATGGCGAAGGCGGTGCGGCGACGGAACACACGGCGGAAGTCGTCGATCTCAAGACCAAGCCCCAGTGAGAACATGATGAAAGCCTGCGCCGCAGGCACCACCACGTTGATTGCGAAATCCATTTTTTTCCTCCCTCTTTAGGAAAACGGGCCCGCCTGTTTCGCCTCCCACGACGCTATAACGGACCCGTTGGGTGAGTGGTTTACATATCCACGGTGAAAGTGAACTGCCCCAAAGCGTGACGCATGGCGTCTTCACCGCTGGAAAGGGCCAGTTTTGCAACAATGCCGCGGCTCGAATCCTGCACCACCTCAAGTGATCCGATTTCGGCTGCGTGTTGACCCGCCAGTTCACGGATGGTGCGTTCGATTTCCATCATGTTCAGCGTGACCTTGTGGATTTTACCAACAGCAGTCACTGGCAGGGCGTCGAGGCTGATAAAGTCTTTCGGCACCGCCGCACGTTCCGAGACATGCTCTTGCGCAAAGGCGGCAAGATCGGACACATCCACATCGATACCCGCGGACTTCTGGAAGTACATCACTGGAACCTCTCCCACCTTGGCGTCGGGACGGCCGATTACGGCAGCCATGGCCACTGCAGGGTGCTTGTGCATCGTCTCTTCGACGATCTTGGGGTCGATATTGTGGCCGCCGCGGATGATCAGCTCTTTCTTGCGGCCGGTCATCCAGAAATACCCTTCGGCATCGCAGCGGGCCAGATCGCCGGTGTTGAACCAACGTTTGCCGTCCTGCTCCAGCCAGATGCCTTTGTTCTGGCTTTCGATCAGATAGCCGTCAAACACGTTCGGTCCGGTGATAAAGATCACCCCGGCCTCATCCACATCGGCCCAGCGAACGAATTCGTCATTGTCGTTCAGGATGCCGATCTTCATGTCCTGATAAGGGAAGCGCAGACCGATCGAGCCGATACGCGGATTGTCCGTGATGATCGGGTTCATGGACGAGGCCAGAACGCCCTCGGTCATGCCATAGGCTTCAATGATCTTGACGCCGGTTTCATTGACGAAGGTGTTGAACAATTCGACCGGCATCGGTGCGGCACCACAGGCCCCAAAGCGCAACGAACTGAGGTCTTTGTCCTTATGTGGCACTTGCAGCAGAGCGCCATAGATGGTCGGCACGCCAGAATAGGAGCTGATGCCGTAATGTTCGACCATGTCCCAGAACCCGGCGATCACACCATCGCCGCGATAGCCTGAGGGAGAGGCCAGAACGACGTGGCCGCCATGCATCCAGGGCAACAGACCTGTCACCAGCATAGCGTTGGTGTGAAACAGCGGCAGACCACACAGCGCAGCGGTGCCGGGGCCAACATTCTCGGCACCAACGTACAGGCTGGGGCACCACGAGTTATAAACCTCGCCGAAATGGGTCCGGCGCACGATCTTGGGCAGGCCGGTGGTGCCACCGGTACACAGCATGGTCGAGGTGTCATCGGGTCCGGGGCCTTCGAAATCCAGACCATCGGCATTTTCACCTGCGATCTCGTCCAGCAGGCGGGTCAGGGTGACATCGTCGCGGCCTTCGATGGTGGCCGAGACGGGCGGTAGCGGCAGTGTATCGGGCCACCCGCCATCGCCTTTCATATAGGTGGCGAAGTTGACCAGCAGGATATGCTCCAGCGAGGGCACATCCTTGGCCGCAGCGCTGGCTTTTTCCCAGATATCGACGCCCGGTGTTTGCTCCAGCGTGATCAGAATCTTGACGCCCGCGCCTTTCAGCAGATCGGCCATCTGATCGGCTTCCATCAACGGGTTGATTGCCAGAATGCCACCAGCCGCACTGCCACCCCAGATGGCGAAATGCGTCTCGGGCATGTTGGGCAGGATAAAGGCCGCCACATCGTCACGACCCAAACCCATCCGACGCAGCGCGTTGGCGGTTTGAGTGATACGCGCCAGCAGCTGCCCGTGGGTCAGCGTATAGGGCGTGCGCATCGCGGCGGCGCTCAGGAAAAAACTGAGCGCAGGCGCGTCAGGGTTGATGGCCGCCCCTTTTTGCAGCGCCTCATAGGTGGTCTGCGGCAGAGTGCGATCCTGCAGAGGTGTCTGTTCGAACGCCAGAATCTCATCCATGTTTTTCAGAACAACGTTGATGCTCATCTTCTTTCCTCTTGTTCCTGCGCACCGCGATCGGCGCGCAGTTTTGCGTTAGCTTGCAGCCTTAATCATGTCGGCGGCTTTTTCGGCGATCATCATGGTGGGCGCATTGGTATTGCCCGAGATCAGGTTCGGCATGATCGACGCATCGACTACGCGCAGCCCCTCAAGCCCACGTACCCGCAGCTGCGGATCAACCACGGCCATGTCATCGGTGCCCATTTTGCAGGTGCCAACCGGGTGATAGATCGTGTCTGCGCGCGATCGGATGTGCTGTTCCCAATCCGCGTCTGTCTTTGCGTTTTCGGTGCCGAACATCTCTTTCTTGCGGTATTTCGCCAGCGCCGGAGCCTCAAGAATCTCGCGCGTCAGTTTCGCGCCTTTGATCATCGTTTCGAGATCACGGTCATCGGCCAAAAAGGCCGGATCAATGGCGGGCATGGCGAAAGGATCGGCGCTGTTCAGCGTGACCGAGCCCCGGCTTTCGGGGCGCAGTTTGCAGACATGGCAGCTGAAGCCGTAGCCATAGTGCAGCTTGCGCGAGTGATCATCGACCAGCGCAATTGTGAAATGAAGCTGCACGTCGGGGCGATCCAGATCAGGCGAGGTTTTCAGAAAAGCCGCGCCTTCGGCAAAGCAGGTGGCTGCCATCGACACGCCGGTTTTGCGCCAGCGGTTTATGTGACCCATCAGCTTCATGCCGCCCAAAAGGCCAATGCCGAAATTGTCGGTATCAGCCGATTTGTAGGCCAGCGTGAAGTCCATGTGATCCTGCAGGTTTTTGCCCACACCGGGAAGGTTGTGTCGCACCTCGATCCCGTGCTTTTCAAGATCTGCCGGGTCACCAATGCCGGACAGTTGCAGCAACTGAGGTGTCTTCAGCGCACCGCTGCACAGCAAGACCTCGCGCGTGGCTTTGACCTCGATATCGCGGCCCTTGCCATTTTCCTTGTAAACCACACCTGTCGCGCGTTTGCCGTCAAAGGTCAGACCTTTGGCATGCGCCTTGGTGATCACAGTCAGGTTCGGCCTGTCCATGATCGGGAACAGATAGGCCGCTGCGGCCGAGCACCGCTCGCCATTCTTGGCTTTGTCGTGGAACTGCGTGACCTGATAATAGCCAACGCCCTCATTGTCGCCGGTGTTGAAGTCCTCGCGCTCGCGAATCTGCAATTGCTTAGCGGCTTCGATAAAGTCCCGCGTCACCGGGCGAGATTCTTTCTGGTCCGAAACCTGCAGCGGACCAGCCCCACCATGCATGTCGTCGCCGCCACGCTCGTTATTTTCTGATCGTTTGAAATAGGGAAGAACACTGTCCCAATCCCAGCCATCGCAGCCCAGATTCGCCCATTCGTCATAATCCTCGCGCTGACCGCGCACGTACAACATGGCGTTGATCGCGCTGGACCCGCCCAGAACCTTACCGCGCGGCTGATACCCCTTACGGCCATTCAGCCCCGGCTGCTCGACGGTTTCAAAAGTCCAGTTGTTGATCTTGAATGGCTTACCCGGAAGCATGGCCACAACAGCGGCCGGCATGCGAACCAATATGCTGTCTCCGTTGCCGCCGCCCGCCTCAAGCAGGCACACACTTACATTCGGATCTTCCGACAGACGGTTGGCCAGCACACACCCTGCTGATCCCCCACCAACAATCACGTAGTCAAACTGCATCGCATTCCTCCCTGTCACCAAAATGGCCAAAGGGCTCGCTTCGCAATAGCGTCGCATCGGTCAATTGTTTGACACTTTCGGCCAAAGATGCGCCCTGACGAACAATCGGCGTTTGATTTGCAGGCTATTCCGAGCAGTAGCTATCCACCATGCGAGCGAATTCAGTGGAAACCCAATCGTTGAGTTCGAGAGCTTGGGGCGTTTGCGGAGCGCTGTCTTCTATGGCGTGAAAAACACCGTGGAATGTGCGGAAAGTTACGCTGCAAGCCGCTCGCTTCATGCGATCGGCCATCTCCTCGGCTTCGGCCTGCAAGATGTCCAGATCACCCACGTAACCAAGGCTAGGTGGCAGACCGGACACATCTTTGACGCGCGCCGGAACAGCGTAGGGCGAGATATCGTAGCGCTTTTGCGTTCGTAGTTCTCGCAGCAACAAATGCCAGGCGAGCACCCCGTGTTCGCGTGTCCATGTGATCTTGTTCTTTGGCAGCTTTGTCCAGTTGGATGCGCGGTCGTCGATCATTGGATAAAAAGGCATCATGAACGCGATCTTTGCGTCTCCGGAATCCCGCGCGCGCAATGCCGTCGACAGAACCAGCCCACCGCCCGAACTGTTCCCGGCCAGGATGAGGTTGTCCGCATCGCCGCCCAATTGCTTGGCATGATCACGCACCCAGAGCAGCGTATCATAGCAATCGTCGTGCCCTGCTGGGTAAGGTGCCTCAACCGATAGCCGGAATGCCGGTGCTACGATGATGCAGGGGCGCGACGCCATCAGGCGTTGAAATAATGCATGATGGCGTTCCGGCCAGCCTGTCGCGTATCCACCACCATGGAAGAACACCACAATGGGCAGCGGACCCTTGCAATTGGTGGGCTTGTAGATACGTACACGAACTTCACCGGTTCCATCCCGGCGCGGAATCATGACCGTTTCGTTGACCGCGTTTTCAAGCTGTTTTTCCGCTGCTTTCTTTCTGCCGCGGGCTGAGATTTTGAGCCCCGTTGGACTTTTGATGAGCCACATGGCCACCCGTTGACCAAAAGGGCGCGGGTCTGATTTAGGCATAGGAGATCCTGAATTTTCAAACGCTCAGCAATACTTAGGCGACGGGCAATTCCCCGCCGCCTTAAACTGCGACTGCTCGGTTACTGAGGCTGCGGGTTCGCACCATTATCCGATGGTTTCTGCTGGTCATTTGCGTCGAAATAGAGCGTGCCGAAAATCCAATCGAACAAGGGCAGAGTGATGTTGAAGTTGCCCTCAACCATCACGTCGCGATTGTGATGCACAGTGTGAAACAAACGCAGGTACGTCCAACCGGGGATAAGTCGGAAAATGCGTTCGGTGACCGAACCACGCTGCAGGTGGTAGCTAAAATGCAGGACTTCATACAGCAGATAGCAAGAGGTCATCGTGATGAAGAACAGATAGCCGTAGTTACCCCCAAAGAGGAAGTAGGACACCAGACCTCCGGGGATTGAAATTGCCACCGTGGTCAAAACGAGCAGATAGATCGGGAAGATCACGACGCGCCAATCCAGGACCATCTGATATTCCATGTCCGTATCCACGAAAAAGGTGTGATGGTCGCCTGTGTGACGCTGATAAAACAGCTTGAAAAGCTTTGTTTTGTGATGCCCCCAATAGTTATGAGATGCCCACTCACCCAGATTATAGGCGACATAGGTCGCGACAACGAACCAAAGTTGGTAGAGCTTAAAATCCACCAGTTTGGTCGTACCCCACCAGATCAAAGATCCTGCGCCGATCACAACGACAGACAGGTGCAGCAGACCGCTGTAGTTTGGGCTTACGCCTGCGCGGTACTTAGCTCGAAACTTCTCTCTTGCTTCATCATTCATAACTGGGTCCTCCCTAACCAAAAGTTGCCAGTCAGAATATGCAGATTTGATATAGCTTCTAATTTATATTACTTAAGGATATTATCACTCTGGAAAATAACTAAGCTAATGCTAAGAAATCACGACCTGAATCTGCTTCCAGTCTTCGATATTTTGATGCGAGAACAGCACTTGTCCAAGGCGGCAGAACGTCTGAACATGAGTCAACCTGCTGTCAGCAACGCGCTCAAACGACTGAGACAGGGATTCGATGACGAGTTGTTTGTTCGCACCGGTCGAGGTCTAAAGCCGACGCAACGCGCACTTGATCTGCATGCCAAGGTTGCCCCTGCGCTCGTACAGATCAGAAGCAGTTTCGAAGACCAGGAGTTTTCTGCAGAGACGTTTTCCCGAACCATCGATGTCTCGATGAATCATGCAGTCGAACACATCTGGGGGCCCGTATTGATGAGGGAAGCCCGAAAGCAGGCGCCAAATCTAAAGTGGAGGGTACATCCAGATTACCTGGATGAAACTCCTGTGCGTCTCAAGGATGGAAGATTGGGATACGCGGTTGACTACACGCCTATGCCGGAAGACCACTTTGACTCGCTGCTGATATTGCGTGAGTCGCTTACGCTTATCAGTGCCGCCGATCATCCATGCGCAAAAACAGGAGTGTCGCTGGAAGAGTTTCAAACGCTGGCACATGTTTCGCTGGTGCGAAGGTTTGGTATTGTTCGCAGCCAGAACAGTCGACGAACTACCCCTTTGGAGTTTTTGTTGGGAAACTCGCTTCCGGCTCGCAATATCGCTCTGCAAATGTCGAGTTTTGTTTCCATCCCTGAAGTCGTTGCCGCAACCGACCTTATTGCTGTAGTCCCCACCCGTTTGGCCCGACCCTTGGTCGACGCCGGTTCGCTGGTTTCGCACAACCTTCCGTTCGACTATCCAGAAATCGAGGTGCGCCTATACTGGCACAAAAGCCGAAACACTGATCCGGGTCACGGGTGGCTTGTAGACTTACTGGCGCGATCAGCGGCAACGCTTGCAGAAACCAACAATTGACGTTGCCACTGTTAGCACGTCAGTTTGTTGTCTCCATATCGGGATGAATGTTTCAAACTGCCGGGCGAGTAGCCGTATTTTTTGGTAAAGGCTCTTACGAAGCTGGATGGCTCCGAATAGCCAGTTCTCCAAGCGACGGTTGAAACATCCAGGCCGGCCGTGCTCAGCAACTCATGCCCAATTGCCAGTTTCGCCTCTGTCTGGATCTTTCTGAAACTTGTCCCCTCCTTGGCAAGACGACGGCGCAACGTGCGTTCACTTGTCCCTAGCTTTGAAGCGATTGAAACGATTGTTGGATCGTTGTTGATTTCCAACAAAGTGGCTTCGCGGACTTGCGCCGTCATTTCCGGAATATCGGAGTTTTCCAGGTTTAGTAGGCTTCGGCATTGCCTCAGGCAATTCTCCATCGTTGCTGGGTTGTGCTGCGGCAAGGGCATATCAAGAAGCTTTTGGGGGAGGATGATCGAGTTTCTCCGACAACTCAGCGTGACGCTGATTCCAAGTTCAGTTTTTATTGCGGACGCGACCGCCGGATTATCCAGCGTGGTTTCAAAGACCACGCGCGACATAGAAAACCTGGGCAGAAACTGCGAGGTGAAGTTGCTAACAACCGTCAGGTGCCTTTCCAGCACAAAACTCTCGACTGACTTTGGCAGACCGCTGATATCCAAATTTAGGGCAGGTGGATCTTCGAGCTCGTTTAGACGCAATCGGGCGATCACGAACGACAGGTTCGCGAAATCAATAGCCGTTTTTAGTCCAGCACGAAGAGTTGGGCTGCTCAAAATAGCATATCCCCAAATGCCAAAGACTTCGGGTCTGTAGCGGCGACCAATTTCAATTCCCATTCCAGGGCGGTCAGGCGCGTACTTGATGAAATTTTCTATCGCCGCAACTTCTTGCCCAAGCGTCACAGTCGCCTCGTTCTGGTAGAGATCGAAAGTGACCAGCCCGGTATCCTCCAGGCATTGTTCGGGAGTTACACCATATTTTGCTGCTTCCTCGCACAGGATGCGGATGCTGCCCGGTGATCGTTTCAGGGACGCGTTTTGCATGTTTTGAACCTAAACACTGTGGCCGATAATGTCAAAAAGATGTCCGCTGTCATCATCGAAAATTGATCCCCAAAAACCGAAATTACCGGGCAGGAGGATGTTATGCGATCACTCATTGCCATTCAGGAAGGTCAGATCTCACTCGAGCAGATCAAAGCGCTCGAGGAAGTCGTGCGCAAGCTTTATGTCGAGCACGTATGCGACGACAAACTGACGATCATCTGGAACGTCGCTGCCAAACAGCACACGATCACGGATCGCCGTTGGTCACGCTCGTCGACTGTCTCGATGGAAGTGCCGGACGGGTTTGAAACGCAACGCCGCGAAGCCTTCATGCTGGAGGTCGATAGATGCTGGCGCAAAATCACCGGTCAGCACCCGGATCAGGTGTCTGTGGGTGCATTCGACCAGTCCCGTTATGGCGACATTCTGAAAGGCAACCTGACACGCTTGTCGCCTTGGGGACGCTTTACCTATCTATTCAAGCTGTTTTCGCGCGCGATGATCTCAAAAATGCGCCACGGCGTGCTGATCACGCAGTTCAATCAATAGGAGAGGAATTGATATGCCGCTCTATACTCTTGCATCCAAGAAACCTTTCCCCGAGCAGATCCGATTTGACATCGCGCAGGTCATCACCGATGTGCATTGCGGCCTAACTGGCGCGCCGTCCGAGTTCGTGAACGTCGTTTTCATGACCGGCTACAGCATGCGACGCGGAACTGTTTTGGGCGTGAACGGCAACGTCCGCATGGGCGGTGACCGGACCGCTGGTCTCTATGAAAAACTGAACGAGCAGATGCACACGCGTATCTCCGAGGCGGCCCAGCTGGAAAAAAGCAAGGTGCTGGTCACGCTGATCGGCATCGAATCTAACTGGGTGGTCGAAGGCGGTATGGTTCTGCCCTTCCCAGGCGACGAAGCCGACTGGCTTGAGCGCAAGAACGCCACCCATGCCGCAATGGGGATTGGCCCCGTAACTGATTACATTTAAATCCAGGAGGGTTTAACAATGTCCGCACCGCACCTGACACCCGTTAAATCGGAAACGCCTGATCTCGAGGCTCTGCTTCTGGCTCAGAAAAAGGCCTATCTGGCCTATCCCATGCCCGACCGGGCGGCTCGGGTGCGGCGTCTGGACAAGCTGCACAACGCGCTGATCGACAACAAGGCGCGCATCATCGCGGCGGTCAGCAAGGATTTCTCGAACCGCTCGGCGGCTGAAACCGAACTGGCCGAGATCATGCCGCTGCTGGACGGTATCGCCTTTTACCGCAAGCGCTTGCGCAAGTTCATGAAACCGCAGCGCCGCCACGCGCCGCTGACCCTGATGCCTGCCAGCATTCAGGTGCAATATCAGCCCGTGGGCGTGGTTGGCATCGTGGTGCCGTGGAACTTCCCGATCTTCCTGGCCCTGTCGCCGCTGGTAGGCGCCCTGGCCGCGGGCAACCGCGCGATGCTGAAATCGTCGGAATTCGCACCGGCCTCGGGCGATCTGCTGAAAGAAATCATCGCCGATATCTTCTCTGAGGACGAAGTAACCGTTGTCACCGGTGGTGTCGAAGTCGCGACTGAGTTCACCAAGTTGCCGTTCGACCATCTGGTGTTCACCGGTTCGACTCAGGTCGGCAAGATCGTGATGAAGGCCGCTGCCGACAACCTGACGCCGGTTACGCTGGAGCTGGGTGGCAAATCGCCGGTCATCATCCACAAGGACTTCCCGATTGATGAAGCCGCCAGCCGGATTGCATTCGGCAAAGGCATCAATGCCGGTCAGGTCTGCGTGTCGCCCGATTACATCCTGTGCCCGCGCGACAAGGTGAACGCCTTTTGCACCGCGTTTGCGGATTCGATGAGCAAAGCCTACCCGACCCTGCGCGACAATCAGGACTATACGGCGATCATCACCGACCGTCAGAAAACCCGCCTTGAAGGCTATCTGAAAGACGCCGAGGCAAAAGGTGCCGAGCTGATCACCATCAACCCCAAGGGTGAGCATTTCAACGACACGCGCAAGATGCCGATGACCCTGATCCTGGGCGCGACCGAAGAGATGCTGGTGCTGCGCGAAGAGATATTTGGCCCGATCCTGCCGGTGATCCCCTACGACTCGATTGATGAAGCTGTGGCTTACGTCAATGACCGCCCGCGTCCGCTGGCCTTCTACTACTTCGATTGGGATAAGAGCCGCGCCAATGACATTCTGGCCCGCACCCATGCGGGTGGTGCCTGCATCAACGACACCATGTCTCATGTGATGGCCGATGACATCCCGTTCGGCGGCATCGGTCCGTCGGGCATGGGTCACTATCACGGTGAAGAAGGCTTCCGCAATTTCTCGAAAGCAAAGGGCGTGGTCCGCAAAGGCCGCATCAACGCTACTGCTTTTGTTGCCCCGCCCTGGGACAACTTCATGTTCAACAGCCTGAAAAAGCTTCAGGCGATGCGCTTCCGGCGCCGCAATATTCAGGAGTAAAGACCAATGGTTGCTGCTCAGAAAATCGAAACGACGAATCAAGGAAACACAGAAATGGCAACGCTTGGGGATTCCCTGACGCTGAAATCGGGAACGGTTCTGCGCAACCGGATCTGCAAAGCTTCGATGAACGAAGCTCTGGCCACTCCGGACGGTAAAGTCACACCTGCCCACGTCTCGCTGTACGAGGCATGGGCCCATAGCGGCGCGAGCCTGCTGATCACCGGCAACATGATGGTTGACGGCAAGCACATGAACGAACCGCTGGTCGTGGATGCGCTGCTGGACAGCAACATGGACCTGCTGCGCAAATGGGCGGCCACCGGCAAGGCGACCAACACCCATATCTGGCCGCAGCTGAACCACCCGGGCAAGCAGTCGCCCAAAATGGTCAACGACGCACCGGTTGCACCTTCGGTCGTGCCAATCCCGAATGAGATGTTCGCCCCCCCGCGCGAGCTGTCCGATTCCGAGATCGAGGACATCATCGACCGGTTCGCCGAAGCCGCCGCCCGTCTGGAAGAGGCAGGTTTCACCGGCGTTCAGCTGCACGGCGCGCATGGCTATCTGATCGGCCAGTTCCTGTCGCCGCATCACAACCGCCGCGAAGACAAATGGGGCGGCAGTTTTGACAACCGCTTCCGCTTTGTCGAAGAGGTCTACAAACGCGTCCGCGCCCGTACCGGCCCCGGTTTCAACGTTGGCATCAAGATCAACTCGTCCGACTTCCAAAAGGGCGGTTTCACCGAGGAAGACTCGATCGAAGTGGCCAAGCGTCTGGACGGTCTGGGCATCGACCTGATCGAAATCTCGGGCGGCAGCTGGGAAAACCCGGTTAACCGCAAGGGCAAGCAGGAAGTCAAAAAGGAGAGCACCCTCAAGCGCGAGGCATATTTCCTGGAATATGCCGAAAAGGTCAAAAGCCAGATCTCGACCCCTCTGGTCGTGACCGGCGGTTTCCGCTCGTCCGAGGGCATGAGCGAAGCTCTGGCAACCGGCGCTCTGGATATGGCCGGTGTGGCCCGTCCCTTCGCCGTCGATCCCAAGTTCGGCACTCATGTTCTGCAGAACCCCAAGCACGTATCGCATGTTGCGCCCATCCGTTCGGGTCTGAAGAAGATCGACGCAATGGCGATCATGGAGATCAGCTGGTACACCATGCAGATCGAACGCATCTCGCAAGGTAAGAAGGTGCAGACCAAAGCGGACGGTGTCTGGCCGGCGCTGCGCGTGATGTACCGGTTCTGGAAAAACGGCAAAGCGGTCAAAAAGGTCCGCGCCTGATCTCACGGAACCCTGCCCGCAACAAGGAAGAGTTAGATGACGCATTCCAACGGCACCTGTAGCTGCGGGCAGGTTCACTTCAAAACACAAGGTCGCCCGCTGCTTAGGGCGATCTGTCACTGCACCATTTGCCAGCGGTTCAACGATGCCGAATATGGCGATATCCTGCTGTTTCGTGCTGCGGACGTGGACCAGGCCGGGTGTGGTGAAATTGTATACGAAAGCCTGAAGCAGCCGCCTTTGCTGGCGCGTGGCAGATGCACAGCATGCGGCAACCCGGCACTGGAAAAATTGAACGTGCCGCTGTTTCCAAAACTGATTTTGGTGCCCTCGGCCCGGATTGTCGAACAGTCAGACCTACCTTCACCCGATTTCCACATCTTTTACAATCACTGGGTCCGTGAAGCGCAGGACGATCTGCCGAAATCCAGCGGCTATCTGCCCAGCCAGGCTCGATTTACGATCCATCTGCTGCGCGGTTTGTTTCGCGGTCACGGCTGACCGGATGTTGAGCTACTGAGGAGAACGAGATGCAGAACCCCAATGGTGCATGTTTGATAATCGGAGCTGGCGATGACACAGGCTCTGCTATCGCCCGGGCATTTGCCCGCGAGGGGTTAACCGCTTGTGTCGTTCGCCGCGACCGCCATGCCCATGCTCTTGAGGCGCTGGCGGAATCAATCCGCGACGAGGGTCATCAGGCCCGCGCCTATCCCGCTGATGCACGGGATGAGACCGAGATGCACAATCTGATCGGTAAGATCGAGGAGGAGGTTGGCCCAATCGAGGTCGCCGTTTTCAACATCGGGGCCAATGTGCGTTTTGGCATCACCGAGACCACCCCGCGCGTCTATCGCAAGGTCTGGGAGATGGCCGCTTTCGCCGGGTTCTTGATGGGTCACGAGGTCGCCGCCCGGATGCTACCGCGCAAACGCGGGACGATCATTTTCACCGGAGCATCGGCCAGTATGCGTGGCAATGCCGGGTTCTCGGCCTTTTCGGGCGCGAAACACGCGCTGAGGGCGCTGGCGCAGTCCATGGCGCGCGAGTTGGGGCCAAAAAACATCCACGTCGCCCATACGGTGATCGACGGGGCCATCGACAGCAATTTTATCCGCGAACATTTCCCGGATGTGGACCAGATGCGCGAGGAAGACCGTATTCTGAACCCCGAGCATATCGCGCAGAATTATGTGATGCTGCACAAACAACCCCGTACGGCCTGGACGCATGAGATGGACCTGCGTCCCTGGAAAGAAACCTGGTAACTGGAGCGAACCATGACAGCTCAGGTAGACTTCATCTACGATTTCGGCAGCCCCAACGCCTATCTGGCCCATTGCCTGGTCAATGACATCAAGACCCGAACCGGCGCGTCGTTCAACTACATTCCTTGTCTTTTGGGCGGGATATTCAAAGCGACAGGCAATCAGTCTCCGTTTCTCATGTTCCGGGACGTCAAAGGTAAGCTGGATTACGACCGCGTGGAGTTCGAACGGTTTATTCGCCGGCATAAGCTGTCGAAGTTCCGAATGAACCCCCATTTCCCGGTTAACACGTTGCTTATGATGCGGGCGGCGGCAGCCGCTGAGGTTGACGGATTCCAAGGCAACTACATCACGGCAGGGATGGCCGCAATGTGGGAAAAGGGGCTCAAAATGGATGATCCGGACGTGTTTGTCTCGGCGATGAACGATGCAGGACTCGACGGTCAAAATCTGTTGGAGCGTGCCAATGAAGATGCGGTCAAAGAGCGCTTGAAAAACAACACCAGCGCAGCTGTCGAGCGTGGTGTCTTCGGCATCCCCACCTTCTTTGTCGGAGAAGAAATGTTTTTCGGCAAGGACCGGTTGGATCTCGTGGAACGAGAGCTTGAAAGCATCTCGAGCTCTTGAAAACCAAGACATCAGGGATCTTCAGCGATGCGAGGGTCCACTTTGCAATTACACAGATTGATGTTGGTTTAGGAAAACCGCAGAGGCGCTGCGTTTCGGCTGACCAAAGGTCGTTCACGCGCCTCATAGCAGGAAACTTGGCTCACAATGACTGATCACATGACACATCACCGAGACACGGACAACAACCCCGTAACGATCTCTGTTTCACGTCGCGTCGTGCCGGGGCGCGAGGCCGATTTCGAGGATTGGATCCGAGGCATAGCCGAGGCTGCATCGCATTTCGAGGGGCAACAAGGTTTAAGCATTTTGCGCCCTTCCGAAAAGACTGGCGGACGCTACGTCATGATTTATCGTTTCGATAATTACGAACATGCTGCCGCCTGGGAAACCTCGCCCGAGCGATCCGAGTGGATTGCCAAGCTGGAAGGGATATCCGATGGCGATGCAGATCGCAAAAGCGAGACCGGTCTCGAAGTGTGGTTCGATATGCCCGAGATCCCTGCAGCCGTTCCACCACCACGCCATAAAATGGCTGTTGTATTGATCGTTGTGATCTTTGCCCTTGTCTTTGCGCTTCAGGTTTTCCTCGTTCCTTTCATGACTGGTTGGCCACGTTGGGCACAGACGCTCAGCATCGTCACAATTCAGGTTGTGTCGATGACATATCTGATAATGCCAATCATAACTCTGCTGCTAAAGCCGTGGTTGTTTCGCAACCAAACTCAGGCAATCAAATAGATGTCTTGCCGTTCTTTGAAGGGATCAATGGACAATAGGGCGTTCCTTATGGTTGTCAGAGTAGGCTCGTCAAAGGCCTCTTCACGTTCTCCATTTTAGACTCACAATGGTGTATTTCGCGCAATGAACGAAGACATATCCTCACTTGCAGATTATCCAAACTCCTTCTGGAAACGGTTCAAGGTCACGGCGGGCGATCTGGACGGCTTCCACCACGTAAACAACGCTGTCTATTTGAAATGGATGGATGCTACCGTTTGGGAACATACGCGGCATGTCGGTTTGACCGAGCAAGCCTGCCTCGACCTGAATCGCGGTATGGCCGCAGTGCGCCACGAGATCGATTATCTGTCCTCCGCTTTTTTGGATGATGAGATCGTCGTGTACAACTGGCTCTCGGTGAATGATGAGCGTTTGCGTTGCAGTCGCCTGTTTCAGATGATCCGATTGGGTGACAGCAAAACGATATTGCGCGCCAGATCAGACTATGTGTGTACCAATCTGACAACTGGACGTCCGACACGTATGCCGAATGAGTTCAAGACCGGATATAAAGTCACAATCCCTCGAAGCGGCTGACAGCGATCCGCTGCAAACATTGCGCAGGATCACCCAAAACCCCTTGAAAGTTTGATTTCGCAATGCGGAATATAGTTGTCCGCTTTTGGGGATTGGGTGGCGTTTGGGTGACAAATCCCGTGTGGTTGGGAGTGGCGCTTTGTGGTGGTTTGCCCGCCAGAAACTCACCGTCGCCAATAAGTTGACGATGTCGGATGTAGCGGCCTGCGAACTCTCGGATCGTACCAGAACTCGGTCATGATCCGCGCAACGGGATTCAAGCCCCTCCTCAGCTTTCTCGTTCCCCAAACAGTTTTGGACCACAGACTCGCTGCGTTCGGTTCGACCGACCAGTATCTGTGCATCATCTGTCTTGGGTATCAGCGTGGAATTTATACCTGATTAAAAAACTCAGGTTGACATAGACGACCAATTCACTCAGTTATTTGTCAGCCAGCACCAATCAGGTGCGCCGACCTCTCTGAATTAACAAAAAAGACCTGATCCCATGACCAGATTCCATGCTGCTGCCAGCGCGCTGGCGCTGTGCGTTGCAACCAATGCGTCCGCGGCCGAGACCCCCTCGAAAGCCGACATCCTCGCCACCTACGCCAATATCGCCCAAGCGAAATACAATGACAGCCTGATCGCCGCCAAAATGCTACAGACGACGGTGCATGCCCTGATCGCGAACCCTTCGGACGCGACTTTGGCGGCGGCCAAGGCAGCGTGGATTTCCGCGCGCGTGCCCTATCAGCAGACCGAGGTTTACCGGTTCGGAAACCCAATTGTCGACGAATGGGAAGGCAAAGTGAACGCGTGGCCGTTGGATGAAGGGTTGATCGACTATGTGGATGCCACTTATGGCGGCCCATCGGACGAGAACGAATTCGCCGCGCTGAACATCATCGCGAACCCCAGCTTTACCCTGTCGGGCCAAACCATCGATGCCAGCCACATCACCCCCGAACTGCTGGCCGAAACCCTGCATGAGGCTGATGGAATCGAAGCGAACGTAGCCACCGGTTATCATGCAATCGAGTTTCTGCTTTGGGGGCAGGACCTGAACGGCCACGGCGCCGGGGCCGGAAACCGCCCGTGGACAGACTATGCCCGTGGCGCGGATTGCACCGGCGGGAATTGTGACCGTCGCGGAGAATATCTGCGCGCTGTGACCGATTTGTTGGTCAGCGATCTAGACTGGATGGCTGCACAATGGGTTGAAGGCGGTGATGCGCGCTTGGCACTGACCGAGAACGAGGCCGCAGGCGTCAGCGCAATTCTGACCGGCATGGGCTCGCTGTCTTATGGAGAACAGGCCGGTGAGCGGATGCGCCTCGGCCTGATGCTGAATGATCCGGAAGAGGAACATGATTGCTTCTCGGACAACACCCATAACAGCCACTATTACGATGGCCTGGGCATCCAGAATGTCTATCTGGGCAGTTACACCCGGATCGACGGCACTCCGATCTCGGGCGCATCGCTGTCTGATCTTGTCACTGCGACCGACCCGGCGTTGGATGCCGAGATGAAGGTGAAGCTGGCCAATACGATGCAAGCGCTAGACCGGATCAAATCGACAGCCGAGGCTGGGTTCGCCTATGACCAGATGCTGGAACGCGGCAATGCAGGTGGCGAGGCCTTGATCATGGGCGGCGTGAACGGCCTGATCGATCAGACCAAGACCATCGAACGCATCGTCACCAAGCTGGAGCTGGATCAGATCGATTTTGAAGGCTCGGACAGTTTGGACAACCCCAACGCAGTCTTCCAGTGATCCCGCACCTGTGAGGCGGCATCTCATAGTCGCCTCGCAGGTTTTTGAGGGCTGGCAGACGGTTTGCCGCAGGACATTCAGTAATTAACCGACTATTATAGTCAGAATAAACAGCTAAAGGCGTTCTGCCATGATCATTTGCCATTGCACCAATATCTCGGACACCGACATCCATGCCGCGATCGATTGGATGCGCGCGTCCGATCCCCATGCGGTGATCACCCCCGGCAAGATCTATCATGCCCTTGGAAAATCAGCGGATTGTGGCGGATGCATGCCACTTTTCCTAGACACGATGCGGTCCAGCGATAAGCTGGAAATCCCCATGCAGCTTCGGACATTGCGGTCCGCAGCATCACAGGAGAAAGCACATGAAGGGCGATCCCAAAGTCATAGAATACCTCAACAAATCCCTGCGGCATGAGCTGACGGCGGTCAGCCAGTATTGGCTTCACTACCGCTTGCAGGAGGATTGGGGCCTTGGTCACATGGCCAAGAAAAGTCGCGAGGAAAGCATCGAGGAGATGGGCCACGCGGACAAGCTGATCGAACGGATCATCTTTCTGGAAGGCCATCCCAACCTGCAAAAGCTGGACCCACTTCGCATCGGGCAGACGCCCAAGGAAACTCTGGAATGTGATCTGGCAGCCGAACACGACGCGCGCGCCCTGTATGTGGAGGCCCGCGAATACTGCCGCGAGGCGGGGGACTATGTGACCATGTCCCTGTTTGAAGGTTTGATCAGCGATGAAGAGGGTCACATCGACTTCCTCGAAACGCAGCTTGATCTGTATGAAAGGATTGGCGAAGCCAATTATGCGCATCTCAATGCATCGAAAATGGACGAAGGCGAGTAAGCTTTCGATCGTAGCGGTGGCTGCTTTGGCGGCCACCCCCTCTTTCCCGACCGGGTTGCAGGACCTGCACCTCAACTTCCAGCCCAGAACCAAAGACGAGGCCGCCCGGATCGCGGATGTCACCGCCGCGCCCGAGGATTTCAGCGTGCCACAACGGTTCGAGGACCTGCCGGCAGGGGCGGCCACCGTGCGGTTGCGCGCGGATGCAGATGCGTTCTCGCAACCGTCGGGCAACCTGGAGATTGAGCAGGAGTTGGATTTCAAAGTCGGTAACGGGCTGTTCAAAAAGCTATGGGTTTCGTCGCCGGCTTCGACGCTGGCTTCGGACGGGTTAGGGCCGCTTTACAACGCGCGGTCGTGCCAGCGGTGCCACATCAAGGACGGGCGCGGCCATACGCCGAATGGCCCACAGGACAGCGCGGTGTCGATGTTCCTACGCGTCTCAATCCCTGGCGGGGCGGGCCAGTCCGAGATCGCGGACTATATCGCCACGCAGCCAGAGCCAAACTACGGCGGCCAGATGCAGGACCTCGCCCTGCCTGGCCACCCGGCAGAATACCGGCTGGACATCACCTACACGGAAGTCCCTGTCGAGCTCTTGGATGGTGAGACGGTCACGTTGCGCGCACCGACCTATACCGCCGCCGATCTGGGCTATGGGCCGTTGCACCCGCAGGCGATGCTCAGCCCACGTGTGGCACCGCAGATGATCGGGCTGGGTCTGCTCGAAGCGATCCCGGTCGGGGATATACTGGCCAAGGCCGACCCAGAAGACGTTGATGGGGACGGTATCTCAGGCCGCCCCAACATTGTGTGGTCGACCGAATTCGATGCGCCGATGATGGGGCGGTTCGGCTACAAGGCTGGGATGCCGACTATCTTGGAGCAATCGGCAGGTGCCTTTGCCGGAGACATCGGGATATCCAGCCCTCTGTTCCCTGCGGCCCATGGTGACTGCACGGAGTTGCAGGTGGACTGCGTGAATGCCCCGCATGGCGATGGCGACGACCGTGTGTTCGAGATTGATCAGCAGGGTATGGACCTTGTGGCCTTCTACAGCCGCAATCTTGGGGTGCCAGAACGTCGAGATGCAGACGACCCGCAAGTGCTGCGCGGAAAGCAGGTCTTCCACCAGACCGGCTGTGCATTGTGCCACACCCCCGCCTATGTCACGCACCGTATGGAGGACCGGCCCGAACACAGTTTCCAACTGATCTGGCCTTATACCGACTTGCTGCTGCACGACATGGGCGAAGGTCTGGCCGACCAACGCCCGGAGGCGCGCGCTACGGGTCGGGAATGGCGCACGCCGCCGCTGTGGGGCGTCGGGATGACCCAACAGGTTTCGGGCCACACTCAATTCCTGCATGACGGGCGGGCGCGGTCCCTGCTAGAGGCAATCCTGTGGCACGGGGGCGAGGCGCAAGCGGCGCGCGATACGGTTGTGTCGATGCCCAAGCTTGACCGAGACGCCCTGATCCGCTTTCTGGAGAGCCTCTGATGCGCCCGCTGTTCCTTGCCCTTGCTTTGGCTTTGCCCCTGCCCGCCACAGCACAGGACAGTGCTGCGATTCTGACGGACGTGGTCGACGCACACGTTCTGCCCGGTTATGCGAGACTATCCGAGACGACCGCCACTTTGGCCTCGACCGCGCAGGCTGGATGCGATCCTGCATCACCTGGCCTGCGGGCTGCATTCCATGGCGCATTCGACGATTGGATTTTGGTCAGTCACCTACGGTTCGGGCCGTCCGAGCGGGACGACCGCGCCTTTGCGCTGGCCTTCTGGCCCGACACTAAGGGATTCACGCCCAAGGCCCTGAGCGGTTTGATCTCGACCAGCGACCCCGTTGTAGAAAGCCCCGAGGCCTTTGCCGAAACCTCCATCGCCGGGCGCGGGTTTTTCGCGCTGGAGATGATGCTCTTTGATCCCGCCTTTGCTGATCAGGGCCAAGCCCCCTATCGCTGCGCCCTAATCCGCGCGATCACAACTGACATCGACCGCAACGCAAAGGCCATCGCCCGGGATTGGCAACCCTTTGCCGAACACGTGACGCAACCCGGCGGCGACAGGCCCTATCGGTCCGAAAACGAAGCCCTGCAAGAGCTATACAAGGCACTGTCCACCAGCCTTCAATTCACGTCCGAGACCCGCCTTGGACGCCCGCTGGGCACATTCGACCGCCCCCGTCCAAAGAGGGCCGAGGCGCGCCGGTCTGCGCGGTCCTTGCGCCATGTGGAGCTGTCGCTGATCACTCTGCGTGATCTGGCCATGCGCCTGTCTGCGGATCATCCTGCCATTGCGGCAGACATGGACGGCGCGTTCGACAATGCGATTGCCCGCGCGCAAGCCTTGGACGACCCTGCATTTGCGAGCGTGGCCAACCCGCAGGGCCGTTTACGCATCGAGGCGCTGCAACAGTCGATCAACGATATCCGCCAGATTGCCGCAAATGATCTTGGCCCTGCCCTGGGCATCAGCGCCGGGTTCAACGCACTGGACGGTGACTGACCATGACCAGCCGTCGCCATTTTCTTGTCGGGCTTGCCGCCACCAGCATGACGCCCATAGGCGGTTGGGCGGAAGTTGGCGCGCCCGACTACTTGGCGGCGGCCCTGTTTCCCGACGGCTTTTACCGGCTGGTGGGGCTGACTGCTGGAGGAGGTATCCTGTTCACGTTGCCCTTGCCCGCAAGGGGTCACGCGGCGGCCGCGCACCCTCAGCGCGCGCAGGCGGTGGCATTTGCCCGCCGACCGGGCACTTTTGCGTTGGTGATCGATTGCGCAACCGGAGCCCAAACCGCCCGGTTGGACGCGCCAGAAGACCGCCATTTCTACGGCCACGGCGTGTTTTCGGCAGATGGGGCGACGCTCTACACCACAGAAAACGACTATGAGGCAGGCCAAGGCGTGATCGGCGTCTGGAATACCGGAGATTACGCGCGATTGGGTGAGTTCCCCTCGGGCGGCATCGGCCCCCATGACATGCGCCTGATGCCCGACGGCCAAACACTTGTTGTGGCCAATGGCGGCATCGAAACCCACCCCGAAACAGGGCGCACCGAGCTGAACCTGCCCGTCATGCGCCCCAACCTGACCTATCTGGACCACTCTGGCGCGGTTATAGAACAAAAGGAACTGCCGCGCGCGCTGCACAGAAACTCGATCCGCCATCTGGCTGTCCGGCCCGACGGCCTGGTGGCCTTTGCGCTGCAATGGCAAGGGGACAAAACACGGCACCCGCCGCTGCTGGGCCTGCACCGGCGCGGCACGGCCCCGCGCCTGCTGACCGCGCCCGAGAGAGAACAGAGCACCCTTCAGGGCTACGCGGGCAGCATCGCTTTCGCCAGTGATGGCAAAACCGTCGCCATCACCTGCCCCCGAGGAAACGCGCTGCATCAATTCGATGTCGAAACCGGCAATTTGACTGCGGCCTATTCCTTGAAGGATGTCTGCGGCATCGGCTCTGCCGAGCAGGGATTTGTCTTTACCACAGGCACCGGCGCGGTCGGAGAGATCACCGAGGGTGCCCACATCATGGCGCGCGCCAAATGCCATTGGGACAACCACTTGATCCCAATCCGCACCTTGGCCTAAATTCGGCAATTCGCGATACATAGATTACACTTGGACGAATCAAATTGCTGCCGTATTGGCGGGCGCTAAACCGGCACCCTACGTTAAGGACTGACTTGATTGAAACAGACGCCCGACGCACCGCATTCCATCTACGGGGTTGAAAAATGGGGCAAGGGCCTCATCGAGGTGACAGAGCAGGGCGAGATCGGTTTGCGCAACCCGATACACCCCGAAGCCGCCGCAATAAGCCTGCCCGGTATCTTGTCCGATCTGGACGACCGGGGGATCAAGGCCCCGATGGTGCTGCGCGTAACCTCGTATCTGGAACACGAGATTGCGCATCTGAACGAAAGCTTCCGCGATGCCATCGCGCGCGTTAACTACAAGGGCGCCTATCGTGGTGTTTTCCCCATCAAGGTGAACCAGCAGGCACAGGTCGTCGACCGGATCGTCGAGTTCGGGAAGAAATACAATTATGGGCTGGAAGCGGGCTCCAAGCCCGAACTGGTTGTGGCGCTGGCCCATCGTCTGGCCCCCGAGGCACTGATCGTCTGCAACGGCGTCAAGGATGCCGAGTTCATCCAGCTGGCTATCCTTAGCCGCAAGATCGGCTTCAACACCGTCATCGTTCTGGAAAGCCCGAAAGAGGCCGACACGGTGATCGAGGTCTATAACGATCTGGGCATCGAACCGCTGATCGGCGTGCGGGTGAAACTGACCAACCAGATCAGCGGAAAATGGGAAGAAAGCTCGGGCGACCGATCAGCCTTTGGCATGAACACGGACCAACTTGTCGCCACGGTGGACAAGCTGAAGGCGGCAGGGCTGCTGCACTGCCTGAAGCTGCAGCACTCGCATCTGGGATCGCAGGTGCAGGACGTCAACGATGTGCGCCGCGCCGTCGGCGAAGCTTGCCGCTATTACACTGAACTTACCCGCGAGGGCGTACCGCTGACCCATCTGGACCTCGGCGGCGGCATGGGTGTGGACTATACCGGTGAGAAGAAAGCGGCTGAGAACTCGATCAACTACACGGTCGAGGAATACTGCGCCAACGTCGTCGAGACCGTCGCCTACGCGATGGATGAGGCCGAAATCGCCCACCCAACGCTGGTCACCGAAAGCGGCCGTGCGGTGGTGGCGACATCCTCGATGCTGGTGTTCAACGTGCTGGAAAGCACGCTTTACGATGCACCGACCGCACCGGATGTGGAACCTGACGACAACCATCTGGTTTCGGACCTTGCTGCCGTTCACGGATACCTCAGCCAAGATCGTCTGCAAGAATGCTGGAACGACGCCACCTTCTATCGTAACGAGCTGCGCGCCCTGTTCCGCCGCGGCTATGTCGACCTGCGCCAGATGGCCCGCGCCGAGCGTATCTATCTGTCGTTGATGGCCCGCCTCAAGGCCCTGGCCGCAAGCGATGATCTGGACACGGATGTAGACGATCAGCTTGAGAAAGTGGCCGATATCTACCACTGCAACTTCTCGCTGTTCCAATCCCTGCCCGATGTCTGGGCGATCGACCAGCTACACCCGATCGTGCCGCTCCAAGGGCTGAACGAAACCCCCGACCGCCGCGCCGTCTTGTCAGACATCACCTGCGACAGCGACGGCAAGATCGACCGTTTCATTCTGGCCGACGGTGTCTCACCCAGCTTGCCGGTGCATTCCCTGCCCAAGGACGGCGAGTACTTCATGGGCGTCTTCTTCGTCGGTGCCTATCAGGAAACGCTCGGCGATCTGCACAACCTGTTTGGCGATACCAACGTCGTCACCATCGACCTGCGCGCCGATGGCGGCTTCGACCTGCTGCACGAGCAAGAGGGCGACACGATCAGTCAGGTCCTGTCCTATGTCGAGTTCGACCCGCAAGACTGTGTTGCCGCCTTCCGCAAAATGGTAGACGAGGCGATCTCTACCGGTACTCTGCAAGCCAAGGACCGCAAAACCCTGATGAGCGCCTATCGCGACTCAATCAACGGCTACACCTATTACGAATAAGAAGGAGACAGACCATGGGCAAAACACTGGTTGTCGGCGCCGGCGGCGTATCCCACGCAGCCGTGCACAAGATGGCGATGAACTCGGACATCTTCACCGAGATCACTCTGGCCAGCCGCACGAAATCGAAATGCGACGCCATCGCCGCAGCCGTAAAAGACCGCGTTGGTGTAGATATCGCTACTGCCGAACTGGACGCCTACAAGGTCGAAGACACGGTCAAGCTGATCAAAGAAACCGGCGCGGAAATCCTTGTGAACCTCGCCCTGCCCTATCAGGATCTGGTGCTGATGGATGCGTGTCTTGAGGCCGGTATCCACTACATCGACACCGCGAACTATGAGCCCGAGGACGAGGCCAAGTTCGAATACCACTGGCAATGGGCATATCAGGAGCGCTTCAAAGCGGCGG
Source organism: Ruegeria sp. J8 (assembly GCF_056531925.1). NCBI lineage: Bacteria > Pseudomonadati > Pseudomonadota > Alphaproteobacteria > Rhodobacterales > Roseobacteraceae > Ruegeria > Ruegeria sp. J8. The sequence goes on from NZ_JBQFMR010000008.1 coordinate 48,463, forward strand.
GCCTGACCGCCATCCTCGGATCTGGCTTCGATCCGGGCGTGACCAGCGTGTTCGCCAAATGGCTCAAGAAACACAAGCTGGACACGATCCGCCAGATCGACGTGCTGGACGCCAATGGCGGTAGCAACGATCAAGAATTCGCCACCAACTTCAACCCGGAAATCAACCTGCGCGAAGTGCTGGCCGAAGTGCGTCACTGGGAAAACGGCGCGTGGCAACACTCCCCCGCCATGACCCACAAGGTCGAGTTCGACTTCCCCGCCATCGGTCCCAAGAACATGTACTTGATGTATCACGAGGAACTGGAGAGCCTCAGCACCCACTTCCCCGAGATCGAACGCGCCCGCTTTTGGATGACCTTCGGCGACGCCTACATCATGCACGCCAAAGTGCTGGAAAACGTCGGCATGACCCGCATCGATCCGGTGATGCATGACGGCAAAGAGATAATCCCGATCCAGTTCCTGAAAACCTTGCTGCCCGATCCCGGCGATCTGGGCGCGGAAACCAAGGGCAAAGCCTGCATCGGCGACATCGCCACAGGTCAGGCCAAGGACGGCTCGGGCGAAAAAACCTACTATATCTACAACATCTGCGACCATGAGGAATGTTACGCTGAGGTCGGCTCCCAGGCCGTCAGCTACACCACCGGCGTTCCCGCGATGATCGGCGCGGCACAGGTCCTGAAAGGCAACTGGCGCGAGCCGGGCGTTTGGAACATGGAACAACTCGACCCCGATGACTTCATGGATATGCTGAACAATCACGGCCTGCCATGGCAAGTTCATGAACTTGACGGTCCCGTCGAATTCTAATCCCCAGAACTTCTTCTGTTCAAAAGTACCTCGGGGGTCGCCATTGATGCGCCATTGGTTCAAGCACCAATGGCGACGGGCAGAGCCCCCGGCCTCACCACAATCGGAGACGCGGGACATGTCCGACATGATGACGACCCAAGCCGGAGACGCCGGCGCCTTCCGCAATTTCGACCTCAGCCGCGTCCCCACACCTTGCTTTGTGGTCGACGAAAAAGCGGTCGAGCGGAACCTGACCATCCTCTCAGAGATCGGCACCCGGTCCGGCGCACATGTCCTCAGCGCGCTCAAGGCGTTCTCGATGTTCTCACTGGCCCCTCTGATCCGCCACCACCTCGGCGGTACCTGCGCCAGTGGCATCTACGAAGCACGACTGGGTCGCGAGGAATATGGCGGTGAGGTTGCGACCTTCTGCGCTGGCTACAAAGACGCAGATATCGACGAAATCCTGTCGCTGTCCGACCACATCATCTTCAACTCACCCACGCAAACGGACCGCTTCCTGGCAAAAGCCCAAGCCGCGAACGTTCAGGTCGGCCTGCGCATCAACCCAGAACATTCCGAAGGCGAGATACCCAAATACGACCCCTGCGCGCCCTGCTCGCGCCTTGGGACACCCGTCAGCCAACTGTCCGAAGACACACTGATCGGAGTCGACGGGCTGCACATGCACACGCTCTGCGAACAGGGGTTCGAGCCGTTGCAACGCACATGGGCTGCCGTTGAGCCGAAGCTCAAACCCTTCCTCAGCCAGCTCAAATGGCTGAATTTCGGCGGCGGTCACCATATTACCCGCGATGACTACGACCGGGATGGGCTAGTGACTTTCATCAAATCCATCCGCGCGAAATACGATGTCGCCATCTACCTCGAACCCGGCGAGGCCGTTGCGCTGGACGCGGGTATTCTGGTCGGCGAAATCCTCGACCTGCCCACCAATGGTATGAACCTCGCCATCACCGATATCTCGGCCACCTGCCACATGCCCGACGTGATCGAGGCCCCCTATCGCCCCGCCTTGATGGACGAGGCCGAAGCAGGTCATACCTACCGTCTGGGTGGCCCCTCCTGTCTGGCTGGTGACGTGATTGGCGACTACACATGGGACAAACCGCTAGAGATAGGGCAGCGCTTTGCCTTCCTCGATCAGGCGCATTACTCGATGGTCAAGACCAACACGTTCAACGGGGTACCCCTGCCCACAATCGCCCTTTGGAACAGCGAAACGGACGCGCTGAAGATTATCAAACAATTCGGCTATGACGACTTTAAGGACCGCCTCTCATGAGCATTTTCCTCGACAGTGAACTGACCGCCGCTGAGCGCAGCGAAGACGCCCGGTTCCGCGTCATCCCCGTGCCGCTGGAGCGTACCGTGTCTTACGGATCAGGGACCGCCAACGGTCCCGCAGCCATCATCGAGGCCAGCAATGAACTGGAACGCATCACAGGCCACGCGGAACCCTGCGTCGAAGGCATCTTCACCGAAGACCCGCTGGATTGCGACGGCCCCTTGCCCGAAGTGATGGAACGCCTTGCGCAACGCACCGAGGCTGCGGTGCGCGCTGGCAAGGTGCCGGTCACACTGGGCGGGGAACATTCGCTCAGCTATGGTGCGGTGATGGGCGTGGCGCGGGCGCTGAACCAGCCCGTCGGTATCGTGCAGATCGACGCCCATGCGGACCTGCGCAACGCCTATCAGGGCAAGAAACACTCGCACGCCTCAGTCATGCATCTGCTGACCGAAGAGGGCATCAAACTGGCCCAATTCGGCGTCCGCGCCTTTTCAACCGAAGAGGCGCAAAGCCGTCTGAAAAACCACGTCTTCCATGTGGATGCCGAGGAACTGGTCACAGGCAATATCCACGCCGTCGACCTGCCCGAGGATTTCCCCGAACTGGTCTATGTCAGCTTTGACGTGGACGGTCTGGACCCTTCGTTGATGCCTGCCACCGGCACCCCGGTTCCGGGCGGGCTCGGTTACTACCAAGCCCTGCGGTTGGTCGAACATGCCCTTAAAGGCCGCAAATGCGTGGGCTTTGACGTGGTCGAACTGGCCCCCGACGGCAATGCCGCCTGGGACTTCACTGCAGCTCAGATCGTCTATCGCCTGATGGCGGCCTGCTAGCTTTCCGAGGTTTCGTTCAGCTCCATGTGCCCTTCGCCCTTGTTCAACACGCGGCGCAACATGGGCTCGAAGAACTCCAACGGTTTGGTCGGGTAGTCCGGGTCGAACGCCTTCTGATCGTATTCATGGCAGAAATAGCGGCAGTCCTCCCAATAAGGACTGTCGCGGTACTTGTCGCGGGCGTTGCGATCGCCGCCAAGGTGGTGGTTATAGTAGTAGCCCTGAAACACACAGTGATGTTTCAAAATCCAATAGGTCTTCTCGCTGACATAGGGCTTCATCATCGCCGCTGACAGCTCACCGTGATTGTAGGGCGACAGGATATCGCCGGTGTCATGGATCAGAGCAGCGACCACCAGTTCCTCATCAGCCCCATCTTCGTAAGCGCGGGTCGCGGCCTGCAAACTATGCTGATAGCGGTTGACCGGGTATGGCGTCCACTCCTCGTCCAGCGACCGGATAGCGTCCAGAATACGGTCGGGCAAAGCGGCGTTGTACGCCTCTTCATACTCCATCACGGCATCCCAATCGGCCTTTGTCGCCTCTTCGAAACTGGTCCAAGTGGGTTTGTGGCTTTTGTCCAGCATGGAAGCGGTCCTTTCATCGATCCGTTTACGAAAGCTTACTCCACTCCAGTTGAGCGAAAAAATGAATTGATTTTATCACTTCGATCAAAAATTACTTTCAACATGCAAATCAAAGCCCTTGAGACCTTTCTGTGCGTCGCCGAGACCGGAGGCTTCCACGCTGCCGCCCGCAAGCTGAACGTGACGCAAACCGCTGTAAGCGCCCGCATTCGTCTGATCGAGGATGAAACCGGCAAAGCCCTGTTCACCCGTGGGGCAGGCGGGACCGGCCTGACCGAATTCGGGCGGCAGTTCCGGCCCTATGCTGAACAGATGCTGTCGCTCTGGTCCTTTGCCTCACGCGATCTGCCCGCGCAGTCGCAGAACCGGGTCGCCCTGCGCCTGGGCGCGCAACTGAGCATCTGGGACCCGCTGCTGGTCGATCTGGCAATCCGCTATGAGGACGACCTGGGGCAGCTGCTGTTGACGCTCAACTATGATCATGACCTGAATATGGTTGATGCGGTAGCCACCCATGTTCTTGACGCGGCCTTGACCCATGAGAAACCGTCGGACAGACGGGTCATGTTTCACGAATTGCCACCCGAGCGACTGGTGCTGGTCCAGACCCCTGATGCCGGAACTGACCCGATTTTCGTCAATTTGGAACTGGGGGAGGTCTATCAGAATCACATTCGATCCACCGCGCATCGGGCTTCGGGCCAGACGGTGTTTCTGGGCAATTGCATGATGGCCCTACGCTATGTCCTGCGGCGCGGTGGGTTAGGGTATTTCCCACGCTATGTCATCGCTGAATACCTTCATTCTGGGCAGGTTGCGCCCGTTGCAGATGCCTATGACCTGATGTTGCCGCTCTATCTGGTCACGCGCCGCGACAGCCCAGCATTTGGCGATGTTCTAGATTGCCTGCAGGAATTGCGGACGGCTTAGGCCTGCGGCCAGGCGAGATCGCTCTCTCGCGGCTTTTTCTGCAAAAGTGGTCGCCCCGCAATCAGCAAGAACAGGCAGGATATGAGGATGCCGATCACGGCGGGCAGGTAGAGAACCGCCCACAGCGCGGGATCGTCGATCACAATAGGCGACACGAACCCCCGAACACCTTCCAGCAAAACGAGAAGAGTAAACGCCCCAAAAATCTGCGGCCACAAACCGAAACGGGAAAAGCTGCCCAGCATCAGGGTTGCATATCCCGCCATGGCCACCGCTACGCAGATGGCAATCCATGAGAACCGCTGGTGCAGTTCATCCACCAGCTCTCCTTCGCTGAACCCTTCGTTTGCGGTCAACGCCTGACGGTTTTCCAACAATTCAAGGGTCGGGATCGCCTCAAGACTTCGTTGGCTCATATCGTTGCCGTGAGCCAGTTCGGATATGTCGTATGAAGCATCCTCGAACAGGGTCGATGATAAGGTCCTGCCCTGCTGATCCAAGCGCAACGCCACCCCGTCCACCATAACCAGATGAATACCGCTGCCATTGTTGACCAGATAAGCGGTTTTACTGGAATAGGTGACTGTACTGGCCCGATCCCGGCGGTCCGAGACGAAGACTTCGTACAGTGTACCATCCAGGTCAATCCGTCCGATATAAACCGTTACGCCGCTGGCAGGATGTAGAAACTCACCCTCGTTCAGAAGCTGCGCGGTGACATCGCCTGCGACCTCGGCCTGTCGTTGTTCAAGCTGCTCGACCGAGGCCGGGCGCAGAAACACGCTGATCGCGGCCATCATCAAACCTGTCACTAGCCCGAACAGAAATACTGCCCGCGCCAGACGCCATGGGCTGGAGCCCGTCGCCAACATAACCGTCAGCTCGCTTTCGCGGCTCAGGCGGTTGGTGGCATAAACGGCGGCGGCAAACACAGCCATGGGCATCACCGTTCGGATCAGGGTCGGCAGGGTCAGCGCGGTGAATTCCAGAAACACCATCGCCGATTGACCGCCGCTGATCACACGATCAAACAGGCTGACCGAACGGGTGATCCAGAAGACCCCCACCAGAACCAGCGTGAAAAAGCCGAACAGAATCAGCAATTGCCGCAGGAAATATCCATCGAAACGCGACATGTATCCTCATCCGGTCCTTGGGTGTTTCGCCGGACAATATGCCAATCGCCGGGCGGAGGAAACCGGAATGCAAAGGAATAGCCCAAATTGGCGCGTGGATGTCAGCGATATTGGGAAATGGCAGGGGCAGCAGGGTTCGAACCCGCGACCTACGGTTTTGGAGACCGTCGCTCTACCAACTGAGCTATACCCCTAAGGTGGGCATCAGATATGCCAGCCGCGCGGCGGACTCAAGAGGCTTTTTCAGATTCCGCCGCTCTAAACCCATGCGACAAACAAGTTGCGCATGGCGTTGAGTTCTATAAGACACAATTTGCTTGGCAGAAGGACCCCGCTCGTGAGTATCCGCAAGAAGATCGCTGATAGTGAAGCCCTGTTGAACTGGGCTGCGCGGCGCATTGCGTGGTATATCCGGCTGGTCAATCGCAACACCGAATGGCAGCGTATTGGCTATGAGGAACTGGACCAGTTGGCCGAACAGGGCGAACCGGTCATTGTGGTGCTGTGGCACCAAAGGCTGGCGCAATCGCCCTATTTCTACCCGCTGGACAAGGGGCCCATCTGCTCCATCACCTCGTCTGCTCGAGCCGGCAGCATGGTTGGTCGCGTGCAAAAGCTGTTCGGCATGGACACGATCGCCATGACCAGCAAGAAATCGAACAACATTGCCGTGTCGCGCGAAGTGATCGGCAAAATGAAGCAAGGCATTTCCATCGGCATCGCCGCAGACGGTCCACGCGGGCCGGAAAGGGTGTTGTCCACGGTGCCTTTAGTCTGGGCGAGGACTTCAGGCAAGCGGGTGTTCGGGATTACTTTTTCCGCGGAACATGGTCGCGAGGCAGGCACATGGGACCGGTTGCTGATGCCGCGCCCCTGGCGCAACAAGGGCGTGTTTCTGTGCCGAGAATGGACGGAAACCGTGCCGCGCAAAGCGTCTGACGAGCAGATAGAAGATCTGCGCCTCAGCCTTGAACAACATATGAATGACATCACGGCCGAGGCCGACCGCATGGTTGGCCGCGAGCCTTGGTCGCCGTCCTAACCGCCGCGCAGACGCTGCATTAGGTAAACTTCACTGCCTTCGGGGATCGGTTCCGTCAAACCGGTTGCGATGACGCGTCCGTCGATGGCGATGGACACGCCCGCCTCAATTGGGCCTTCCAGTTGCGGATGCGTCCTGACCAGTTCCCGTAGCAGATCGCCGGTGGTTTTGGCCTCGACTTCCACCACCTGCTGACCCCCGGTCAAAGACCGGAGGCCGGACCAGAGGTGGACCTCAACCATTGTCCTTGAGCGCCGCCAGAATGCGCGGCGGGGACATCGGCAGTTGCTTCATCCGCACGCCAGCTGCGTTGGACACAGCATTGGCGATGGCGGCCAAGGGCGGCACGATGCCCGTCTCACCCACGCCGCGCACTCCGAAGGGGTGGCCGGGGTTGGGCACTTCGACGATCACCGTGTCGATCATGGGCAGGTCGCTGGCGACCGGAATGCGATAGTCAAGGAAGATCGAGTTCTGCAACCGTCCATCCTCGCCATAGATATATTCCTCATTCAGCGCCCAGCCGATACCTTGCGCGGCACCGCCCTGGAACTGGCCCTCGACATAGGTCGGATGGATCGCCTTACCAGCGTCCTGAATGACCGTATAGCGGGTGATCGTGGTCTTGCCGGTTTCCGGGTCGACCTCGGCGTCAACAATGTGGGTGCCAAAGGACACACCTGCGCCTTCGGGCGTCGCCTCAAAATGGCCCGAGATCGGACCCCCGGTGCGTCCCATTTTGGCAGTGATATCTGCCAGCGGCATCGGGTCAAAGTCGCCCGCGTTCGGGCCCGAAGGCACGGCGCAACCGTTTTCCCACTTCACGGCTTCAACCGGGATATCCCATTTGGCCGCTGCACGTTCGCACAGTTTTTCGACAGCATGGCGCGCCGCCTTGATCGTCGCCAGACCCGAAGCATAGGTCACCCGGCTACCGTGGCTGACGTCATTATACCCCAGCGTTGCGGTGTCTGCGACGGTGACACGGATGTTCTCATATGGAATGCCCAGCACCTCAGCCGCCATCAGTGCCATCGACGCGCGCGAGCCGCCAATGTCGGGCGTGCCCACCATCAACTGGGCTGATCCGTCTTCGGACAACGCCAAGGTTACCGAGGTTTCACCCCCGTGGTTGAACCAGAAACCGCAGGAGATGCCGCGTCCCTGCCCCGGCTTCAACGGCGCCGAATAATGCGGATGTGCCTTGGCGGCCTCAAGCGTTTCGACCAGACCGATGCGTTCATAGCGCGGGCCATAGCTGGCCTTGGTGCCCTCATGCGCGGCGTTCTTCAAACGCACCTCAATTGGGTCGAGGCCCAGCTTGTTGCACATCTCATCAATGACCGACTCGACCGCAAAAGCCCCCATCGGCGCGCCCGGCGCGCGATAAGCGGCTTGCTTGGGACGGTTGGCCATTACGTCATAGCCGATCTGTTTGACGTTGGTCAGATTATAGGCCGCAAAGGCACACATGGCGGTCATATCGCCCGGCGCACCCGGGAACGCACCGCCTTGCAGACGGAACTCGCCGCGTGCTGCGGTAATCGTGCCGTCATTCTTCATGCCAATCTTGATATCCATCGAGGCCGAGGCGGTTGGCCCTGTCGCCCGGAACACTTCGGATCGGGTCATGACCAGCTTGACCGGGCGGTTCGCCTTGCGGCTCAGCGCCAGCGCAACCGGTTCGATGAAGACCGTGGTCTTGCCGCCAAAACCGCCGCCAATCTCGGACGCAGTTACGCGCAGCTGCGAGGTCTCAATTCCCAGCAACGCCGCGCAGGTCTTTTGCGCGATCCAGTGGCCTTGGGTGGTGCACCACAGCTCACCTTTGCCGTCATTGCCCAGTAGGCCAAGACAGGCGTGCGGCTCGATATAGCCCTGATGGGTCGCCTCGGTGACAAAGCTGTCTTCGAGGACCAAATCTGCCTCGGCAAAGCCTGCGTCGACATCGCCGTGACCGCTTTCGTGATACCGCACAACGTTGGGGTGCATCCCTTCGGGCACGGAATAATCTGCCGCACCTTCGCGGATGACCGGCGCATCCGGGGCCATCGCTTTGTCTACGTCGGTCACATGAGGCAATACCTCGTACTCAACCTCAATCAGCTTCAGCGCATCCCGCGCGGCCAGTGCCGAGGTCGCCGCCACAGCAGCCACCGCATGACCATCATAGAGAGCTTTCTCGCCCGCCATGACGTTTTCCAGCACGTTCCAGAATTCGCCAGCCAAACCCGGCTTGAACGGCACGTCGGCGAAATCAGCGCGTGTCACCACGGCTTTGACGTCTTTCAGCGCCTCAGCCTTCGATGTGTCAATATTCACGATCCGCGCATGGGCATGGGGCGAGCGCAAGATGGCCCCATGCAGCATGCCGGGTGCAGACATATCCGCGCCGAACTTGGCGCGGCCCGTCACCTTATCCAAGCCGTCAGGGCGGTTCGGACGGGTGCCAACAAAAGTGAATTCCGTTTTACGATCGTCCAGAGCCATTACGAAGCCTCCCGCAATTCTTCTGCCGTTTCCATGACGGCGCGAATGATCTTGTCATAGCCGGTGCAGCGGCACAGGTTGCCTGCCAGCCAGTACCGGGTTTCTTCCTCGGTCGGACTGGGGTTTTTCTCGAGCAGCGATTTGGCCGCCACTAGAATGCCCGGCGTGCAGATACCGCATTGCAGGGCGGCATGTTCGATAAACTTCTGTTGCAGCGGATGCAGCACGTCACCATCCGCGATACCTTCGACGGTTTCGATGGTTTTACCCTCGGCCTCAGCGCCCAGCATCAGGCAGGAACAGACCAGACGGCCATCCACAGTGACCGAACAGGCACCGCAATCGCCGGTGCCGCAGCCCTCTTTCGCGCCGGTCAGGTTCAGCTTGTCGCGCAGGCAGTCCAGCAGGGTTTCGCGCGGGTCGCACAGAAAATCGACCTCATCGCCGTTCACGGTGGTCGTTACGTGGAGCTTGCTCATGCTTTCTCTCCCTTCGCGCGGGCATAGGCGATTTTCGCGGCGCGCTTGGCCAGAACGCCAGCGACCTCGGTGCGGAATGCGATCGTGCCGCGTTTGTCGTCGATTGGGTTACAGGCGGCCGATGCCGCAGCCGCCAGCGCGTCCAGCGCAGCATCGTCCAGAGTGCTGCCGATGATGGCCTTGGCACAGTCTTCAACCAGCAGGACAGTCGGCGCGACCGCGCCCAGCGAGACGCGGGCCTCAGTCACGGTATCACCGTCCAGACGCAGGCTGACACCCACGCCAACAACGGCGATGTCCATCTCAGTGCGCGGGATGAACCGCAGATAGGCGTCGCCTGCATTGTCCCCGCGTGCGGGGATTTTCACAGCCGAGATCACCTCACCCTTGGACAGCGAGGTCTTGCCGGGTCCGGTTGGGATTTCCTCGACAGCCACATCACGCGTTCCATCTGGGCCAGTGACAGAAACGGTCACACCAGCGGCAACCATCGCAGGCACCGAATCCGCCGCCGGAGAGCCATTGCACAGGTTTCCGGTCAGCGTTGCGCGACCCTGAACCTGGGTCGATCCGATCAGGTCCATCGCTTCGACCACGCCAGGCCAGTCGCTGCCCAGCTCAGGGTGCTCGCTCATCTCGGCACCTGTGGCAGCAACACCCAGTGTCCAACTGCCGTCCGCGTTGCGGGTTATATCGCTGACGCCGTCGATCTTTTTGATGTCGATCAGCGTATCGGGCGTGACCAGTTCCGAGCGCAACTGCACCAGAACGTCCGTGCCTCCGGCCAAAAAGCGGGTGACCCCCTTTGCGTTTGCAGCCAGAGCCGACGCCTCGGCAAAACTGGCGGGGCTGTGATAATCCATGAAAATACCTCGCACCTGTTGATCAGGATTCACTAGGGTTCGCTGGGGACGTTAGTGCAGCCGTGCCGTAACGTCCATGGCCAGAGCGACCAATTTTTGCGTTTCAGAATTTCGTTTCCCAACCTTGGCTCAGAGGTCGATCTCGATCACACCATCCGGCTGCGCCGCCCGGCTTTGGCATAGGATGATAGCGCTCTCACGTTGTTTCTTGGACAAAACGAAATCGCGGTGTTCGACCTCACCCGAAATCACGCCACATTTGCAGACCCCACAGATGCCATCGGCGCATTTCACATCCACGTGAATGCCTGCCTCGTTCAGCACCTGCGCTGCATCTTTGTCGGCGGGTACAGTCAGATCTCGACCCGATTTTGTCAGCCGCAAAGTGAAGGCGTGATTCTCATAGTCCGGCTGCTCGGGGACCGAGAAATACTCCAGATGCCGCGCTTCTTCGGGAAACCCCTGACGCTCAGCCGCTTGCATAACTCCGTCCATGAAGCGATCAGGACCACAGGTATAGACGTGCCAACCGTCTTGATATCCCGACAGGACGGCTTCCAGATCGGCCCGTGTGCCTTCGTCCGAGAAATGATAGTGCACGTGATCCGCCCAAGGCATCGCTGCCAGATCCTTCAGATACCCGGCCTCGGCACGGGTACTGGCCGAATAGTGCAGCTGGAACGGTTTGCCCACGGCATACAGACGGTGAGCAAAGGCTATCATCGGAGTGATGCCGATCCCGCCGCCCATCAGGAAGGTCTTGGTTGCGCCCTCGTCCAGTTCGAAATGGTTGATGGGTTTCGAGATGAAGACCTTGCGCCCCTCGTTGAAAATGCGGTGCAGCAGAGCTGAGCCACCGCGTCCCTCATCCTCGCGCAATACACCGATCTGATAGGTGGCGCGGTCGGATGGGTCACCGGACATAGAGTACTGCCGCAGGAATTCCGGCGCGACCAGCACGTCCAGATGCGCGCCTGCCGTCCATTCGGGCAGTGGTGAGCCGTCCAGCGTCGAGAATTCGTACTTGGTCACATCCGCAGTCATCTTGTCGACCTTGGTCAGTGCGACGCGCATAACCGGGGCATCGCCCGCGATGGTATAGCGGTGGATCACCGACAGATCGCCCGCCGCTTTGCGCGCCTTGTATTCCTCGGCCGTGACCATGGCCTCATAGGCTGCGATCCCAGCCTCGCGGTCCATGGCGAACGGATAGGGCCAGGGATGCGGGGCCAGATAGGCGGGGTAGACGGCCAGAGTCTGATCTTCGTATTTCAGGTCTAGGTCGGTTTGCAGGTCGCGCCGGTTCAGCGGGTGGTCGGTCGGGCGATAGGCGCCGTCCGGTTGCAGCTCCAGATCCCACCACCATTTCTTGACGTCGTTCAGCCCGCCATTGCCCACGGCATCATCCAACCGCGCCAACGCGGGAGCGGCCTTGGGAATATTCATAGCGGCCCAGCGGAAGGGGCGTTCCTTGAAGATGCCCTCAAGGTTCCAAGGGCAGGTCTTCATACACCGCCCGCACATCGCCCCACCCGGCGTGGTCACCCGGTAGGTGGCGCATTTTTGGCTGTCAGACTTCCAGATCTCATAGCCGTTGAACATCAGCTTCGGCCCGGCCGTGATCGCACCCGAAGGGCATTCGCGGGCGCATTTGTTGCAGCTTTCGCAGAAGGTTTGCAGGCCGAAATCGATGGGCTTGTCATGCGCCATTGGCATATCGGTGGTAACTGCGCCGGATTTCAGGCGGGGCCCGAGGTAAGGGTTCAGGATCACCTCTCCGATGCGACTGACCTCGCCCAAACCGGATAGTAGCAGCAGCGGCGGCTGCAACACCTCGCCATCCATCACCGTATGCGCGCGGGCCTTATAGCCCAGATTGCGGATCTGTTGCGCGATCACTCCACCCAGTAACGAAAACCGCAGATAAGCGCGCATCGACTGCGCGACACTGATCCAGTCATCGCCGCTGGCGCCCTCCATCGTCTCATAACCCTGGTCGATGATCATGCTGATGGCCTGGTCGTGGGGCGGAATGATCTCCTCGCCCGTTGCATCATGCGAGTACCACGCCCAGTCCGGGCACCGGCTGAGGCCCACCGCATCGACCCCCAAAAAATACGTGGCCGCCTTGATATTCGCGGCGTTCCGGGCAGCATCGGTTGGGTGCGCGGCGTCAGCGCTTTCCCCATCCTGCAACAGCACGAACGCGCCCAGCGCGCGGCGTTGTGCGGTGCTAGGCGCGGCCTTGCGCACGTAATACCCGCCCTTGGCCCCGTCTTGCAGATGCTTACCCATATCCCCGAACTGTGCGCGGGCGAACATATCGGCGCGCTTGGGGACGCGGGCCACGTTTTCCTCATCAATATAGGTAGTGGGCGCATCAACCCGCCTGAGGTTCTCAAACGGGTGCGCCCCGTCCACATAGCGCCGATTGGCATAAGGATCGCGGTTCAGCGCGTTCTTGGCAAAGCCCGCGCCCAGCCACCACGCGGGGCCTTGAGTACGAAACCACGGCTGCTGCGTCATGGGTTGCAGAGGCTGATCGTGTGCGATCTCCATCTCGGTCGTGACCGCAGCCAGTCCGAACCGTTTACCCAGCCACGGCGCGACCAGCTCTCCGTCTTCGACCGAACACAGCCCCGCCGCGACGGCCAGCTTACCCAGATCAACCTCAGAGGACATGACCGTATGCGCCCGCGCATCAAAGCCCAGAACGCGCAGGTAGTTGGCCACGACCACCGCATTCTCGGTCGCCAGCAGACAGGCGCGGTGATCCTGCGCATCCATGATCCAATCCGCGCCGGTCTCGTTGGGGTCCGGGTCGCGGTTGTGTTCGTACAGAAAGACAATTGCATGGCGATGGGTGTCCATCGGGCGCGGCGTGGCCTCCATGCTTTCTTTGAGATCGGCCATGATCAGGTCGATCCCCGAAGCCAGCGTCTTGGTCTGCCGTGTCTTCAGCGCATGGGCCAGACGGTCAATATCGGGGTTGCGGCGGGGTTCGGTCAGCAATGCCTCGCGCGGCAAAGAACCACACCCCATCATCGAGGCATCATTGAAATAGCCAAACGCTTTTAGATGGTTGGCGCGCTCGGTCACGTCAGCAGGCACCTCGGAGACCACAGGATTCACGAACCCATCGCGGATCGTGTCCAGCATCGCCTGAAACTCCCCCATCGCGTTGACGATGCTTTCCGGGCGCTTGGGGCGATGAAAGCTGAGCGACTGCATCGGCGGCACCGCCGACAGATCAGGCATTTCCGCTTGCCGTTCCAGCCGCTCTGACGGATAGCCGCCCATGTGAATGGGCCTGTTCTTGTCCGAGAAAAAGCGGATTGCCATCCTGTGCCTCCTGTTGGGTTCAGCTTTCCCTAATCCGCCATGGACCTCAAAACCATTCATGAATAATCATAGATGATATGAGAAATATTGATTTTACCGATCTGGACGGCAAGGTCCTTCGTGTCTTCCTGACCATTCTCGAGGAAAGCTCGGTCTCGAAGGCGGCCGACCGGTTGGGCGTCACGCAATCGGCCATCAGCCATACGCTGGCTAAGCTGCGGCAGGTTCTGGGCGATCCGCTATTCGTGCGCTCGGGCCAGGGCCTGACCCCGACCGAGCGCGCCTTGGCGCTGAAAGACCCGGTTCAGCATGTTCTGGACGGGATGCGCGCCCTGACCGAAGACCGCCCCTTTGATCCGCAAGCGGAACAGATGCAGATCCAGATCGCCACCAACGATATGCCGCGCGAGTTGATCTTTCCCACTCTGCTTCGGGCCGCGCGATCTGAAGGCATTGGCCTGCATCTGGGGTTCATCCCATCGGGCGTGCCGGACCCGGACCTTCTGCGCAGCGACCGATGCCAATTGATGTTGACACCGCTTCCGCCCGACGGGCCGGACATTTTTCAAAAACGCATCCTCAGCAGCCCGCTGATGATCTTCTATGACGCCGCACAGCGCAAACCGCCGGACAGTTGGGACGTCTATTGCAGCACCGAACATGTCGAGGTGCGGTTCGCCGATGGTCGAAGCTCGCGCGCGGTGATGCGCGGCGTGGATCAAAACCAGATCAGACCGCCCACCGTCACCCTGCCCCATTTCAACGCCATCCCGTCCTTTGTGAAAGGCAGCGACCTGATCTCGACCGACACCGCCTTGATGAAACGCGGGCCGTTGGCGGCGCTGGATTGCGCGCCGTTGCCTTTCACGTGTGAGGAGGTCTCGATCTACATGGTCTGGCACCAGAGATCGGCGAATGACCCGGCCCATCGCTGGCTGCGCGGCCGGATCGAACGGATTGCCGCCGCACTATGAAGGGGGCGGTTTAGAACCGGGCTTTGATGAGATGCGTCAGCGCCGCACCGGTCTCAAAATATGCGCGCCGCAGCCCGGTCCAGCTTTCGCGGTATCCCTCAACTGGCGGAACGGGCAGGAGGGCGGGATCATCGCGTAGCAAACTGTCGGCCATCTGGCGACCAAAAACAGTCCCCGGCCCGATCCCACGCCCTGAAAACCCGTGCGCCGCCAGCGCATTCGGGCCGATCCGCGTGATTTTCGGAATGTGGTCCGAGGTCATTGCGATCCGCCCGTGCCAACCTTGCACCAACGGCTGGTCGGCCAGCTGCGGATAAAGCGCCGCTATCTTACGTTTCGCCCACGCCTTATGGGCACTGCTTCCTGCATGACCAAGATCCCCCATCGCGCCGATGATGAACCGCCCGTCCTGATCCAGCCGGAAAGACGTCATGATCAACCCGGTATCCCACGCCCCTTCGCCCCCGCGAAGGATACTGGCGCGCAGGTTGTCCGACAAAGGGGCCGTGGCAAACTGGAAGTAATAAACCGGCACATAGGCGGGCGCGGTATCCGGCATGCCCCGGTGATAGGCATTCGTGGCCTGTATCAACGCCTTCGCCCGGACAGAGCCTTGGGCTGTTGTCAGGGTCCAGACATCGCCATCATGGGACAGAGAGAGAACCGGGCTTTCCGTAAAAACCTGCGCCCCCGCCTGATTCGCGGCGCGGGCCAAGCCGCGCACATAGGCCAGAGGCTGAATCGTTCCCGCCCGCGGATCGAAAAGCGCCCCGTGAAATGCTGCGCTGCCGGTGCGTTGCCCGGCCTGATCGGTGCTCAACAGTTCCACCGGCGCGCCTGCCGCCTTGAGCTGCGCATGGCGGTTTTCCAAGTCCCTGAACCCCGCCCCCGAATGCGCGCAATGCAGGGTGCCGTTGCGGACAGGCTCGCAATCGATCCCGTGCTGCGCGATCAGGTCGAACACATCCCCCGGTGCGGCGCACAAGAGGTCGATTAGGCGATTGCCCGGCTCAGCCCCGAGATGCGTCCGGATCTCGTCCGGTGGCAGCCATAGCCCCGCATTGGCAAAGCCCACATTGCGACCCGACCCGCCATGCCCGATCTCCTGCGCCTCTAGCAGCGTCACCGACGCCCCCGATTGTGCCGCCGTCAAAGCCGCCGAACAGCCGGTATAGCCGCCGCCGATTACGACCAGATCGACCGTCAGATCGTCGGTCAGAGGGGTGCTGTCCACATGCTCGCGGCAGGTGTTCAGCCAGAGGGACTGGTCATGGTCGCTCAAATCGGGCTCCTTGCGCATGCGCAGATCATCAGGGCTGCGTCAGCCGGTTGCAAGCGAACGCTGATCTTCTCGCCCCATAGCGATCAGAAAGGGCTGTGCGTCCTGCTGCGCCTGAAATGCCGCTTTGTCGGACATGCCCTTCCAATCGGCCAGAACCAGCGACTGCGCCACCGCCCCACCCAGGGTTGCCCCTGGTCCGGTGACGATGAACAGATCGGGCGCAAACTCGCGCGCGGCAGTCTGGATGGCGCGGGTGAAATCATAGGTCTCGGTGACTTGATGCCCTAGGGTGTAGTCCCACAGCGCTTGGGTGTCCGTCGCCCCTGGCCACCAGATTTTTCCACGCCCATCGATCAGAGGGCGTTCGGGCGGGTCAAACATATCCGCAGACAAACGCGCCCGCCCTTCGGCGGCCACCGGCGCTTGTAGCGCAGTGTGAAACGCGGCGTGGTTTGCCAAGCGCATGGGAAAGCGATCCTGCACAGTTGGTTGCGCGTGTTCAAACGCGCTTAGGCCGGCCTCATTACCTGCCAGAACCAGCATACCGCCCAGATCGATCGACAATGCCAACTCGTGCCCGTCCAGAGCGTCAATCCGCACGACATCGGCCAACAGTTCAGCCTTGCGCTCGGCGTCGTTCGACCAATCCTCTCGGGCGAACGGATACACAAGCTGCCCGCCGATCAGGTGGTCCTGCATCAGCGTGCCCATGGTGTTCACCACGCGGAATCCGTTTTCTGGCGTGATCGCGCCGCCCGCCGCCAAAGCGATGTACCACCCCATCGAGTTTCCGGTGACGGCAACGACTTCGATATCAACCGCCAGCGACTGCGCATCGGCCAGCGAGGCCGCGTAAATCAAAGGCGACGCGATATCGCCACGAGAATACGTGCTGATCGTATACCGACCTGCACCATCCAAGGCCGTGACCCCTTCTTGCCCTGCCTCTGCGCGAATTGCGTCAAACTGGGCAAACAGCTGCATCCGGTCAGCATGATGGCGATGCAGATAGCCCAATTCGGGTTTGTTGTATGTCCCCCGACCGGGGCAGATCAGAACAGCGGTGCGGGTCATTGGCGACCTCCGGTCAGGTTTAATGCGGCGGCCACAATCCCGTCTTTCGACGGCAAGGGCGCAGCATAGGCGGGGCCGGTTGCTATGAAACTGTCGTCGGCGACAACACGGGCGATTGGAGTGGCCGGACTTTCTTCGGCGAAGAAAGTCATCAGCGCCTCGGACTGGCTGCCGGTGCGGCGGCATTCGTCGACGATCAGCACATGTGCGCAGCCCTCGGTGGCCTCGTACAACGCCTGAACAGGCAGTGGCGCCAGCCAGCGCAGGTCGATGATCCGCACGTTCAACCCCGCCGCCTGCAGTTCGGGCAGCGCCTGTTTCGACAGGTAATGCCCGTTGCCATAGGTCACGATGGCCAGATCGGTACCGTCGCCATGCACGCCCACCTCACCCAGCGCAATCCGTTGATCCGGTGCGGGATAGGTCGTCATCCACCTCCCGTCCTGCGCCCCATTCAGGTCACGCATGGGATAGAGCGCAATGGGTTCCAGAAACACCACCACCCGCTGTTCTTCGCGCGCCAGGCGGACGCATTCGCGCAGCATCTGCGCCGCATCCTCTCCGGTCGAAGGACAGGCGATGACTACCCCCGGAATATCACGCAGCACGGCCAGCGAGTTGTCATTGTGGAAATGCCCGCCGAACCCTTTCTGATAGCCCAGCCCGGCAATTCGCACGACCATAGGGTTGGTGAACTGCCCGTTCGAGAAAAACGGCAGCGTCGCAGCCTCGCCCCTGATCTGATCCTCCGCGTTGTGCAGATAGGCGAGGAACTGGATCTCGGGGATCGGCACAAACCCGTTATGGCCCATGCCAATCGCCAGCCCCAAAATCGACTGCTCGTCCAGCAGCGTGTCGATCACCCGGTCCGGCCCGAACCTCTGTTGCAGTTTTTGCGTGACGCCATAGACGCCCCCCTTACGGCCCACATCTTCGCCCATGCAGACGATCTCGCCATGCTCCAGCATCAGATCGGTCAGCGCCCAGTTGATCAGACGGCTCATGGGCTGAGGGTCTTTCATCGCCCGCATATCGCCACCAAACGCCTTTGCGCGCGTCTCGGCACTAGGGCCATTGGTGGGTTTGCAAACGCGCTTGGGCGGGATCAGGCTGGCCATCACCTCGGCGGCGGTGCCCAAATGCGGGCGCGTGGTAGCCTCGGCAGCGACGCGATCGGTGCGGGCGCAGGTGTCCTGATATATCTCCAGCGCCTGATCCGGCGACAGTGCCCCGGCCTGATCCAAAAGGCGCACAGAATGCAGCAAAGGGTCATTTGCCTCATCCGCTTCGACCTCGGATTTGGGCATATAGGTGGTCGGTACGTCAGCACCGGCATGACCGTAAAGACGTACGGTTTTCAGGTGCAGGAATGCGGGTTTGTGGCGGGTGCGCACATAGTCGGCGGCCTCTTGCGCGACGGCATAGGTCTCGTAGATATCCAGCCCGTTGGCCTGAAAATATCGAACACCGGGGCGATGCTCCATCGACGTCTGTATCCAGCCCTTTGGCGTTTTGACCGAGATGCCGATTCCATTGTCCTCACACACAAACAATAAGGGCAGCGGCGTCGCTTGCACGCTGGTCCAGCCCGCCGTGTTGATCGCCCCCTGCGCAGTCGAGTGGTTGGCTGAGGCATCCCCGAAAGAACACATGGCAATCCCGTCCTCGGGCAGCTCACGGTGCTCAGGTGCGTGCCGCCGCGCCGCGCCTAGGGAATAGGCCGCGCCCACCGCCTTGGGCAGATGGCTGGCAATGGTCGAGGTCTGCGGTGGGATGGTCAGCGCCTTGGACCCCAGCACCTTGTGCCGTCCGCCCGACGTGGGGTCTTCGGAAGAACAAGCAAAACTCAGCAGCATGTCCCAGGCGATCTGCTGGCCCGGTACCTGCTCTGCGCGGGCGATCTGAAACGCGGCATCGCGGTAATGAAGAAAGGCGATATCCGTGGGGCGCAGAGCATTGGCCACGGCCGCCATCCCCTCGTGCCCGGATGAGCCGATCGTGTAGAACCCCTGCCCCGCCTTCTGCATGGCGCGGCTGGTGCGGTCCAGCGCGCGACTCAGCACTTGCGAGCGGAACAGTGATACGGCATCGGCATCGCTCAGACCGGACCGGGGCGCGTTGCCTGCGGGAAAATCGCGCGCGGTGACGCGTTTGAGGAAGTTCTCATGCACGATCTGAGCGCGATCCATCTGCGCCTCCGTCCTTTTGTTGTCGGATCATGGGCACTGCCGTGCCCTGTGATCCCCGTGGTGGCCTACGAACGGCCAGGTCTTCTGTTACAGCAATAATCGCGCCCACGATTGGCGGGCAAGACCTCTGCCGGATCATCGCCGCCGAAGACCGCGCTAAAACGCATCAATCTATCAGGCTGGTGCAATCGAAATGCCAGTGATAATCCATCCGAAAGGTATGAGGAATAATCATATGATCGCCCCCCGACGTTTCCTGCCCTCCATCCCGTCCCTGCTGGCGCTCGAAGCTGTGGACCGCCTTGGCAGCGCCTCTGCGGCGGCCGAAGAACTCTCGCTGACACAGAGCGCAATCAGTCGCCAACTCAAAACAATGGAGGAACAACTGGGCGTCGATCTGATCCAGCGCAGCCAGATGCGCCTCCACCTGACCCCGGCAGCCAAAGAATATGTTCAGGTCGCGCGTACTGTGCTGCATCAACTGGCACAGGCTTCGGTCAAGTTGAAAGCAAACCCCAAGGGCGGGTCGCTGAACCTGTCGATCCTGCCCGCCTTCGGCATGCACTGGCTGGCCCCCCGCCTTCAGGATTTTGCACGCCGCCATCCCGAGGTAACGGTGAACCTCAACACACGGCTCCGACCTTTTGATTTCGAGGTCGAGCATTTCGATGCCGCCATTCATTTTGGACAACGGGATTGGCGGGGCGTGAATTACTTGCCCATCATGCGTGAGGATGTCGTGCCGGTCTGTGCCCCCTCGATCCTGCCAGAGCGGGCGGATCGCATCGACTGGCTGCTCAGCGCGCCTTTGCTCCACCTCGAAACCCGCCCGGATGCGTGGGAGAGATGGTTTGCGTTTCAGGGCAAAGAGGTGTCAGGGCTTGGCGGAATGCTGTTCGACCAGTTTTCGACCATGGGGCAGGCAACCGTTCACGGGTTGGGCGTGGCGCTGCTGCCGAGTTACCTTGTGGAAGATGACCTGCGCTCAGGGCGTCTTGTTCCCGCTTGGCACGGTCCGGGCGTCAGTCTGGGGGATTTCTACTTGGTCTGGCCCCAATCCAGGGCCGAATCCGAGCCGTTGAAATCCTTCGTTGAATGGCTACGCGGACAGGTCGGGTAACCCAAACCTTAAACCAGCACGCGTAACAACAGTAGCAAACTGCCCGGCCCAACAGGAGGAGATGTTTCGCCAGAAACGTCAACGACCGGCGAGAGCGCCCTGTCGTTCTTATTTGTCCAGCGAGCGGGCGATGAGTTCTTTCATGATCTCATTGGTGCCGCCATAGATCGTCTGTACCCGCGCATCCGCGTAAAGCCGTGCAATCGGGTATTCCATCATGAATCCATAACCGCCAAAGAGCTGGAGGCATTCACCCATGATTTCATTCTGAATTTCGCTACCCCAGTATTTCGCCATCGACGCCGTGGCCGCATCTAGCGTACCCGCCTGCAACTGAGCCAGACAGTCATTGAGGAAGCTGCGTAGAACTTCGGCTTTGGTCTTGCACTCCGCCAGCTTGAAGCGCGTGTTCTGGAAATCCATCACGCGCTGACCAAAGGCCTTACGCTCTTGCGTATAGCGCACAGTCTCGGCAATGGCGAAATCAATCGAACCCAGAGCGATCAGAGCAATCGTCAACCGCTCCCAGGGCAGCTGCTTCATCATCTGATAAAAGCCCTGCCCCTCTTCAGGACCAACCAGATTGGTCATCGGCACTTTGACGTCCTCAAAATACAGCTCGGCCGTGTCGTTGGCCTTCATGCCCAGCTTCTTGAGGTTGCGCCCCTTGCGGAAACCGTCGGCGCCCTCGGTCTCGACCGCGATCAGCGACACACCCTTAGAGCCTTGCGACTTGTCGGTCTTGGCCGCCACAAGGATCAGATCGGCCGACTGACCATTGGTAATAAAGATCTTCGAGCCGTTCAGGCGGTAGGAATTGCCGTCCTTATCTGCGGTGGTGCGGATCGCCTGCACGTCCGACCCGGTGCCGGGTTCGGTCATAGCCAGTGCGCCGACCATCTCACCCGAGGCCAGTTTCGGCAGCCATTTCTGCTTTTGCTCTTCGCTGCCGTAGGCCATCAAATAGTGGATCACGATCGACTGGATCGGATAGCCCCAGCCGCAATTGCCGTGCGACGACTGGGCATAGAGAGTGACCGCATCAAACCCCAGATCCCCGCCAACGCCGCCATGTTCCTCTGCGATCGAGCCAGCCATCAGGCCCATCTCACCGGCTTTTTGCCAGAATGCGCGGTCGACCATCCCCTGATCATTCCAACGCTCTTCGTTGGGGACCAGTTCGTCCTGCATGAACCGATCCGCCATTTCGGCGAACATGCGGTGTTCTTCAGTGACCCAGCTTGCAGAGCTTGTAAACAAAGACATCAAGTGTCCTCCCATATCAATTTCTCCGGAAGGTACTCTTCGTCTCACTGCAATCCAATGCGCCAAAAGACGCCACAACGTAACGTCTTTCAGGCTTTTTCCCATCCAGGCAGCGCGCCTTTCAATAGAGCCAGCGCCGCGTCTTTTGCATCACGTGCCGGATCGCAGCTTTTCAACAGAACAGCGGACACGATAGCGCCTTCTTTCAAGATCAATATCTGACAGCCCAGCTTTTCAGGATCAGCCGCCCCGGCGGCGCGGGCCAAATCCGTGAAGTACTCCAGCAACAGACGCTTGTGCTCGGCCGCCTGAACGTGGATCGGGTGATCCTTATCCTGATATTCAGCCCCTGCCTTGATGAACATACAGCCGCGATATCCGTCTTCCTGAAACCATTCAGCCAACGCATCGAAACTGGCCAACAGCTTTTTCGCCGGCGTTTGGCCCAGCGCATCGATCCGCTGATAAAACCAAGTGCGAAAGTTCTCGTCTCTCAGCTGCAGGGCCGCGACGATCAACTCTTCCTTGGTCCGGAAGTGTTTGTACATCGAGGTCTTTGAGACGCCCGTTTCCGCCACCAGCTTGTCCATACCAGTGGCGTGAAACCCGTCCCTGTAAAAGACCTGCAGCGCATTGCGGACAAGTTCGTCGCGTTTGTTGGGGCGCATGATTCGGCTCCTGAGTGTACTGATCAGTACATAATTGTAGCCGCGTCCCGCGACAAGGTTACACGAAATCCAACGTCAACAGCCTTGAAAAGAAGCCGATTTAGCGTCGGTCGCAAAGTTTTTTCACTTTGAGACTTGCAAAAGTTTACCGATCAGTACACATTCTCTTCAAGATGTACCGATCAGTAAACTTAGGAGCTTTACAATGAAACGCCGCACCAGCCCGTTTCCCCCTCAGTACGTCCCGTTCCTGTTGACACTTGCGATGCTTGCCGCCGCGCTGACCTGAAAGATCAAGACATGAGCCGACCCCCTCTGCCCCCCTTCACCCTGGAAACTGCTACACAAAAAGTGCGCATGGCTGAAAATGGCTGGAATAGCCGCGACCCCGATCTGGTAACGCCCGCTTATACCGAGGACAGCCAATGGCGAAACCGCGCTGAATTCCTATCGGGACACAAAGACATCCATGCCTTCCTGACCCGCAAATGGAACAAAGAACTGGACTACCGTCTCATCAAGGAACTCTGGGCCTTTTCCGGCAACCGGATTGCTGTGCGCTATGCGTATGAATGGCACGACGACAGCGGCCAATGGTTCCGGTCTTATGGCAATGAGAATTGGGAATTTGCCGAAGATGGCCGGATGGCCAAGCGCCATGCGTCGTTGAACGACCTGCCGATTGCCGAGGAAGACCGGTTGTTCCGCTGGAGTCAAGGCCCACGGCCCGAAGATCACCCCGGCCTGTCTGATCTGGGCCTGTAGAAAGGATCGCCCATGCCCCGCGCCTTTTCCGAATTGACCTTCACCCCGGCGGTTCTGGCCCATCAGGAACGGATGGGATCAGCAAGGACCTATGCCAAGTTCATCGAAGACGGGCCGCAGCAAGGGCACCAAATCGGTCCGGCAGAGAAAGCGTTTATCGAGGCGCGGGACGGGTTTTACCAATCTACAGTGTCCGAGACCGGCTGGCCCTATGTACAATATCGCGGCGGGCCGATTGGGTTCCTGCGCGTGCTGGGGCCCACGACTATCGGCTACGCCGATTTTTCGGGCAACAAGCAATATATCTCGCGCGGGAATCTGGACGGGAATGACCGGGTAGCGATGGTCCTGATGGACTACGCCAACCAACGCCGGTTGAAAATATTGGGTCGGGTAGAGTTCACCGAGGGCGAAGCCGCTGCCGCCAGCCTCTATCCCGATGGGGCCGAAGCACCAGCCGAACGCGCCGCGATCATCCGGGTGGAGGGGCTGGACTGGAACTGCCCCCGACACATCACGCCGCGCTTTACCGAGGCCGAATTGCGCCCGCATCTGAACACGCTTGGTCAGCAACTGGCGCAGCTTCAGGTCGAGAACGAAAAGTTAAGGCAAGAGCTGGCACAAAGATCTTGAACCGACCCGTAAGGTCTCAGTGAGTTTAGGAATGGAAAAACTGTCAATGCTACGCACGACACTCAACCTCACCGGCCTGTGCCTTTTGGGCCTGCTGGCTTGCGTATCGGTCCTGATGCTGGGCTTTTTTGCCTCGCCCGAAGCGGTGCGCGCAGCGCCGCCTGCGCAGTATAACTCGCTGTTGTTGCAAGCCTTGCCCCAGCGCTGAGCCACAATGCATGGCGGGTATGCGGCATAAACCCTTGACCCTCCCGTGACTGGAACCCCCACTTAGAGGGCAACAGCAGATCAGGATGAGTCGGATGACCACCGCACATGAAACCCGATTGAACATCACAAGAATGGGCTGCGCATCCTGCGTGGGGCGCGTGGAAGCGGCCTTGCAAGGCGTCGCGGGCGTGTCCGAGGCAACGGTGAATTTCGCGGCCGGGACGGCGCAGGTCGCGTACGACGGCCCCCTCAGCGATGTAACGCAAGCGCTGCAGGCTGCGGGGTATCCGGCTGCAACAGCCGATGTCACGATGAAAATCGACCAGATGAGCTGCGCCTCTTGTGTGAACCGGGTCGAGCGTGTGTTGCGCGCCGACCCCGCCGTGATCGCAGCGGATGTGAACTTGGCCACCGAAAGCGCAACGATCCGCTATGTAGAGGGCGCGACAGACCCTGCCTCGCTTGCAAAACTGGCGGGCGATGCAGGGTATCCGGCGCATATCGCCCAGACGGACGAGACCTCCGCCGACAAGGCACATGAGGCCACGGCACTGACCCGCACGACTTTGATCGCGGCAGCGCTGGCCTTGCCAGTATTTGTCCTTGAAATGGGCGGACACATGATCCCCGCCTTTCATCATTGGGTACATCAGACCATAGGATTGCAGACCAGCCACCTGATCCAATTCGCCCTGACCTCGGCCTTGTTGGTCGGACCGGGCCGGGTGTTTTACGTCAAGGGTATTCCGTCGCTGCTGCGGCGCGCACCGGATATGAATGCGCTGGTTGCAATGGGTACGGGCGCGGCGTATCTGTACTCGGTCATCGCCACTTTCGCGCCGGGCCTCTTACCGCAAGGCAGCGCGAATGTGTATTTCGAGGCTGCCTCGGTCATCGTTGTCCTCATCCTTCTGGGCCGCGCGATGGAGGCGCGGGCCAAAGGCCGCACCGGCGCTGCGATCCGCAAGCTGGTAGGCCTGCAGCCAAAAACCGCGCGCGTCGAACAGGGCAACACCACCGTGGACCGCCCGATTTCCCAGATCAACGTCGGCGACGTCCTGCAAATCCGCCCAGGCGAGCGGGTTCCGGTAGATGCCGTGGTGCTGGGCGGCACATCCTATGTCGATGAAAGCATGATCAGCGGCGAGCCCGTCCCGGTTGGTAAAGCCCCCGACGATCAGGTGGTGGGCGGCACGGTAAACGGCACCGGCGCACTGCGCGTGCGTGCGGCGCGGGTCGGGGCCGATACGGTTCTGGCGCAGGTGATCCGGATGGTTGAACAGGCGCAGGGGGCCAAGCTGCCAATTCAGGGGCTGGTCGACAAGATTACCGCGTGGTTTGTGCCTGCCGTGCTGGCTGTTGCACTGTTGACCATTGCGATCTGGCTGATCTTCGGACCAGCACCTGCCCTGCCGATGGCGCTGGTCACTGGGGTTTCGGTCCTGATCATTGCCTGCCCCTGCGCGATGGGTCTGGCGACGCCAACTTCGATCATGGTCGGCACCGGGCGCGCGGCTGAGTTGGGTGTTCTGTTCCGTAAGGGCGATGCGCTGCAACAGTTGCAACAGGCCAAAGTTGTGGCCTTGGACAAGACCGGTACTCTGACCATGGGCCAGCCCGAGCTGGAAAGTGTCACCACCGCCAACGGGTTCGATCGCGACGACGTGTTGCGCCTGGCCGCTGCGGTGGAATCGCGGTCCGAGCACCCCGTCGCCACCGCCATCACGCGCGCCGGACCTGCGGACTTGCCGCAGCCAACAGAATTCACATCTCAGACCGGGCTGGGCGTCCGGGCCGTGGTTGAAGGGCGCGAGGTGGTGATCGGTTCTCCCCGGCTGATGTACCGGAACGGGGTGGATTTGTCGGGCCTGACGCCCGAGGCAGATCAGCGCGCCGCCGCAGGGGCCACGCCTTTGTTTGTGGCGATTGACGGTCAGGCTGCGGCTTTGCTGACGGTGTCGGACCCCGTCAAACCCGGCACGATTGAGGCTCTGGACAGGCTGCACGCGATGGGCCTGACACTTGCCATGGTCACGGGGGACAACGCCCGCACAGCGCAGGCGCTGGCCGATAAGCTGGGCATCGACCACGTGACCGCCGAGGTGCTGCCCGATGGCAAGTTGCAGGCGATCAATGCTCTACGCGACCAATTTGGCGCGCTGGCCTTTGCGGGCGATGGCATCAACGACGCCCCTGCGCTGGCCGCTGCCGACACCGGCGTGGCGATTGGAACCGGCACGGATGTGGCGATTGAAACCGCCGATGTCGTGCTGATGTCCGGCGATCTGCGCGGTGTGGCCAATGCCGTTGAGATCAGCCGCCGGACGATGCGCAACATCCGTCAGAACCTGGGTTGGGCCTTCGGGTACAACACCCTTTTGATCCCGGTGGCGGCGGGCGCTTTGTATCCCCTTGGCGGACCGCTGCTGTCCCCGGCTTTGGCAGCAGGAGCGATGGCCTTGTCCAGCGTCTTTGTCGTCACCAACGCCCTGCGCTTGCGACGGGTGCGGGCCAGCCTGCCCGAACGGGACATGAAACACCAAACTCAGGCGGTGGCCTCATGAATATCGGAGACGTGTCGACCCAGACGGGCCTGCCCGCCAAAACGATCCGGTACTATGAAGACATCGGGCTAGTCAAACCGCTGCGGGACGACAACGGGTATCGGGTATTTCGCAGCCAGGACGTGCACAAGCTGAACTTTCTGGGCCGCGCTCGCGCCTTAGGGTTCACCATCGAAGACTGCCGAACCCTGATGGCACTTTATGAGGACGAAACCCGCGCCAGCGCGGATGTCAAAAAGGTCGCCCGGGCACATCTCGCGCAGATCGAGGCCAAGATCGCCGATCTGAACGCCATGCGGGATACGCTGGGCCATCTGGTAGAGGCCTGTGCCGGGGACGACCGTCCAGATTGTCCGATCCTGCAAGATTTGGGTGGCAAACCATAGCGCAGGGTTGCCCTTTCCGCGCAGCTTTGCTTTGTCTCTGCTAAACATTCCGATCTGCTGCACTAAGTGGGTATCGGACAGCAGAGAGGATCTCCACATGGCAAAAGTCGCGTTTTTGGGTTTGGGTGTAATGGGCTATCCGATGGCCGGCCATTTGCAAGCCGCCGGTCACGACGTCACCGTATATAATCGCACCACAGCCAAAGCTGAGGCTTGGGTCGCCCAGTATGGTGGCTCGATGGCGGCGACACCACGCGAAGCAGCTGAGGGGGCGGCCTTTGTCATGGCCTGCGTCGGCAATGACGACGATCTGCGCATGGTCTGCAATGGCCTGGACGGCGCGTTTCACGGCATGTCCGAAGGGTCGATTTTTGTTGATCACACAACCGTATCCGCCAAAGTCACGCGTGAGCTTTACGAGGCCGGAAAAGCCGCAGGTATTGCGTTTGTTGACGCTCCGATCTCAGGCGGGCAGGCGGGGGCTGAGAATGGGGTCTTGTCGATCATGTGCGGCGCAGATCAGGCGGCCTATGATGCGGCAGAACCGGTGATGCAGGTCTATTCCAAAATCTGTCGCCGTATCGGCGAAAGCGGCGCAGGTCAGATGACCAAGATGTGCAACCAGATTGCCATTGCCGGATTGGTGCAAGGTCTGAGCGAGGCGCTGCATTTCGCGGAAAAGGCCGGGTTGGACGGGCGATCGGTTGTTGAAGTGATCAGCCAGGGGGCGGCCGGCAGCTGGCAGATGGCCAATCGCTATGAGACGATGCTGGACGATCATTTCGACCATGGTTTTGCTGTCGACTGGATGCGCAAGGATTTGGGGATTTGCCTTGATACCGCGGATGAGACCGGAGCCTCGCTGCCGGTGACAGCCTTGGTCGATCAGTTCTACAAGGATGTGCAGAAACTGGGCGGGGGACGGTGGGATACGTCCTCGCTGATCAAGCGGTTGCGCGCTTTGGGGTGATAGGGAAAGGGGGGCGGTCTGCCCCCCATCGCGCCGGGGCGCGAGTCCCCCAAGGATATTTTTGGCCAGATGAAGAGGATCCCGTTTTGCGCGGGTCAGGGTTTGGAATGGACGATATAACTGTGTTCTGGGCGGCCGCGTTGCGGACGCAATGGGGATTGGACGCCAAGCTGACCCGGCTGGATGGCGAATATGATCTGAACTTCTTGGCGCGGGCGACCAATGGGCAGGATTATGTTCTGAAGGTTATGCGGCCAGGATGCGAGGCCGGGCTGGTGGACTTGCAGATCAAAGCGTTGGAGCATCTGGCCTCGGAAGCGCCCGGACTCCCGTTTCCCAAGGTGTTTAGCGATTTGAATGGGCGGCTATTGCCCCAGATTACGGATCAGGACGAAAACCCCCGGCGGGTGTGGCTGCTCGAATGTCTGCCGGGTTCGTGTTACGCCAACGCCGCGCCTAAATCCGAGGAGTTGATCCTGAAACTGGGCCGCGTTCTGGGAGCGACCGACCGAGCGCTTGAGCGGTTCGATCACGAGGGTTTGCATCGTGCGGGTTTCAAATGGGACCTGATGCAAGCCAGTTGGATTGCGGATCATCTGGATACGATCAGTGACGCCGCGCGCCACGTGTTATTGTCGGACATTTGCGCAGAGTTCGACACTGTCCGGGAGACTTTGAACGACCTTCCGAGACAAGCCATCCACAACGATGCCAATGACTACAATATTTTGGTTGAAGGAGAATTAGGGCAGCGCCAATCTATCGCGGGCTTAATTGATCTTGGGGACATGTGCGCGGCACCCCGGGTTTGTGATCTGGCGATCGCTGGGGCCTATATCGTTCTAGACCACCCACAGCCTGAGAGAGCGCTGGCCGCTTTGGTACGGGGGTATCATGCGGCCAATCGATTGCGGGCAGATGAGGTTGATCTGATCTGGCCGCTGTTGCGGATGCGGTTGGCGGTGTCGGTTGTAAACTCGACCTTGATGGCAATTGAGAACCCAAATGATCCCTATGTGACAATTAGCCAGGCCCCTGCCTGGCGGTTTCTGGAAAATGATACGGTCAATGGCGGCTTGATGGGCGCGCGGTTGCGCGTGGCCTGCGGGTTGCCTGTGACCGATGGGGCCGAACGGGTCCACGCTTACCTAACCGAACATCGAGGGCAGTTCGCCCCGATTTTCGGACAGGATCTGAGTGATGTGCCGATGGGGTCGCTGTCGGTTGAAAACTGCGTCTGGCCGCAAAACCCGTTCCACATGCCCTTGGCCGAGGCCGCGCGCGTAGGTGAGGAATATGGCGAAGGCCTGTGGCTGGGCTACTATAACGAGCCGCGCCTGATCTATGCCGAACCCGGGTTCCGCAAGGGGCCGTGGAAGGCCTCTGACCGGCGCACGGTGCATTTGGCCGTAGACGTCTTTGCCCCGGCGGGTACCGTGTTGCATGCTCCGGTCAGCGGGCGGGTTGAGGCGGTCGAGAACCGCGATACTCATCTGGACTATGGCGGCGTGGTGATCCTGCATCATGAAACGCCCGAAGGGGATGCGTTCTATACGCTGTATGGTCATCTCGACCCCGAGGTATGTGATCGACTGAAGCCCGGTGATCCGGTGGCGCAGGGCGCAGCGTTCGCGCGGTTGGGGGATGCCAAGCAGAACGGCAGCTGGGCCCCACACGTTCATTTTCAACTGGCAATGACCACCGACGGGATGCAAAGCGACTGGCCCGGCGTGGGCGACCCGGATGAGATGGAGCTGTGGCAGGCGGTTTGCCCCAACCCGGCGGCGCTGCTGAACCTGCCCGATGACAAGGTGTTTTATCAGCCGGCCGACAAACACGCGATTCTGCAGGGGCGGCGCGACCACTTTGGAGGCAATCTGAGCCTGACCTATGACGACCCAGTCATGCTGGTGCGCGGTTGGAAGCACCACCTATTCGATGAATGGGGTCGCCCCTATCTGGACGCCTATAACAACGTCCCCCATGTAGGCCACGCGCATCCACGCATTCAAGCGGTGGCGTCTGATCAGTTGCGGCGCATGAACTCGAACACTCGCTATCTGCACCCGGCGCAGACCGAATTTGCCGATAAGGTGCTGTCGAAATTGCCTGATCACCTTGAAGTCTGTTTCTTTGTGAACTCCGGCACCGAGGCGAACGAACTGGCCCTGCGGCTGGCCCGCGCACATACCGGGGCCAAAGGGATCGTGACACCCGATCACGGCTATCATGGCAATACGAATGCGGCGGTTGCAATCTCGGCCTATAAGTTCAACAAGCCTGGTGGCGTGGGTCAGGCGGATTGGGTCGAACTGGTTGAAGTGGCCAACGACTATCGTGGATCGTTCAAGCGCGACGATCCCGACCGCGCCACAAAATTCGCGAATTTTGTGGACCCTGCGATTGCCGCTTTGCAGGACAAGGGCCACGGCATCGCCGGTTTCATCGCCGAGACCTTCCCCTCGGTCGGGGGTCAGATCATCCCTCCCAAAGGATATCTGCCCGCAGTCTACGAAAAAATCCGCGCCGCCGGAGGGGTGTGTATCGCCGATGAGGTGCAGACCGGACTGGGGCGTCTGGGTGAGTACTACTTTGGCTTTGAGCACCAGGGCGCGCTGCCCGATATCGTGGTGATGGGCAAACCGATCGGCAACGGGCACCCCTTGGGCGTGTTGGTCACGACCAGGGAAATCGCACAAAGCTTTGACAACGGGATCGAGTTCTTCTCGACCTTCGGCGGATCGACCTTGTCTTGCCGGATCGGGAAAGAGGTGCTGGACATCGTCGATGACGAGGGGCTGCAGGACAATGCCCGCGTGATGGGCGGACGGCTGATGGATGGGTTACGCAGGATCGAGGCCGATTTCGGTTGTGTCGGCGATGTGCGGGGCATGGGCCTGTTTCTGGGGGTCGAGTTGATCAACCCAGACGGCTCCGAGGGCACCGAGATCTGCAAATACGTCAAGAACCGGATGCGCGATCATCGCATTCTAATCGGCAGCGAAGGGCCCAAAGACAATATCCTCAAAATCCGACCGCCTCTGACAATCGAGGCCGAGGACGTTGACATGATCCTGTGGGCATTGGGGAATGTTTTGGCCGAGGTGGGCGACTATGCCCCTGCCCCAACATGTGATCATGATCACCACCATGCCGGCTGCGGGTGCTGCTGAACGATCAGACCTCTGGCCAGAAATGACCAGAGGTCTGGATCGGCATCGCTGTCAATGCAACGCGGCCGAGGGGGATAGATGCCCGGTTGAGGGCAGAGGTTGCGGCGCGGTCATCCGGCGCAGCGCCAGACCCAGCTCTTCGGACAAGGCGGTAAGTGCAGGGGCAAAGTCCGGCCGGACAATCAGCGTCGCTATCATCATCGCGTCCTCGCGCGCCCCTTCCGAGGCCGCAGCGATCATCTGCGCAAAACAGTTCTCATCCGCGCCAAGACAGGAACACCCAACCTGATGACGGATCAAAGGGCGTCGCCCGTGATGCGCACAGAGCGCACACAGTCGATCAATGGTCATCATTGCAACAGCTTCAGGTCCGGTGCCAAGGTCGACCCCGATCTTGCAGGCGATATCTTTGCGCGCCGTGGCGTCGCCCCAAAGCCGCAGGTACAGGACCGCGCTGGCCTCGATCGGGCTGAGGTCGGACAGCTTTCCAACCGCCGCCCCTCCGCGTGCTGACGGGGCGGTCATTTGGTCAGGATCAGCTTGCCCGCGCGTGTAATGCGCAGCGTGTAAAGCTGGTCGCCCAACGCGATATGAGCAAGGTTCCCGCCTTTGGTCAGCTCTTCGGCCTTGTGTGCCGGCAGCATCGATACGGGGTAGGATTGCGTCGGGTTCGGGTTCTGCACATTCATCAGGTCAACTCCAGAGGGTCACGGGCGAAAGGCCGATTTCTGTTCTCATTTTTTGGGATGGCTGACCCGATTCCGGGTTGGCTGTGTGTCTTGCTGGATAATCTGATTATTTTACTCAGGTATGTCAAGCGGCAATCTATACGCTGCAACCAAGAGTGTGGAATTGCGCTGAAATTGCGAAAAGGCTAGGTCTGACTGAACAATTTCAACGACCGAGGTTTCAATGACCGCAACGCTGATGTTCGACCTGGATGGTACGCTGATTGACAGCTTGCCCGATATCGCCGCAGCGGCGAACCGGATGCTGGGCGACGAAGGCAAACCCGCGCTGCCGCAGGAGATCATCCAGAAATTCGTGGGCAACGGCCTGCCGAAACTGGTTGAGCGTGTGATGGGCCACTGCGACATACCGCTAGACCGCCACAGCGAATTGGCCAAACGAACTCTGGACTACTACGGGGCGGCCTCCAGTGCGCAGACCGTTGTCTACCCGGGCGTACCGGAGGCTTTGGCCCAATTGCAGCAAATGGGCTGCGTACTTGGCATCTGCACCAATAAGCCCGAGGCCCCGGCTCGCCACATCCTGGACGCGCTAGGGCTGTCGCAATTTTTCGATACCGTTTTCGGCGGCGATACGCTGAACACCCGCAAACCCGACCCCGCCCATCTGCACGCCAGCTTTGACGCGATCCCTCAAACCGGTCCGCGCTTGTTCATCGGCGACAGCGAGGTCGATGCGGAAACAGCGCAACGCGCAAAGGTTCCATTCCTGCTATTCACGAAAGGCTATCGCAAATCATTGATTGACGAGATCCCCCACATGCTCAGCTATGACCAAGCGATAGAATTGCCGTCAGCGGTGAGGGCGTCGCTGACGATGTTGGAAGAAACAGCCTGACCCGAAAATGAAGGGCCGGCCGAGGGGGAAAGTAGCCAGCCCCTCATCCGGGGAAGTGGATTGTCCTCGGTGTAACCTTGGATGAACTAGAGTTAACCGCCCGCGCCCTCCGAAGATATTGGGGGTTTCCCGTATTCGGCGAGACAGAGAATTTTCGTCGAAAATTCTTGTGCGTCAATTATGCGCCCGGATTGCACTTTCCTAACTGGCCACCAGAAAACATCGGATGCTGAGGGTCATATTCGACCTGCGCCCTTGGGGTAACATCGACGACTTCCAGCCTGTCATAAGGGTCGGTCGGGCTATCACGTCCCTGCACAACAAATACGTCTTTGAAACACTGGTGATCCGCACCACGGTACCAGCTTGGCCCATTACCCAAACCGTCAAACTCGAAATCTTCGAGAGCCTCGACAACGCCACATGGGTTGAAGGTCCCCGCCCGTTCGACGGCATCGGCATAGAGCAAAATCTGTGAATAGCCGGTCTGTGCCGCGATCGAAGGCGGGAAGCCATATGTTTCCTGAAATGACGACACGAACGCCTTGGTCCCCTTATCCTGAAGCTGCCAGTTCCAATTCATCGAACCCAGCACGCCCTTGATACTCGCACCCGCCCTCGCGGCCATGAGATCGGAAAGTACCGGGACGACAATCTTGAAATCCTTGCCATTCGCGACCTTGTCCAACAAACCGAATTGCAACGCGCTGGCCAACGAATCCTCCAAGTTGGCACCATAGTGGTTCAGGATCAGAACATCCGCTCCCGAGTTTAGAATCGACGCGATATGTGTCGTAAATTCCGTCGATGTCAGAGTGGTTTTAACCCGATTGACTGTTTGCCATCCCAACGCTTCGGTCGAGGCAACAATCGCCTCTTCCTGGGACCAGCCCCAATTGTAGTCAGCACTCAGATGATAAGCACGGCGGTCCGTGCCCAGCTCAGCCGCCAAAACCGGAGCAAGGGAGGCACCCGTCATATAGGCATTGAAGTAATTGCGGAAACCATTGGCTTTCTTCTCCTTACCCGTGAGGTCATTTGTATGCGCCAGGCCAGCCATGAAGATCACGCCCGCGTCTTGGCATAAATTCTGAACCGCAATGGCCTCGCCCGACGTCGATCCGCCATTCAGCATCACTGCGCCATCGGAATTTATCATTGCTTTGGCAGAAGAATGCGCCTTGGACGCCTTGCCTTCTGAATCTGCCACGACAAGCGTGACTTTCTTGCCCAAAACACCATTCCCGGACAGAGCCCGCGAGGAAAAAGTGTTCAGGCACCCGCCATCTCCTTGGCCATTAAGATGCTCGACGGCCAGTTTCTGTCCGCGCAACTGGTCATTGCCTTCCTCTGCGTAGGGTCCAGACAAAGTAGCGTTGAAGCCGAACGTAACCGTGCTTCCGTTTGGTGCATTCGTGAAAGCATCAGAGGACGAGGCGGGAAAGATCATAGGCAACGCAAGGCCGGTGCTCGCTACGACTCCACCGGTCAGCGTGTAGCGACGTGTGACAGATTTGTTACTCATCCACTCTTTCCATTCCCCGTGTCATGCCATCAAACCTATCCAGTCACAGCCGAAACTGAGGGGCATCGCAGAGTTGTGCAAGAAAACAGTTTCAAAGCATCGAGCTGCCCTCGAAACACTCTCTCGTCAATGACAACACACCAGGTCAGCAGGGTTCTCTGACTGGAGCGCAGCTATCTCTCTATTTCCATTGAGAATATCAAGGTTTGTGCCAACTGCCTTTCGCTTTGAGAAACGACGCCACGGCAACCACTTTGTTCAAATTTTAACGCGAGAGCCGCCATATCTGGGCATAGAACGCGTCTCTGATTGAGGCTTCTAAAGACACGTTTCGATACTTTACAACCGTTTGTCTCCGACTTACGACCAATAAGACACATGATTAGATGCACAGTCAGGATTTATGTATTGTTAATTTTTGGTTCATGTACGATTGGTAGGATTTTTGGACTATTGAAGAATCGGTTGAGGCGAAAATACAATTCGTGCCATTAGCCATTAAGTTGTTTTAACCAGTGTGGAACGGTAACTCATGATTGGGGGGAAAGCTCATAGCGGTGCGTGGCTGCCAAACGCGCAACATGCCAGAGCGATCATCAATTTCATTCATTGGAGTCAGGGCGGTCTTGTATTGGACGCCGCGCTGAATGGTATTGCCGAAGCATTTGGCGCCGAATGCGCCGTAATCAGCCGTCTGTGGCTGAACAAGGGTTCTCATCGCGTTGCCGCCAGGGCAGACACCCGAGATCCTGCCCATTGCCGTCCTCTATTCCTTTCTTTCGCGAATGACGCGTTGGGGCCGTTTCGCAATATGCCCAAGCGGGCCTCGGTCTTTAGTCTGGTTGAAGATGGCGAAGACCCGAGCGATCTTTCCCCCGTCCTGACCGAGTGGATTTCACATCGCAGCCTTTCGGACATTCTGTTTGTCTGTCTTGATCACCAGGGCGGTGAGATTGACTTCTTAGAGCTGCATTTCGGGCGCAACCCGGAACCGGGTTTCAAAGAGGCAATTGAACAAATTGCACCCCAATTGTCCGAAACATTCCAAAGTCGCCGTCCCGGTCTGGTAACCGAAGCGCTGTCGCGCCAGTCGGTTGCGACCATTCGGAAAAGTAGCACGGAAAACGTTGCGATTCTCAGCACCGACAACCCGACTGGTCTGACGCGGGCTGAGTGGCGGGTCTGTGTACTGGTATCTCGAGGATTGTCCTCGCAGGCTATTGGCGCCGAGTTGGACATTGGCGCTGCTACTGTCAGGACACACCTCAAGCATATCTATTCCAAAACGGGTCTGGACAACTTCCATATGCTGGCCCGTCGGCTAGTATCCGTTGAAGAGCGTGAAGCTCTGCATGGGAAACAGCATCAAGCAAGGGCTTAATGCCACAACTGGACTGGCAAAATTGGATCTCGCTTTGGCTGTTCGCCCCTCTGTTCGTGGCAACGGCCTGGACCGATTTCACCCAGCTTCGCATCCCTAATCTGTATTGCCTGATTGGCCTAGGCCTATGCCTTGTCGCGGCCCCGTTTCTGGACTGGAATACTTTGCTGATCCGGCTGTTGATCGGCGCTGCATGTTTTGTGGTTTGCCTAGGGCTTTTTGCGCTGAACTGGTTGGGAGGTGGGGATGCCAAGATGTTGCCTGTTGTTTTTTTGGCCATGCCCCCAAGCGCCGTGCCATTGTATATGATTGTATTTTCCGCAGCCATGGCTCTTGGTTTGATCGGGATGTCGCTCTTTCGGCGCTACGCCAAGCGTTTATCCCCTAAATTTGAGTCGACAGCGCAATCACGAGAGTTTCCAATGGGCGTCGCCATAGGGGCGTCAGGCCTGGTCATGATTACGCTGTCTGTGTTTTAATTGTCCTAGTCGCTTAGTTACCTGCTGCTAACGAGCTAGAATAGCGGATAACAACCGGGGCCAGGATCAATCCTGCAAGAGCCGGTAGCATCAACATTGCCATTACGCCAGACATCTTGACCGGCAGCTTGTTTGCCATCTCTTGCGCTCTGATTTCGCGTAGTTCCCGCATCTCGTCAGCGTATGTTTTCAATGCGGAAGCAAGTGGCACACCAAATCGCGTCGATTGCAGAACAACACTGACAAAGGAACTCATTTCTTCAATTCCGGTTCGGCGCGCCATGCGCATTAAGGCTGCATCACGGTCACGGCCCGCTTGAATTTCACTCAGAGCAACTAGAATTTCTTCCGACAATTCTGGCGAAACAAGCTGCAACTCTACCGCCACTTTTAGCAAAGCCTGATCGAACCCCATTCCAGCCTCGACACCAATCTGAAGCAAGTCCAGCATATTTGGGAAAGCGTTTTCCATCAAACGGCGGCGTTCTTTGATACGCGAGTTCATCCAAAGCTGCGGAACGAAGAAGCCAATGGCACAAAGGATCACGACATTGCGTAGGATAGAAAGCACATCCAGCCCAGACATATAGTCTGCGATCCGCGCCCCAATGCTCGTCGGAAGTTGCCAACTCAATAACGCCAAAAAGATCATGGGCAAAGACGTCGCTAGCGCCAGGCGAACTGCATAGTATCCTGCTATCGCGTTCTTGCCACGAAATCCAGATTGCGCCAACACCTGCCCCACTTCAAATCGCAGATTGGCATCAGCGGGTATTAAGGCTGCAGTCAGACCAGTTGGAGCTGGGTCTTCACCTCTATCGATATTGACGCGTGCCAAGTTTTGCCTCGGTCGGCTTGGAACCATACGGTCTGCTGCCGACGAGCGCTCGCTCAGCGAAGACGAAATACCAAAGAAAGCAATGAACGCCCCGGCAATCACTAGAAGAAAAATCAAAGCTTGAAGGGCAAACTCATTTTGCAGCAAAGAGTCTAAAAGTTGCATCGCAAACGCTCCTTATATCCGGAAATTCACGAGTTTGAACATAACGATGGCGTTCAGGACAATCGCAGCTGCGATAACTCCCATCACCGGCCAAAAAGACGGTGCGTCCATTACATCTCCGTAGTAGGACGGCGACAAGATCGTCATGGCCACCGCAATCACCACCGGAATAGACGATAGAATGTAAGCTGTCATACGCCCTTCGGCTGAGATGGCCTTGATCTTACGGCGCAAAGACATGCGCGCTCGGATCACCTGGGCGAGGGTCTTAAGGATTCCGGCTAGATCGCCGCCGGAACCATGCTGCATCATTAAAGCAACCGCCAGATATCGGACGTCTT
Organism: Ruegeria sp. J8; assembly: GCF_056531925.1. Lineage (NCBI taxonomy): Bacteria > Pseudomonadati > Pseudomonadota > Alphaproteobacteria > Rhodobacterales > Roseobacteraceae > Ruegeria > Ruegeria sp. J8. The sequence continues at coordinate 85,864 of NZ_JBQFMR010000008.1, forward strand.
CCTCGTCAACTCGATCAGCCATATTTTTCATCGCCTCGGTCAATTCCTCGCCAAAGGCTACCTGATCGACAACGAGACCGAACTCTGTTCCAATAGGATCAGGCATTTCTTCAGAAACGCTCTGAAGTGTCGTGTTTAACGGATGACCAACTTTTAGACCTCTCGACATCAAATCCAACGCGTCGGGCAGTTGCTTAATCAATGCTGCCTTTTGCCGTCTCAGCGCGGATCCGAGAAAAATCAAAGGAGCGATTATGAACAAGAGGATAGAAATCGGGATGACCTGAAGTGGATTTGCAACCATTGTGCCACCGATGGCACTAATCAGAAACGCAACACCACACCCGATCAGAAACATTTCCGGAACCATGTTCAACCCAGCTGCCTTCAAAGCGGCCGGCAAATCACCCACAAAGGGAAACTTACGCAGGATTGGGCGCGTCTCCTGAGGTTTGAGAAGGTTGAGAACATCTTCGCCAGTCTTGCCTTCGTTCAGCATCTGAATACGGCGGTTTATCGCTTCTTCCCGGTTTTCACCGCGACGGGAAAACTGACGAATACCTTCAAAAGCGATAAGAGCGCCAAGAAAAATCACTAGTGCGATAATAAAGCGGACATCAAACCCGGCGACTTCCATTTCGGGGCCGACGATCGTGCTTAGATCCAGGTTTTCTATAAAAGCGCGAAGCTGTTCCATACCGCTGGCCCTCCTTAGTTGAACTGGATCGAGGACATGTCGATCCCGGCAGCGGCCAGAGCATCGCTGGACTTCGGACGGATGCCGGTCGGCATAAAGCGACCCTTAACCTTGCCGTTCTCGTCCTTGCCTTCGCGTTTGAAGACAAAAATGTCTTGCATGGTGACGATTTCGCCCTCCATACCAGTGACTTCGGCGATCGAGGTTACGCGGCGGGTACCATCGGACAGGCGGTTCAGCTGCAACACGAAGTGAATGGCCGAGGCAATAGTTGCACGAATGGCCGAGTGCGGCAGTTCCATACCACCCATCTGAACCATCTGTTCAACACGAGACAGGGCGTCCCGAGGGCTGTTGGCGTGGACCGTAGTCATTGAACCATCGTGGCCAGTGTTCATCGCCTGCAGCATGTCGAACGCCTCAGAACCGCGCACTTCGCCCACCACGATGCGGTCAGGGCGCATCCGCAGAGCGTTGCGGACCAGATCACGCTGTGCAACGGCACCGGTTCCGTCCAGACCTGCCGGGCGGGTTTCCATACGCAGTACATGTTCCTGCTGCAGCTGCAATTCGGCCGCGTCTTCGATGGTCACGATGCGTTCGCTCCCACCTATATAGGTTGAAAGTGCATTCAGCATCGTGGTCTTACCAGAGCCGGTGCCACCCGAGATCAGAATGTTCATCTTGGCCTCGACCAGACCGCGCAGCAGCGACGCCGCGCTATCATTCAACGCGCCATTGTTCACAAGGCGCTGCATAGTCAGAGGCACGCGGGCAAACTTACGGATAGACAGCGCGGGCCCGTCCAGCGCACAAGGCCGGATGATCGCATTCACACGGCTGCCATCCTCAAGACGCGCATCTACCCAAGGTTGACGTTCGTCGATACGGCGACCAACGCGGCTGACGATCTTGTCGATGATACGCAACAGGTGACGTTCATCACGGAACCGAGCCGGGGTTTTCTCAAGAATACCGGCGCGTTCTACGAAAATCTGCTGATGGCCGTTCACAAGGATATCGTTGATTGTCGGATCGGCCAGCAAAGGTTCAAGCGGGCCAAGGCCCAAAACCTCATGCATCAGCTCTTCGACCAGTTGCTTGACCTCTTCGCTGCGCATGGCGCGGCCTTCGTGGCGCAACAGTTCGGTGGCGTGTTTGCCGATCTCACCGCGCAGCGTGTCTTCTTCAACTTTGTCGATCACCGCCAGGTTCAGCTTGTCCAGCAGCGAATTGTGCATCCGCGCTTTCAGATCGATGCGGTCCATCTCTCTGGCATGCTTGGTCGCCAATTTCTCGGCTTCAAACACAACGTTATCCGAAGCTTTATCAGAAACCTGCTTCGTATCCAGCGGAACGACCTTCGCGGCGTTCGAAGTTGTGCGACCAGTCCTGTCAAATTCACGAAACATGTTCTTAAACCCTTACTACTATTCACTTCACGTCTGCGGATATGCGATTACGAGTTGTTAACACGCGGCGGCATAGCAGCGCGCGCGTCATCGGCCAGTTTCTTGATTGCTCGCGTTGCTGGCGCACGGTTGGAAACATCTTGCAACGGGATGCCCCGGTCCACGGATTCACGAACCGTGCGGTCATCCTTGGGCACCCAATGGGCAAAATCCTGTTCCAGCAACTTCGCCGCTGCGCGGTGATGGGCTGCGGGCAACAGAGGTTTCTTTTCAAGGCTCGCCACAAGTTGGATATCGATGGCGGGGTTCTCGCTTTGATAGAAATCCATCAGTTTGCGGGCGGACCGCACCGACGGGACGGCGACATCCGTGACCAGATACAGCCTGTCGGCCTGTGTCAGCACCGGAGTGATCCATTCCACCAGGGCCCGCGGCAGATCGACGACCACATAGTCATGAGTCCGCTTCAGGTTATCCAGAATTGCCGTGATCTGGTCTTCCTGAATGGCTGACAGCGGGCCGTAGCGCGAGGGTGCAGCCAGAACGTCAACACCGCAGGGTGCCTTGACCATAGCCTGTTCCAGAAACGCACCGTCGGGGATGCTTTCATCCATCGCCATGCGCCACATCGCGTCGCTTTCTTCCACGTCCATCAGCGCCGCGATCGACCCGAACTGGAAATCCAGATCCACAACCGCAACCTCATTGGTCGCTTTCTTCTTGAAGAAACCCTCCTTGGCCTGCAACTCGTTTGCCATATTCGCAGCCACCAGCGAGGACCCAACCCCGCCACGCGACTTGGCAACCGCAATCACCTTGCCGAGAGTTGCATGTCCACTCCAAACGGTGGGCAGTTGCGCCTGACGGCGGTTGCGGATCGCATCCACCTGCGGCACGATCTCTTCGTTGATGGCATTTCGGGGCAATACCTCGTCCACGCCCAGTTTCGTAAGCTGCCGCGCTTTTTCCAGCGGTAGATCTTCGGGGGCCAGCGCGATGATAATGGCATTGGGCATCCGCGCATCGCAGATATTCTGCGCCGTCTTCAACGCACCATCGGCGTCATCTTCGACATCGAACAGGACAACATCATGCAAAGACGCAAGGTTTGCGGCCTTTCCATTGACGCCGGACACCGTTTCTTTCCGACCGGTAAAGCTGCAATTCTCCTGATCCGCCAGAGATCCTTCGATGGCCGAGTAAATCTCTTCATCGGGCGAAATCAAAAACACTGAAATCTGCTTGGAATTCATTATCTTACTCCTTACTCTACCGCCCCGACAGCCAGGTCTTCGGCAGGAACCGAAGTGCTCATCGCGGGAAGGGAAATACTGTTCGGGGTATTGGACGTGACCGCCGGATTGCCCGAGGCCAACGCAGCCAGACCAGCCAGCGGCATTACGAAATTGAAATCGACACCGATCAAATCAGCCGTCACGACCGGGGTATAGGGACCACCTAGGAATCCCAGACGGGCATCATGTGAATAAGTGAACTGTACATTCGCAGGTCCTGTGCCCGGCGGCAACAGAGGACCGATCTGGTTCCAGATGCGCGCGCCGTACGGGGTCGAAGTATCCAGCGTGCACGGCGCCGGAAGATTGGGGACAGCGCAAATGCCACCATTGCTTCGGCACAAGGCCCCAAAACGGGTATTCGCATCTCCACCAGGGCCCAGTGTGTGAGTTGCCGGCAACGCTCCACATTGCGGTGGGCCAACCGTCGCCAAACGGGCAGCGGTGTGCATCGCTTTTTGCGACGCCGTCGTCGACCAGTAAAGACGCCCGTAGTCTACGACCCCGAAAATCAGGAACAGAAAAAGCGGGATGACGATTGCCAACTCGACCAAAGCGGCACCACGCTGATTGCGGGCAAACGCTTGTAGGATATGAAGAACCTGGTTCATACGCCATACACCCTGCTTTGATCCGCAACTTGGAAATTCAACGCGCCAACCCCGTCACCAAAAAAGTCAAAAATTCCACCAAATATCAAATCAATGCGTACATCGGCCGTAACCTCGACCACCGAGGTGGGATTCAAACGATAGTCACCAGCCCGCTCGAAACAAGCGAAAGACACATCCGACAAAATTGCGCCTGCCGGAATTACAGTCGACCCATCCAATTGTGTTTCAACAATATCAGTCGCCAAATCTTCCAAATCCTGAAAATCGCCGGGGGTCCCCGTCTCGCACAGATCCAATGGTGCAATACGCGCAATCATTCGCGAAGCGTCGCGGACCCCGGCGGATGTGGATTGGTGTATCCATGTAATCCTGCCCCCTTCGATGATCACCGCCAAGAACAGCAAGATCAGGGGCATGACCAGTGCGAATTCGACCATCGGAGCACCGGATTCACAGCGCTTGAGTCGTGAGATAAGGGACATCAGACGTTTCACCGGTACAACCTCACGACATCGCGGAAGATACCTTCGTCAATACCGGTTCCGGCGCCACCGACCTGTTCGACCACTTCGACGTAGATATCGAAATCAGTTCCCGAGGTTTGCTCCAGTGGCTGGATCAGAAAGACTTTTACGAATTCCTGCACCGGCACGTCCACAGCTCGACCTGCAACTGGATTGGTATCGCAATCGATAGCGGCGGCGATGAATGTGCGGCGATCAGGGTCAGGGTTCGTTGTGCTCGCACATTGCCGACGACCAGTTTCACTGCGTCCCTCAAGAATGTCACGGCCAGCGAACTTGGTAATCTCATCCAGATACATCTGGTAGCGCGTGTTGCCGGTAGGCAAGCTTATGGTCCCATCAGCAATCAGCGGATGTGGTTGCAGCGGGTTTAAAGGGTCTGTTCCAGTACCATAGTTCGTCGCCAAATAGGCGGCTCTCCCATCATCCCAGTCCCCATCACCGAAGCGGCCGGCACCTTCGGGCACCAATGTGGCGCAGTTTCCGGCATCAAAACAGTCGTCGCGCGGGAACGGCATGGTGTCATCTGAAATCGTTGGATTGTTTTTCAAGCACTGGCCCGTCGGATTCTCCCACCCAGCAATAACTTGAGGACCAGGGGCATAGGCAGGATCATTCCGCAAGCTGTTCATCGTTGCGAGGAATAAATCAAAACGAGAGTTATAGATGGCCGAACCAATACCGTTCCGTTGCCCCGGTTCCGTGTCCACCCCACGCTGCGACACACACTTAGTCAAGTTACCCTCGGCGGCGATAAGGCAGATATAAAGGCTTGATCCATTCAAACCCGCACAGGGGCCGTTGGGATTGATCCCGATATCTTGAGGATCAAGGAAGCCAAAGTTGCCCGGCCCCCAGGCCGAACTGTTGCCACCGGTACGCAACTGGATAGCCTGACCGACATTTGCGTTAGCCGTCCAGCCATTCGGGATGCAAAACATCAGAGGCGTCACATCGCAAGCAAAAGCTGTATAGCCAGCAATCGCGGTCGCGCCGACTTGTTCATTCGGAGCAGGGGCCCCCAACAACGCAGCCAAACCACGTGTAAAGGGCAGGAGAACGGTTCGCGGCGTTGCTTGCACCTCGACCATAACTGCCGCAAGTGGATCGGTGGTCACAAATGCGTCGACCGCGTCATCATCATCAGGGTCGACAGCAGGGTCCGGCAAACCGGTCAGAAAGCGCAAGCTGAAATCGGCGGCCGAGTCAAGCGTCTGATCCCCATCGGCAAAGAATTGGCGATCCGCGATCATGTTCTCGGCGGCTGTACGCGCGCGGGTAATAGCGTCGGCATTGCCGTCAAGTTCGCCCGCCGCGGCCAATGCCACATGGTCGGCATAAGACTGCAGGTCGGTCTGGGTCGAGGCCATACGGCCAAGGTCAAAGGTCAGGGCGGCGAAGCCGAGGATCATGGCCAGGCTAAGTGCCACAAAAATCAGGATCGTTCCGTCTTCTTCTTTCTGGAACTTGGAAACAAAAGTCATCGTTTACCCTCCCTGACCCTGACTAGCATCAATTCACGGTGCTGGATGTGTCCGTAAGCGGAACCTCGTCGTCGGTTGCCGTAATAGTTACCTTCTCTTCCTGAACGTCCGAGATACCGCGACGCACTTTCACAACAGGTTGCGGGGTACCATCTTCGACTGGTGATTTTTCCAGCAGGATGTCGCTCAAACGTACAGCCTCAAGAGGTTTGTTTTCAGTCTCATCCAGTGAACGCAGAGACAGGCTCAGCTGTCCGGCCTTCTGTGCCAGGGCCAAACGCTGGCTTTGTTCCGGAGTCACCTCGACGGTAACGGTCCGCGCAATGCCAGGTCTGTCAATTTCTTCATCGGCTTGCTGGTCGACACCAATTATGCGGATATTTTGAAGGATCGTAATGGCGCGCAACTCCTCATCTCGCCCGCGCGTCAGAACAATGTCGATATAGTCACCAGGGGTTACAAACCCACCGACGCCGGTTTGCGCATTTACGTTGATCGCCATGGCACGATTACCTTCGCCAAGCGTCTGCACGATGGTAACTTTCTCGCCAAATTCTGATACTTTCGAAGCAAGAAGAATTTCACCCTGGGCCAATGCGCGTTTGGCCCGGCGCGGTTCTCCACCCGCCGTGGGAAGAACATCGTTGTAATTGGTAAAGACACCAACGGGCACTGCTTCGGCTGGCCACTCGATCGTAGTCAATTTATGACTTTCAATCGGGCTTCCAAACGGAATGTCTTCTGATACAGCCACAACCCGCACGATACTCGCATCCACAGCTGCTGCTTGGTTTCGCTCAAGCTGGTCTTGGGTCCAGAGCACAGCGCCTCCAGCGAGACCAATACCGAAGATTGACATTAATAGAGATTTAACGCGCATTTTGCCCTCCAATTTCCGAAAGTAATAATGGCTGTCAGGTTTGGGCGGTGTTCAAAAAGACTGAGCAGTTTAGCATTCACTCTGACGCATTTTACCATCTACGTGTTGCTCCCGCCCCATCAAAAAGGCGGGGGCAACTTCACTAACGTCAGCTCTGCGGCGCTTAGATTACTTCCTAACAAGTGTGCTTGGTATCTCGTGACAAAATGTAACAAGACATAGCCCAACCAACTACCGTGACTGCCGCAGAACAAACTATAATATTAGGGTGCCGGAACCACCGCGCGAACACTGTCAAGAACATTTGCCGCATCATCAAAGTTGGCCGAGGTGTCTTCCGCGATGCTAATCAGTGCAGTACCGCCAACAATAACGGCGAGCAGCAGGGCCACGCCATATTCGACCAGGGTCGCACCGCGCTCGTCTTTGCGCAGCTTCAGATAGAAATTGCGAATAGTATTCGACATAATTTTTACTCCAGACTGTTTTACCAAGTGCGAAATCCGCACGCTTACGAGGTACCAGGCAGCATCCCCGTTAATAAAATGTTTACCAGCCGTGAACCTTTAGAGCCTCCCCACAAACGAAAAGGTTTTCCCGTATAACGGGAAATTTTTGTCGTTTAAGGCAGATTTGTGACCTTGCTCTTGCGTTGAATCAGCGATTCGATCGGTGATTCCCGCTTATTTCACACGCAAACACGTCTATGGCCGATCTGAGGACACAGATCGGCCACATTTGCACCCAATACGCGGATTGAGTGTTCTACACTGTTACGCCTTGCAGAACCCGGTCGCGCGACAGCTCTTGCCGCGATCCTTGCATCAAAATCTCACCGCGCCTCAGAACAACGAAGCGGTCAGCGAGGTCATAGGCGAAATCGAAATACTGCTCGACCAGAACGATCGCCATCTCACCTTTAGAGCGCAGATGGCGAATGACCTCACCGATCTGCTGGATGATGTTGGGCTGAATACCCTCGGTAGGTTCATCCAGCAGCAGCAGGCTGGGTTTGGTGATCAGGGCACGTGCGATGGCGAGTTGTTGTTGCTGGCCACCTGACAGATCACCTCCGCGGCGGTTCTGCATTTTCTTGAGAACCGGGAACAAGTCGAAAATCTCATCGGGGATAAAGTGTTCGCTGGACGGCAGGCAGGCAAAGCCAGTTTCCAGATTTTCGCGCACAGTCAGCAGGGGAAAGATCTCGCGCCCCTGGGGAACGTATGCCACCCCCTTCCACGCCATTTTATGCGCCGGAAAGGGCGGGAGGGCCTCACCATTCAGCTCCAGCGTACCGCCAGAGCGGGGATGCGTGCCCGAGATTGCCTTGATCAGGCTGGTCTTTCCGACACCATTGGTGCCCATCACGCAGGTCACCTCACCCTGCGCGGCTTGCATCGAAACACCGTGCAGGATTTGCGAATGCCCGTAGTGCAGGGTCAGATCGTTCAGTTTCAGCATCGCCTAGCGCCCCAGATAAACGTCGATGACGTCCTGATTTGATGTCACGTGGTCCAAGGACCCCTCGGCCAGAACCGAGCCCTCGTGCAACACAGTCACCTTGCAGTTCAGACGGCGGACAAACTCCATATCATGCTCCACCACAACCACGGCGCGGGTTTTCGCGGCCTGCACCAGAAGATCGGTGGTGTGTTCGCGTTCCTGCGGGGTCATCCCGGCAGCGGGTTCGTCTACCAAAAGCAAGCGCGGCTCCTGTGCCAGAAGCATCCCAATCTCAAGCCATTGCTTCTGCCCGTGGCTGAGTTCGCCCGATTTGCGGGTCAACTCGTCCTTCAAGCCGATCTCGGCGGCCAGTTCCTCGACTTTCTCCAGATCGCCCTTTGAAGGGCGGTAGAACAGCACGCCCAACCATCCGCGTTTGTTCTTCAGCGCCATCAGCAGGTTTTCCTGCACGCTCTGATCTTCGAACACGGTGGGTTTCTGGAATTTCCGCCCGATCCCGGCCTGCGCGATCTTGGCCTCACTCATGCGCAGCAGGGAAACGGATTTCTCGCCCCAGATGACGCGGCCTTCGTCAGGACGTGTCTTGCCGGTGACGATATCCATGAAAGTGGTCTTGCCCGCACCGTTCGGCCCGATCACGGCGCGCAGTTCCGCGTTGCCGATCTGGAACGACAGGTTGTTGATGGCGCGGAACCCGTCAAAGGTGACGGAAACGCCGCTGACTTCTAGCAGAGTGCTCATTCCGCGGCCTCCTTTTCGCGCAACGCGCTTTCATCAGGCCCCAGGGCCGCACCGTGGCGCTGCGGTGCCCTGCGGTTGGTCCAGAGGTCGAACAGCCCCCCGATCCCTTGTGGGGCGAACAGTGTGACCAGCACGAAGGACACGCCCAGCAGCACCTGCCACCAGTCAACCCATTTGATTGTATAGAAGCCCAGCGGGATGTCCGGGGCCTGCCCGCCGGTGAACCATGTGCTAAGCAGACTGACGAACGCCGCGCCGATGACGGCACCGTACAGGCGACCGCGCCCGCCGATGGCGACCCAAACGGCCAGATAGATCGAGGCGATGGGGGCCATTTCCTCGGGGTTGATAATGCCCGCCTGCGGATAATAGAGTGCCCCCGCGATGGCGGCGATGCAGGCGGTCAGAGTGAAGACGGCCAGCTTGTAGACCTCGACCGAATAGCCGAGGAACCGCACCCGCGCCTCGTTATCGCGGATGCCGCGAATGACCGAGCCGAACTTGCCCGACACCACCCATGCCGCCAGCATGTATCCCAAGCCAAGCGCAAGTGCCGAGGCCCACAGGAACCAGACCGACACCACGTCCTGCGAGGTGGTAACACCCGGCAGGTTCTGCAAACCCGACAGGCCATTGTTGCCGCGCAATCCGCTGTCGTTCTGGAACAGATACAGCGCCAACGCCAAGGTCATGGCTTGGGTCAGGATCGACAGGTAGACACCCGTGACACGGCTGCGGAAAGCGAGCCAACCGAAGATCAGCGCCAGAAGGCCCGGCACCAGCACCACCAGCGCCAGTTGCAGGAACAGGCTGTCCGAAAAGGCCCAGATCAACGGGAATTCGGACGAACCAACCACGCCGAAGATTTGCGTACCAATGGCGTCCACGACTTCGGATGACGTCGGAGGGATTTCGGCTTGCGACAGTGACTCGACGACGATCAGCCGCGTGCGTTCATACATCAGCCACATGCCGATCATGTAACCGCCCAGCCCGAAAAAGGCGAAATGGCCCAGAGAAAGGATGCCGGTGAAGCCCCAGACCAGATCCATTGCTACGGCAATCAGGCAAAGGCACAGGGTTTTGCCCAGCGTCTTGACGAAACTGGTCGAGATCACGCCGATCCCGAACCCTTCGGACAGGACGGTGACGCCCAAAGTGAACAGGGACAGGATAGCCAGAAAGACCAACACCGATGGGTTTTTGGCGACAAAGCTGCGTTCCATGGCTCAATCCCCCGCCGCGCGGCCTTTTAGGGCGATGATGCCCCTTGGCCGGAACTGAATGAAGATGATGATGAAGATGATCATGTAGGTCTGCGCCGCGAGGGTGTTCGAGGGGTTCATCCACTCGATCCCCTTTTGGAGGAAGCCGATCATGCCCGCGCCTGCCAGCGCGCCCCAGATGTTTCCGACACCGCCGACAACCACGGTCATGAAGCTTTGCACGATATAATCGCTGCCTAGGTCGGACGTGACCTTGGCGAACAACCCAATCGCAACCCCCGCGATCCCGGCGATGCCCGAGCCGAGGCCAAAGGTCAGCATGTTCACCCGCCCCGGGTTGATGCCCATCGACCCGGCCATGCGCGGGTTCTGCGTGACGGCGCGCATCTCAAGCCCCAGCCGCGTGCGTTTCATGATGTACAGGAACAGTCCCAGAAAGATCATCGCCAGAACGAAGATCGCGATACGGATGTAACTGATCGAGACCACATCGTTCAGCACCCATGCTCCGTCCAGCCAGCCCGGTGCAGTCAGTGGGCGGGCCTGCGTGCCAAAGATGTTCTTGGCCAGTTGTTGCAGCGCAATAGAGATACCAAACGTCGCCAGCAGAGTCTCCAGCGGGCGAGAATAAAGCCAACGGATCACCAGCCGCTCCATCGCGACGCCCATGGCGAAAGTGACGGCAAAGGCCATCGGGATGGCGACGATGATCGACAGCGTATGGTCGGGGATAAACTGCTGCACCACATAGCCGGTATAGGCGCCCATCATGATGAACTCGCCATGGGCCATGTTGATCACGCCCATCACGCCGAAGGTGATGGCAAGACCGATAGCGGCGAGGAAATAGATCGAGGCCAGAGAAATCGCGTCCAGAGTAAGGTCGAGGGTCTGGTTCAGGCCGACCTTCAGTTCGATTTGGTCCAGCGCCTTTTCGGCGGCGGCTGTGACTTCAGGAGAAGGCTCGGTATAGGTTTCAAAGAACACATGCGCGCCCAGCGCTGCGTCGATGTCAGTCTGCGTGATCAACGCGGGGACAGTTCCGGCTTCGGCCAATGCCGCATAAGCCTGCGCCCGGGCGGCGTCAGTGGTCAGTTGCGCAACCGGAACACCGCCCACGCGGCCTCCGTCTATATTGGCGGCCAGCGCCGTGCGGATGTCATCGGGCGATACACGGGGTTTGGCTAGGTCACCCGCGACCAACAGATCATAGGCGGCATCACGCGACAGGTCATTCGAGCCCGGTTGCAGTACACCGGCGATATTCACATCCGAAGGTAAATCTGTCGCCGTCTGCAGCTTGGTCACGACCAGAGGGTTCAAAGCCGCGCGCACGTCCACACCCAGATCGTCGGACATCTCCTCGATCGCGGCCACACGGGCTTCAGTATCTTCGTCGTAGCCGATGGTCAGCAACCGCTCGAGGCGTTGCTTCTGCGCTTTCAGATCGGCGTCGGGTTCGCCATCAATCGACGCGCGCAGCGGCTCAAGCAGAGCGCCCTCGGGATCGCGTTGGATAGACGTCAAAGCGGCCAGTCGTTTTGCACGATCCGGGTCGGTCAGTTGGAATTGTACCAGTGCCGTGCCGATCATCGCGCGGATGCCGCTATTGGGTTTCAACTGTTTCAGGTCGGATTTCTCAAACGTCCCGACGACCTCTCCGGTGTCGAAATCGGTCAGCTCATATGAACGCCCTTCACCCTTTTTGCCGGCAAAGAACAGGCCATCGGACTTGCGCATCCACACATTTTTAGCGGCCCACGTCTCAAGCATGACCTGCGCTTGCGGCAACCCGCTGCTGGCAATCGCTTCAATCGCCGGTCCGATCGTCTTGCGCGAGCTTTTGGCGATGATCTCCTGATGCTCTTGCAGGATCGGTTGCAGACCGCCCTCTTGCGCGTTGGCCGTCAGGCAGGCGCACAGGATTGCGAGGCCCGCAAGGAATAGTCGTAACATGTAGAGAAACCCGAGGTGTCTTAAGGGCAAGGCGGGCGATCACACCCGCCTTGCGTGTCGTTTAGTAGTTCGACAGCGTCTGAACGCAGGTCTTGGTCTCGGTGTTGTACATACCGCAGCCCAGATCTTTCCAGTCAGACTTCAGTACCGCCGATTCCGGCAGGAAGTCGGTCCAGGCGTCGCCCGGAACAACGTCAGTTTCGCTAATGATGTCGAACTGACCGTCTTCCTGAATCTCACCGATCAGAACCGGTTTGGCCAAGTGGTGGTTCGGTAGCATGACTGCGGTTCCACCGGTCAGGTTCGGGAACTCCTGGCCGTACATCGCGGCGCGCACATCGTCGACTTCGGTCGAGCCGGCTTCAGTCGCGGCGTTCACCCACATGTTGAAGCCGATATAGTGTGCTTCCATCGGGTCGTTGGTCACGCGGTCTTCACCCATGGTGGCTTTCCACGTCTCAACGAATTCGGCGTTCACATCGGTATCTGCCGACTGGAAGTAGTTCCACGCGGCCAGGTGACCGACCAGGTTGGTGGTATCCAGACCCGAGAGTTCTTCTTCTCCGACCGAGAAGGCCACGACCGGAATATCGTCCGCCGAAACGCCTGCTGCTGCCAGTTCCTTATAGAAGCCGATATTTGCGTCGCCATTGATGGTCGAGATCACGCCGACTTTCTTACCATCTGCACCCAGCGCAACCACGTCCGCAACGATCTTGGACCAGTCGGAATGACCGAAGGGGGTGTAGTTGACGAAGATATCCTCGTCCGCGATGCCTTTACCCTTCAGATAGCTTTCCAGAATGTTGTTGGTGGTTCTGGGGTAGACATAGTCTGTGCCGAGCAGAGCGAATTTCTCGACCCCCAGCTCCTCCAGGAAATAGTCTGTCGCAGGGATTGCCTGCTGGTTCGGCGCGGCACCGGTGTAGAAGACGTTCTTGGACGATTCTTCGCCCTCATACTGAACCGGGTAGAACAGCAAGCCGTTCAGTTCTTCGATCACCGGCAGAACCGATTTGCGGCTGACCGAGGTCCAGTTGCCGAAGATCACATCCACTTCATGCACGGTCAGCAGCTCGCGCGCCTTTTCGGCAAACAGCGGCCAGTCGGATGCGGGGTCGACGACAACCGCCTCAAGCTGTTTGCCCAGCAGGCCACCCTTGGCGTTTTGCTGGTCTATCAGCATCAACATGGTGTCTTTCAGCGTGGTTTCCGAAATCGCCATGGTGCCAGAAAGCGAGTGCAATACACCGACTTTGATCGTGTCTTCGGCAGACAGTGCAGCGGTCGCCATGGCGGCAAAGACAAGAGATCCGGCGAGCGTGGATTTGAGAGATGTCATATGATTCTCCTGGGCGGGGCCGGGAGAGAGGGCTTGCGCAGATACGCACTCTTCTTCTACCTGATCCCCGCAACTGTTGTTGCGATCCGTGTGGCGGTTGTGTCCGAGGTCCAATTCGCGCAGCCGTCACACACCCTCGGGGATCGTCCCCGTGGCGGGCACCCATACCGTTTCTGCATCGCAGAGAATTTGGCAAATAGTTGACAGATCATTTCCGACAATCCGCCTCATTTGTTTAATTTTCAGGCAGTCGTTAACCAATTCGCTCAAAAATTAATCCAATCCGCCGGATATTGGCCCAATTCCGACAAGGCAGAATAGAGTTCCGACGTCCAAACGGCGAAACAAGCGGCAGAACAAAGTGATCCGCAGGTGCGCCATTACACATCATGCCTCGATATTGCCCACGCAAGCCGCGACCCCGCCGCGCGCGCAAGGTGCGATTCGGCTGAGTGCCAAACGATTGGGCACATCCTCGGTTCTGGACGGGTTCCGGCAGTCGGGCTCGTTCAAGTGCCTGTTTCCGCGCACCGATGGCGACGCACTGGATGCGGTGCTGCTGAACACCGCTGGCGGGATCACCGGCGGCGACAATTTCCGCTTTAACGGCCATGCGGGCGACGACACCACCCTGACGCTAACAACTCAGGCCTGCGAGCGCGCGTATAAAGCCAAACCTGGTCCCTCGGGCCAGATCGTGAACCACCTAAGCGTCGCTCCGGGTGCGCGGCTGAACTGGCTGCCGCAGGAAACCATCCTGTTTGACGGCAGCGCGCTGGAGCGTCGGTTGCAGATCGACCTTGCCCCGGAAGCAACCGCACTGATGGTAGAACCGCTGGTCTTTGGCCGCATGGCGATGGGCGAGACCCTGACCGATATCTGCCTGCGCGACCGGGTCGAGATCCTGCGCGATGGCACCCCCCTGTTTCTCGACGCGATGCAGTTCACCGGTGATCTGCACGCGCATCTGGCCAAACCGCATATCGCAGGCGGCGCGGGGGCAATGGCGCTGGTTGCCTTTGTCTCTCCCACAGCCGAGGGCCAACTCGACCCCATCCGCGATATGCTATCCGAAACCGCCGGAGCCTCGCTGATCCAAGACGATCTGCTGGTAATCCGGGTGCTGGCCGAGAACAGCTTTACCCTCCGCCGCACGCTGATGCCGGTTCTGCGGCGATTGAACAATGACACACTTCCCAGATGCTGGATGATCTGACATGAACCTGACCCCCCGTGAAAAAGACAAACTGCTGGTCGCCATGGCCGCCGAGGTCGCCCGAAAGCGGCTGGCCCGCGGCGTCAAGCTGAACCACCCCGAGGCGATCGCCCTGATCACCGACGCGGTGGTCGAAGGTGCGCGTGACGGCCGATCGGTGGCTGACATGATGCAAGCCGGGGCCGAAGTGATCACCCGCGCGCAATGCATGGAAGGCGTGCCTGAGATGATCCACGAAGTTCAGGTCGAAGCCACCTTCCCTGATGGCACCAAACTGGTGACCGTCCACAACCCTATTCGCTAACAAAGGAACATAAATATGACCCGTATGCTCTTCCCAGCCCTGATCCTTGCTGGCCCTGCAGCCGCCCATACCGACACGCATATTCATGCGCATGGCACAGACTATGCCACTTTGAGCGTCGGTTTGGCGGTTGTCGCGCTGGCAGCTTTGGTCGTGATGACAAAGCTGAACAAATGATCCCCGGTGAGCTGTTCCCAGCCGAGGGTGAGATCACCCTGAACGCGAATGCCGAGGCAATCACCCTCATGGTCGCCAATACCGGCGACCGCCCGGTTCAGGTCGGCTCGCACTATCATTTCGCCGAAACCAACCCCGCGCTGGAATTCGACCGCACTGCCGCACATGGCCTGCGTCTGGACATCGCGCCGGGCACCGCCGTTCGGTTCGAACCCGGTCAGGCGCGCGAAGTCTCGCTGATCCCCATCGGGGGGGCGCGCAAGGTTTACGGGTTCAATCAAAAGGTCATGGGGTCGCTCTGATGCCAGCAACAATCAAACGCTCTGACTATGCCGCCATGTTCGGCCCCACCACCGGCGACAAGCTGCGGCTGGCAGATACCGATCTGGTGATCGAAGTTGAACGCGACCTGACCGCCGAACGCGCCGGCGCTGCCGCGATTGGGGGAACGGGCGACAATGCGCTGCTCTACGGCGAAGAGGTCAAGTTCGGCGGCGGCAAGGTGATCCGTGATGGGATGGGGCAGTCTCAGACCACGCGGGCCGAGGGGGCCGTGGACACGGTCATCACCAATGCGCTGATCGTGGATCACTCGGGCATCTACAAGGCGGATGTGGGTCTGAAAGACGGACGCATCGCCAAGATCGGCAAGGCCGGCAATCCCGACACGCAGCCCGGTGTCGACATCATCATCGGCCCCGGCACCGAGGCCATTGCAGGCGAAGGGCGTATCCTGACCGCCGGCGGGTTCGACAGCCATATCCATTTCATATGCCCGCAACAGATCGAAGATGCGCTGCATTCCGGCCTGACCACCATGCTGGGCGGCGGCACTGGCCCGGCCCATGGGACGTTGGCCACCACCTGCACCCCCGGCCCTTGGCATATCGGGCGGATGCTGCAGGCCGCCGACGCCTTTCCGATGAACCTCGCCTTTGCAGGCAAAGGCAACGCCTCGCTGCCCGCCGCGCTGGAAGAACAAGTCAACGCAGGTGCCTGCGCCCTGAAACTGCATGAGGATTGGGGGACGACCCCTGCCGCCATCGATTGCTGTCTCTCGGTGGCCGATGCGATGGACGTGCAGGTGATGATCCACACCGACACGCTGAACGAATCCGGCTTTGTCGAGAACACCGTGGGCGCCATGAAGGGCCGCACGATCCATGCCTTCCACACCGAGGGCGCAGGCGGCGGTCATGCCCCCGACATCATCAAGATCTGTGGCGAGAACCACGTTCTGCCCTCGTCCACCAACCCGACGCGCCCCTTCACCGTGAACACGGTCGAAGAGCATCTGGACATGCTGATGGTGTGCCACCACCTCGACAAATCCATCCCCGAGGACGTGGCCTTTGCCGAAAGCCGCATCCGGCGTGAAACCATCGCAGCCGAGGACATTCTGCACGACATGGGCGCGTTCAGCATCATCGCATCCGACAGTCAGGCCATGGGCCGCGTGGGTGAGGTTCTGATCCGTACGTGGCAGACCGCCGACAAGATGAAGAAACAACGCGGTCGCCTGCCCGAGGAAACCGGCGAAAACGACAATATTCGCGTGCGCCGTTATATCGCCAAATACACGATCAACCCGGCGATTGCCCACGGTCTAAGCCATCAGATCGGCAGCATCGAAGAAGGCAAACGCGCCGATCTGGTGCTGTGGAACCCAGCTTTCTTTGGGGTCAAACCCGAGATGGTTCTGCTGGGTGGCACCATTGCCTGCGCGCAGATGGGCGACCCTAATGCTTCGATCCCCACACCGCAGCCGGTCTATAGCCGGCCTATGTTTGGGGCCTATGGGCGCTCGGTCGAGCATTCGGCGATCACTTTCGTCTCGGGCGCGGCGCAGGCTGCGGGGATTGGTGATACACTGGGACTGGCAAAGCAAACCGTTGCCGTCGAAAACACCCGCAATATCGGCAAGCGCGACCTGCTGCTGAACAACGCCACGCCGCAGGTTGAGGTTGATCCCGAAACCTACGAAGTCCGCGCCGATGGCGAATTGCTGACCTGCCAACCGGCCGAGGTTCTGCCGATGGCCCAGCGGTACTTTATGTTTTGACCAAAAATTGTGCTGCGTTGCTGCATTTGCAACGCGGCCATGACCAAAAACCCACTACTCAATGAGGCTGACATGACACATTTTCAAGCTCATGGGAGGACCAACGGAAACGAGGGTCCAAATGGCACATTCAGCAACGCACACTCCGGCACGGGTTTCACTGTCCGGCCTGATCGCATCCACCACATCGCGAATCTACTTGGCATTGATCCGCGTGGCCGAAGCCCAGACACGCGTACGGCAAGTCGAATTCCTGCAATCGCTCAGCGACGAAGAACTTCGCAAACGTGGACTTACACGGGATCGGATCGTTCACCGGGTATTCGCGGACTCGATCTGGCTCTGAAAATCTCCGCTGCAGAGGGGGCAAGCATATGACCGCCCTACTCTGCACCGCGCGCCAATATTCGAACCACTCACATGGTGAACCGGCCGATCATCTGTCGCTGACCTATGAAGACCGCTTTCTGCGCCGCAAGGTTCTGACCTGCGACAGCGGCGAGCAAATTCTGATCGACCTCGCCCAGACCACCTCGCTGGATCACGGTGGCGCGCTTGTCCTTGATGATGGGCGCGAGGTGGTCATTCAGGCCGCCCCCGAAGCATTGCTGGAAGTCACCGCACCTGACCTGACCCGCATCGCCTGGCATATCGGCAACCGTCATACGCCCTGCCAGGTCGAAACCGAGCGTCTGCTGATACAGATCGATCACGTCATTCGCGATATGTTGCTGAAGCTTGGCGCCACGGTGCGAGAGGTGCGCGAACCTTTCACCCCCGAAGGTGGGGCCTATGGCCACGGCAGGACCCATGGCCACGCCCACTGACACCGACATACTGACGCTGGCGCAATGGCTCTCACCTGCCTACCCCGTAGGCGGATTTGCCTATTCGCATGGGCTGGAATGGGAAATCGAGAGCGGCAGCGTTTCCTCGGTCGCCGAAACAGGCGCGTGGATTGCCGATGTCGTCGAGTTCGGCACGGGGCGCAACGATTGTATCTTGCTGTCGGCGGCATATGCCGCTCCGGCAGTTGCTCTGGCCGAAATCGATCAAACCGCACGCGCCTTCTGTCCCTCATCCGAGCGTCTGCGGGAAACACGTCTTCTGGGTGAGGCGTTCAGCGGGCTTACAGCCGATGTCTGGTCGCTTGACCTGCCACCCCTGACCTATCCTGTCGCGCTGGGCCATGCCGCCGGACTGTGGGGGCTGCCCTTGGCGCTGACCGCGCAGATGTACCTTCAGGCATTCATGTCGAACCTGGTCGCCTGCGCGACACGTCTTGTGCCGTTGGGCCAGACAGAAAGCCAGCGGTTGATCCGGGATTTGACCCCGTTGTGCCAACGCGTAGCAACGGGTGCTCTTGCAGCTAAAATGGACGACCTTGGCGCGACCGCCTTCTTGTCCGACATCGCGTCGATGAAACACGAAACCCAATATTCAAGGATGTTCCGAACATGACCAGTATGAACGGCCCCCTACGCGTGGGCATCGGAGGCCCCGTGGGTGCAGGCAAAACCACCCTGACCGCCGCTCTGGCAGAGGCACTGCGCGACAAGCTTTCGGTGGGCGTGATCACCAACGACATCTACACCCGCGAAGATGCCGAAGCGCTTATGCGCATGCAGATCCTGCCGCAGGACCGGATCATCGGTGTCGAGACCGGAGGTTGCCCCCACACGGCGATCCGCGAGGATGCTTCGATCAACCTTGCCGCCGTGGCCGAAATGCAGGACCGCCATCCGGAGGTCGATTTGGTGCTGATCGAAAGCGGTGGCGACAATCTGTCAGCCACATTCAGCCCGGAACTTGCGGATGTGACGCTTTACGTGATCGACGTTGCCGCTGGCGAGGAAATCCCGCGCAAAGGTGGCCCCGCGATCACCAAATCCGACATTCTGATTATCAACAAAACCGACCTGGCACCGCATGTCGGCGCATCGTTGGACGTCATGAACCGCGACGCGACACGGATGCGCAGCGGCAGACCTTTCGTATTTGCGTCACTTCGACATCGCAAAGGGGTGGATGATATCGTGTCTCTTCTTGCTCGGATCGGAGGCCTGCCAACACTCATGGCGGCAACCGAGCCGGAAACGGTCTGAGGTTAGCACCCGCAAACTTGGCTTGGCGCTAAGCAGGATGAGCGTGTCTGGTTTGGCGCACATTTGACCATTTACTTGCGTTAAACAGCTTCTGCTCTAGACCGACTTCCCTTCGCAAAGGCGGCGGCTATCGTTTTCCGGCGACAATCCTGTCAAGGATCAGAGCGCAGAACAAGATCGCTAGACCGGCAAGAATGCCTTGTCCCGCTGCCGCGTATTGCAGAGCTTCAAGCACATCTTCACCCAGCCCTTTGGCACCGATCAGTGAGGCCACAACCACCATCGCCAGAGACAGAAGAATAGTCTGGTTCACGCCTGCCATAATGGTCTTCGCCGCAAGCGGAAGATCGACACGCCACAGCAAATAGCGCGGTGTCGCACCAAACGCCAATGCGGCTTCGCGTAACCGACCTCGGTCACGTATGTCTTTAGCATTTGGCGCAGCGCGCACGTCGGCATGTTCACGCTCTGGACAACATCCATGATCATTCCGTACTGATCTGCCGGAAGCGTCGTACGAAACGGACTACCAGTTTCTCGCTCCAGAACGGCGAGATGATTTTGCAGATCAAGAGGTACTTCGGTGCGAATTCATCTGAGTTTAATGTGGAACGTTGTGAAGAAGCACTTGGTGCAGCCCGGCAGTTGGGCGCGTTGGCAACAGGTAATTCGCGGGAAAAAAGTCACCTCGAAAACCAACGGATCTGGCTCGCAAGCTTACAAAGGGCTGGGGTGCCCGAATGAGAAGGTGCGCCAGGCTTGATGCTACTCCATGCAGGACCGCATCGTAGCGGTCAGCCTGCACTATCCTCCCGCAGCGGGGCAAACCGTCCTTCAGGCATGTCCACAGCTCTGTAAGCTTCGACAAAAGGCAGGATATGTTGATCCGGGCGCGCAAAGCGCCGATACATCCAGACAATGTCGGCAATTTTTATCCCCGGACGAATTTTGTAGAGCCTGTCTCGCGCGGAAATGGCTGCGTCTCGAGGACCCAGTTCAGCCAGAATTGCAACCTCAATAGAAACCGACCACCAGACGTCTGGCTGTGCACCCTTGCGATAGGTCTTCAGCGCTGTTTCGTAATCTCCGTTCAGGAAATGATACTCGGCCAGCGCCTGATACCAGTTTGGGTCTGCTGCATTTGGGTCTAGCGCGATTGCATTTTCGACAAGCGCAGCCCCAAAATTCAGACGACCGGACCATATGAATTCATAGCCGATTTGCCCTTGCAGATAGCGATCGGTTCCCAATGCCAGTGCTGTTTCGGCGGACGAGAAGAACCCGTCAAGATCGCGTTGAATCTGAAGCACAAGCGCCAGAAGGAAATGAGCGCGCGCAGAATACGGGTTCAGCGACACCGCGTTCCGCGCGGCCTCTTCCGCGCGTTGGATTTTCTGGTCCTGTGTCCCTGGATAAAGCCCGGTAAAAAGCTTCACATCGGTCAGCAGTGCCTCGGCCAATTGCGCCCACCCGCGCCAATACTCGGGTTCGTCCTCGACAACCCGCACAATACAGCCCCGGACGCGCTCTTGCATATCTCGTCGGTTCAGAAAACCAACGCGCAGCAAGGAACATTCATAAGACGAGAGAAGTTCCGGAGGTTTCGCACGCGCATGACCTGCGTGAATGCGCTTGATCGCCCCGCCTGCGTCACCCAGAGCAGAGGCAACTTTTTCGGTGATGCTCAGTTGAACGTCTAAAATGTTTGAAGTCGTAAGACTTTCATCATACGCCCCAGACCAGACCTGATGCCCCGAGGTTGTGTCTATCAGTCTTGCCGTCACGCGCAGACGATCTGCAACCTGCCGGACGGAACCCTCCAGCACATAGTCCGCGCCGAATTTCTGCCGGATGCTGCTCGGGTCACTTTCGCCCGGCCCAACAGAATGGGTGGATTGGCGGGACAATACATTGAGGTCCTGGTAGCTCCCCAGCTCAACGATGATGTCTTCGCCAATGCCAATAGCCAACAAATCGCGGGCGTCCGTATTGCTAAGGTTTTGAAACGGCAGAACCGCAACGGTCGGACCTGTTGGCTCTGACAACAGAGCGGCTTCATCAAAGGTCATGGCATCGGACGGCTCGTGATCAAAGCTGATCCACCACGCAATCAAGCTTGCAACGCCCAGACAAACCAACACCGATGCACCGGTCATCAACGGAAGTTTGTTGGATCGCTGTTCAGAGGCGGGTGCTCCGTCAGGCATGACGCGAAAAACCCGAACCGGTTCCGCGATGTTCTTTAGGGTTTTGGGGCCGAGATCCTCAAACTCGGCATCTACCTTTGCCATTGCTTGCTGCGCGACACTCTCAGAAACTGCGACGCCCCCTGGATCCGCCAGGCCTTCAATGCGAGAGGCAACATTCACCCCGTCACCATACAGGTCTCCATCAGCGATCATGACATCACCGAGGTTTATCCCGATCCGAAGTTGCAATCGCGACCCGTTGGCGAGGCCAGGAGCAGCCTCAGCCATTGCCCGCTGGATCTCGACACCACAGTTAACGGCATCGACAACCGAAGCAAATTCGACAAGAGCACCATCCCCCATCAACTTGACGAGGCGCCCGTGATGTCTCGCAATTGTGGGATCAAAAATCTCTATGCGCAACGTCTTGAGAGCGGACAATACCCCTGTTTCGTCGCTGCCCATCAACGACGAATACCCAACGACATCGGCAGCCATGATCGCGGCGAGTCGGCGCTGCATAGGACCCTCCTGCTCGCAGTTTAACGGATGTCGCGAAATCTCGACAGTGGATGCCCTACTGATAGTCTAACCAATTTGGCTGTTATGGTTCAGACTAAGTGTTCGCTTCACCTCAACGGCCCCTACTCTTAGCAGACGTAGCAAATGTCAGCTTTCCGTCCAAATCAGACCTTCACTCCATTGACCCCATACTGCGGCGCGGCCTAGCAAACCAACCGCATGCTGCGCGCGCAATATCAGCCAAAGACCGAATTGCGGACAACTTGCCAATTCGCCGGTAACTAAAACGACCGCTATCGGAAATTGACCGGCCCGAAAAGTTTGGCTCGTTACATGGCTTGGCGTTTGCGTTTTTCCTGCAGGGCTATTGAACAGTTTCGAAAACCCGATCTTGTCTTGGAGAGCGCCCGAACTTGCGGGCATATTCTCTTGAGAATTGGGCTGGGCTTTCATATCCAACCCCGTAGGCAATCTCTGATATCTTTGCTCCGGTAGATTGAAGCTCATTGCGGGCATGAAGCAAACGCAGGTCTTTCTGGTATTGTAGCGGTGATGTTCCCGTTACCGCCTTGAACTGCTCGAAGAAGGCCGAACTGCTCATACCTACACGCCCGGCAAGCTCGCCGACAACAAGAGGATTGGCCAGATCTGACCGGATTTCGTGTGTCGCCGCGAGAATCCTGCTAGACGTGTTTTCGTGCCACACCAGTTTTTGAAGCGTGCCGCCATGTTGCCCGATCAGCAGGCGGGCATGGATTTCCCTAGCCGTGATCGGTGACAGCATGTGACGCGTCTCTTCGGTTTCGCACTGCTGAAAATACCGCAACAGGGCGCTTTTCATGTCATCATCGGTTTCAGCTAGGCAGATCGAAAATGGATCCGACACGCGTTTACTAGAAGATTGAGGCAGTGAGGATGCCAGACCGCGCACGAGATCCAGATCAAGGGGGAACACGAGCGCAACGTAGGGACGTTCGGGTGTGGCCTCGGTAATCCTTGAGACAACCGGCAGTGCGTTGCTGACGATCAGCGACTGCCCTGCCTGTACGGAGAGCGTTCTGGTACTGGTCCCAACCTCTTTGGCGCCTTGTAAAACCGCGCACAACAGCGGGCGGTAGACATTTGCGTCATGTTGAGTGGTCGAAGGATGGGTGAGAAAAACCGCCCCGCTTGCCTTATGTGTCAAGACACCCTGCGCGACGCCCGCGTGGTCAAGCAGATCCCGAACATAGTCCAATAGTGTATGAGGTCTCATGAATGCCTCCAGTCTGCCCTCATCGCTAGCACGGAATAAAAATGACTATTACTGAAAACGCTTACTTGTGGAGAATTAGGCAAGAAAATTGGAAGATATAGAAAGATACATCCTCTTTTTTGTCACTATTGTATGCTTATAAACTTGCGGAGCAACAATGTGAAAACCATTCTGATCACCGGGGCGTCATCCGGTATTGGCGCAGCAACCGCCCGACATTTCCAAGCGAATGGTTGGAATGTCGTCGCCACTATGCGCAACCCTGCAGGCAGCACCGATCTTGGGGCTTCGGAAAACGTGCATCTGGCCCAACTGGATGTGACGGATGCGGGCTCAATTGCAACGGCCGTTCGCGATGGCATCGAACGGTTTGGCCAGATTGATGTTTTGTTGAACAATGCGGGTTACGGCGCCTACGGTGCACTAGAGGCCTTTTCGATGGATCGCATCCGACGTCAGTTTGACACCAACGTGCTTGGGTTGATGGAAGTGACCAAAGCGGTTCTGCCTCATTTCCGCCAGAACCGGTCAGGCACGGTTATAAATATCTCGTCCATCGGAGGACAGATTACATTTCCGCTTGGCGCGCTCTATCATGGTACCAAGTTCGCAGTAGAAGGGCTGTCTGAGGCGCTGCACTACGAATTAGAACCCCTCGGCATTCGAGTCCGTATTGTCCAACCGGGCATGATACGGACGAACTTCGGCGGCAGCTCTTTCGATTTCGCGATGGATGAGAACCTGCCGGACTACGCGCCTATGGCCGAAGCCATGGGGCGTCTTTTTGGCAAACTAGCCGCGAGCCCTTCTGAACCAGAAACGGTCGCGCAAGTCATTTGGGATGCGGCCAACGAGACCGGAAGCCGCCTGCGTTTTCGCGCAGGGCCCGATGCCGAAGAATTGCTGAACGCGCGCAAACAACAGGATGACGAGACGTTCATTGACGGCCTCAAGCAAAAGATGGCGCCCTTAAGGACCCTTTAGTCATTCGCAGAAAAAAGGGATGCTCCATGTACCGAAAAGCAATCGAAAAAGGTGGCCTGGCTGTTGTAACCGGGGCCGCAAGCGGTGTCGGCAAGGCCGCGGCCCAACGATTTATTCAAGACGGCTTGGGGGTTGTGCTGGTCGATCTGGCGGGCGAGGCCTTGGACAGAGCTGAGGCAGAATTGCGCGATCAGGCTGGGGCGTCTGCAATTGTTCAGGCGGTTCCGACGGATGTTAGCGATGCCAAAGCTGTGAATGCCTTGGCAGATCAGGTCTTTGCGCTCGGTGAGGTGGCTGTCCTGATGAACAATGCCGGTATCGCAGTGCCGTCCGGCAGTTGGGAAAACGCGGAAAACTGGCGCAAATTGTTTGAGGTCAATCTTTTTGGCGTCATGAACGGTGTCCATGCTTTTCTGCCGCGTATGATTAAGGCGGCGCGTCCGGCAGTAGTGATAAACACTGGGTCAAAACAGGGCATCACCACACCACCCGGGAACCCCGCTTACAATACCAGCAAAGCTGCTGTGAAGGTCATGACAGAAATGCTTGCGCATGACTTGCGGCAGGCCGAAGCGGATATCACCGCCCATCTGTTTGTGCCGGGATTTACCTATACCGGTATGATTGAAAAGTTTATGCCGGAAAAACCTGCCGCAGCCTGGACAAGCGAAGAGGCCGTTGACTATCTGCTGAGGCGCATGTCGGACGGGGGCTTCTATATCCTCTGCCCTGACAACGATGTGTCAGAAGAACGCGACCGCAAACGGGTTGAATGGGCCATGGGCGATATCATCAACAATCGCCCGGCTCTTTCACGCTGGCATCCCGACTACGCGGATGCCTTTTCGACGCACGAGGTCTCGGAATAGTCAAACTAGACAAGATGCGGTGATAAATACACCGAGGGTGCTGGTGGATGGGGCGAGTAAGACCGTTGTGTATCTGACAGGGTCAACACCGAAACTTGAATCTGATCGGACAAAACCGGGGGATGTGGTCGGACACTCGTACGAACCACAGTATCAATTACTTTGGGATCGTTGCTGGCCTGAAGGGTTTATAACAATGGCCAAGATAACTTTGCCCCTTAGGATCAAGGATCGGCCCATTTCGGTCATTCGCCAGAGTACCTCAACGCTGCGGACGTTGAACACAACGCAAAGGATTGCACAGTATTGAACAGGCACAACCTCCAATTCCTTCGGTCGCCGGTCTATTTGGGATAGGTCAGCTCACGAAAATCGCCATTCCAATACGCCAGCGGTTTAGTCTCAGAGCTTTCGGCGCGTTCGACCTTGCCGATCAGAATGCGGTGCGTGCCGAATGAGACTGTCTGAATATGCAGGCATGTGAAGATTGCGGCAGCATTTGACAGGACCGGCAGGCTCGTCCGTTGGTCAATCGTCCAATGTTCAGAGGTAAAACTACGCTGATCCATAAGGTCGGGGGCACCGGCGAACGCAAGCGCCAGCATGTCATGCTGAGGCGCGACATAGTTCACGCAAAAGATCCCGTGTTCCTCAATCATGCCCAGAATGCGGCTTTTCTTGTTGATGCAGATCAGCACTGCAGGTGGTGCTGCCGTCAGGGAGCAGGCTGCGCTGACGGTCGCGCCATGCGGGCCGTGCTCGCCGCTGGTAGTGACAATTGACACAGGCGTCACCGCCTTGCGCATTGCGGATGTAAATTCAGTAGGGTCCAGCATGTCGCCTCCGTCGGTCTCAGGCATTTCTGTGGCGGCGACCGCCTTGAATACAAGAACGAATTGCTTAAGCTTTGCCTAACAAAAACTTATGCAGGCCTGTGATGCGACGCGCCCTTCGAAACAAACTGGATCATCTTCGCCCCGGTGCTTTGTCGAAACTGGAACCAGTTGGCTTTGACAGCAATCGAATGCGTCGCCCGCTGCCGCCGTTGCAGACCCTGATCGCATTCGAAGCCGCCGCGCGGCTGCAGAGCTTTACGCTGGCCGCAGCGGAACTGAACCTGACACAACCGGCTGTCAGCCAGCAAGTCAAGCTGTTGGAGCATCGACTAGGCGTCAAACTCTTCCGTCGCCGCAACAACATGATCCTGCTGACCGAACAAGGTGAACAATTTGCCGAAGACGTGGCCGAGATCCTAAATACGCTGGGGGAAAGCGTACAGAACCTGGCCCCGGACGCCGGGCGGACGACGCTGACGGTTAGTCTGCTGCCCTCGTTTGCGTCGACATGGTTTGCCGCGCGGGCGCACCGGTTTGTGACGGCCAACCCTACGGTCGATTTGATCACTCTGTCGACCGTGGCAAAGACAGGCTTTGGCCAAGAGGATGCAGATGTCGCCATTCGTTGGGGGCCAGGCGGGTACGAGGACGGGTACGAGGAACGCCTATTCGGCGAGAAGCACATACTTGTGGCCTCTGCGCAAACGGCCGAAACGTTGCGCGACATGTCGGACATCAATGCGCTGGCGGATCGCCCCTTTCTGCACGACACAAATTACAGCGAGTGGCGCGCTGTGATCGAGAAAAATGGCGGTGATCCTGCGGCGTTCGAACGGGGGGCCTTTTTCGGCGACAGCAGTGCCACGGTGAACGCCATTCTCTATAGTCAAGGCATTGGCGTTGTGCGCGATGTGATTGCCCGGCATCTGCTGGTCTCGGGGGCTTTGGTGCAATTGCCATTCGAACCGGTCAAGGGGCCGTATTCCTACCACTTTATCTGCCCCGAACGGCGGGTAGAACAACCGCGCGTTCAGGCCTTTCTGACTTGGTTGCGGAAGGAGGCACAATCTCCATAAGAAATTCTTTGCCACTGGTAAAGGATTCAACATTTGGTGCTTTGCCAGCTTTCCGACAAACTGCACAGACCAAGTGATGTAGCCAGACCGGAGCCCCAACGACATGGAATTTTCGTTGTTCAACCTGATGACCAAGCCTGTTGATGGCTCGTCGCATGCGGATGTGTTCAACCAGATGCGCACCATGACGAAAATGGTGGATGAGGCAGGCTTTGACGTCGCCTGGTTCGCCGAACATCACCTATCGAACTATTGCATCTCGCCCTCGCCGCTGATGACAGCCGCGAACATGGCTGCCCACACCAAACGGATCAAGGTCGGCCCTGCGGTGGTGGTGATGCCTTTCTACGAACCCTTGCGTTTGGTCGAAGATATCTGCCTAGCAGATCAACTGACCGAGGGCCGTCTGGTTCTAGGTCTGGGCACTGGCTATCAGCCCCGCGAATTTAAGAAATTCGGATTCGATATCGACGACCGTCTGATGCGCGGGCTGGAAACCTGGGATTGCATCGAACAGGGCGTCTATGGCGGCGTGATCGACTTTCAGGGCGACCACATTCAGATCAGCGACGCGGCCCTGTCCATCGCTCCGGTTCAAGATCGTATCCGCACCTTTGCCGTCGGAAACGCACCAGAGATGCGCCAGAAGATGATCGACTACGGGGCCGAAACGCTGACCACGCCGGCTATCGGACCAAACGCGATCGTGGGCACTGCGCGGCGGTTGTACAAGGAAACGCGCATCGAGAACGGCCTGACGGGGGATGATTTCCCCTTTGCGGTGCAGCGCTATGTCTATGTCGCTCAGGACAAAGACGATGCCCGTGCGGCAGCCGAGCAGGTGCTGATCCATGCCCGCATGGCCAACAACATGCGCCGCGCCGAACCGCTGATGGAGGGCGCGGACCTCAAGATCGTGCCCTTCGACAACGAACCGGATATCGACACGGTTCTGCAGCGCGCCATCATTGGCGATGCCGAAGACATCACGCAACGTCTCGTGGCCGAAGCGCGCGAGTTTGGCATCACGCATCTAAGCGTCTTCATGCAGATTGCTTCGATCCCCTTTGCCAACACCCTGCGCTCGCTCGAGGTGTTCTGCGATCAGGTCATGCCTGCGGTGAATACCGCGCTTGCGGCGGATAAGGCGGCCCTCGCCTCATGAGAGGGCCGAATTTCTCGCTGGCTGGCAAAACCATTCTGATCACCGGGGCCGCACGCGGATTGGGTGCGGCGATGGCACATGCCTGCGCCGCGCAAGGTGCGCAATTGTGCCTACAAGACATCAACGGCGAGGCCCTCGAAGCCACAGCAGACGGCTTACGCGCCGATGGAGCAACTGTCCGAACGGCCGCTTTTGACCTAACCGATTTCGA
The DNA here is from genome assembly GCF_056531925.1 of Ruegeria sp. J8. Classification (NCBI taxonomy): domain Bacteria; kingdom Pseudomonadati; phylum Pseudomonadota; class Alphaproteobacteria; order Rhodobacterales; family Roseobacteraceae; genus Ruegeria; species Ruegeria sp. J8. The sequence goes on from NZ_JBQFMR010000008.1 coordinate 114,470, forward strand.
CGCCTGCACCGATTGGGTGCAGGGTATCGGCCCGATCTGGGGTCTGATTAACAATGCCGGAATCACCAATCACGGGCACGTACTGGACCAGACGGTTGGTGACTACCGCTCGATCTATGATCTGCATGTCTTTGCACCCTTTTTACTGGCGCGTGAAACAGGCCGAGTGATGCGTGCCAATCAAGGGCCTCAGCGAGGGCGGATCGTTTCGATCTCGTCCATTGCCGCCACACATCCGCGACCGGGGGTCGGCAATTATGCCTCGTCCAAAGCGGCCGTCGCAGGTTTGACTCGGTCGCTAGCGGCGGATTTCGGTACGGACGGCATCTGCGCCAACGCCATTGCACCCGGCTATGTCCTGACCGAGATGAACCGTAAAATCCTGGGCGACGAAGGTTTCGTGCGCCGAATTGAAAACCGGACACCAGCAGCGCGGTGGGCGGATCCAGCGGAAATCGCGGCACCTGTGGCTTTTCTGATGTCCGAGGCCGCCTCTTACATCAACGGGCAATTGATCGCCGTTGACAGCGGTATGAATGCCTTTTTGCAATCCAATGAGGGATGACTGATGAAACGGTTGGAAGGAAAAGTCGCCCTGGTGACGGGTGCGGGATCCATGAAGGGTGGCATGGGCAACGGCAAAGCCACCGCCATTCGTCTCGCGCAGGAAGGCGCACGGATCTGTGCCCTGGATTTGCATCTGGCCGCGGCTGAGGAAACCTGCAAACTGATCCGTGCCGAAGGGGGCCGCGCCGTTGCGATGGCCGCCGATGTCACGCAGGAAGATCAGGTTCAATCATCAATTACTCAATGCCTGTCCGAATTCGGCCAGATCGACATTTTGCAAAACAATGTCGGAATCCTGAAAACCGGCGGCGCCATGGACAGCACAGTCGAGGATTGGGACATGCTGGTGCATGTGAACATGAAGGCGGTCTTTCTGCCAACAAAGCATGTTCTGCCTCATTTTGTGGATCGCAAGGAGGGAGTTGTGACCAACATTTCCTCGATCGCCGGGCTGCGTTACCTGGGCACGCCCTATATTGGCTATAATGCCACCAAAGGGTCGATCATTTCCTTCACCCGCAATCTGGCAGCAGAAGTGGCACCACATGGAATCCGCGCAAACGCGATTCTGCCGGGCTTTATCGACACACCAATGGCGCGCGATATCACCGAACAGAATGCAGAAGACCCCGAGGCAATTGACTGGGATGCGCTGGACAAGCAGCGCGCAGCACGCATTCCGCTGGGCCGAGTGGGCACCCCGTGGGATGTGGCCAACGCAGCCGTGTTTCTGGCCAGTGATGATGCGTCCTATATCACCGGCACTGAAATTACCGTCGACGGCGGCGTTTCATGCCGCGTGTAGAGGGACGATCAAGGCGCGCCGCACGGGTATTAGCCCAGAAAGCAGTGCAGACACGCCTTGCGCCAGCTGCATGCGTGTTTGAAACCGCTGGAAGTGCTGGACCCTGACGCGATCGCCTATCTTCAGCACTACCGCTTCGGAACCCCTGCGATGTATGGGCAATATACCGACTCGATCTCGAAAAAATCCAGCACACTAATGACAGGCATCCCCGAGGTCGCTTTGATCACGACAGCAATCGGTCAGCCTGCATGCAAACTCGACGTGCCTTGGCGAACCTCTTCTAACCATGTGTCCCCGAAGTCCTTTTGACGCGCAATCGGGCTATGAAACGGCTACAACCTTTACGTCTCGGGGCCAAACCTGGTGCTGCATTCCGGAGGCAGGGATACGGGTCGGCTGGCCATCTGCGATGGCAAGTTCAACGCCAAGGTCGCACAAAACCAGTTGATGGCGCGACATGCGGACGGGACATCAGTAGACCGGTTCAATGAGGCGCTTCAGCCCATGCGGCGGGTCGGACCAGTTGCGCGCTATCTCAGCGACCGTTTTACATTGGATCTTTTTCGCAGCGCCTTATTTGGACGGCGTCGTTTGTAAAGAACTGGATGCCTATGTTGCGCGTCGGGAATGAGAACATCAGCTACCTGCGCATTGATGCGTTTCTTGTTCGATGATATCGGAACGAGCCCACCGCAGCGCAGGCAGTTGGCCGAGTTTTTGGTGACAGTACACGGCTCCTATTCCGCCAAACTGACTGCCTGATAAAGCTTCCGAAACCGCGCCAACCGCTTGAACAATAGTGGCATATCTGCGGGATCGAACCTGTCCGATGTTGGTGGCTGAAGCGCAAGATCAGCTAAATCCAAAGCCCCATCACCACAAGCTGCCAACCGAGCTGCACCATAAGCCGGACCGGCATCAGCTCCGGTCGATCGCACAATTGGCTTTCCGGTCACAGTCGCAATCAATCTCAACAGAAGATCTGATTTGCTGCCTCCTCCTATCGCTGCGAGCTCTGGCAATTCTTCTATAGTGTCACCGAAACTCTGCGCCGCATCGGCAAAGCAGAAAGAAATCGCCTCCAACACGGAACGGCAGATGTCTGCGCGCGTTGTGGAATCCTCCAGGCCAAAGAAACAGGCTCGGATATGCGGATCGCCGTGAGGGCTGCGTTCTCCCGTCAGATAAGGCAGAAAAATTGGCACACGGTCCCCGCTGACCGTTTCGGCAAGCGCGACAACTTCGGCTTCGGAAAGCCGCAATTGGCCACCTATCCAGGAAATTGGTCGCGCGCCGTTCAGCATCGCCGCCATTTGGTACCATCGGTCGGACAGTGTGTGCGCAAAAGCATGCACATAGCGTTCAGGGTTTGGCTTGTAGCTTCGATCTGCCACAAACAGCTGTCCAGAAGTCCCCAAAGAGACAAATCCCCGGCCCGGTTCGGTGGCGCCCAAAGACACCGCCCCGGTTGCTGCATCTCCACCTCCGGCAACGACTGGCGTGCCGGGTTTCAAGCCGGTCTCAGTCGCCGCTTGTGGTGTCACAGACCCGACGATACTATGACCATCGTATACCTGCGGCAGCCAATCCAAAGCTACATCTGTGGCTTCGGCGATGCCGGCGTGCCAGCCACGCGACGCCTGATCGAGCCACATTGTCCCGGCAGCATCGGATGTATCAGTTCCCAATTCACCATGCAGCCGTAAACCGATGTAGTCCTTGGGGAGCAGGATGTGGGCCAGTTGGGCATAGTGCTTTGGCTCATGCTGTTTTAGCCATGTAATCTTGGGCGCGGTGAAACCCGGCAAAGGAAGGACCCCAGCGATTTGACCAATCTGCGGCAAGGCCTTTCGCAGTTCGTCGCATTCCTGCGCCGCCCTGCTGTCATTCCACAGGATTGCCGGGCGGATTGGGCGCAGATCGCGGTTCAGCAAAACGGCCCCGTGCATCTGACCTGACAACCCGATGCACTTCACCTCCGACAGCGTAACTTGCCCAGAAATTTGGCCTAAGGCGTCGCGTGTCGCCTGCCACCAAAGATCCGGGTGCTGCTCTGACCAACCGGGTTTAGGAGAGGAAGTCTTTATACTCACCGAAGACGTTGCAAGAATTCGACTGGAATCCGCGCAGACAAGCTTGACCGCTGACGTACCGATATCGATCCCGAGATACATTCAAACCCCTTACCTGCACAAAAGTCCGGAACTTGTCTTGCTATTGATCTTTTTAGCGCGCGCAAAGAATATGTAAAAATAGGATAAGATCAAGGCGGCTGAGATACGCAGGCAGACTGGCATGACCAAGATAAAGAATATGGAAGAGTTCGCAGCCCTCAGCGGGATCTCGCGACCCACGGTGTCCAAGTACTTTCACGACCCAGACAGCGTTCGCCCAACTACACGGGCACGCATAGAAGAAGCGCTGGAACAGTTCGACTATCGCCCGAACATCTATGCTGTGAACCAGAACCGCAAGCTGACCAAGAATATCGGCATCGTCGTGCCCTACCTGGCCGATCCGTTTTTCGCTGAAATCGCGCGGTATCTAGAACAAAGCTGTATCGCAGCCGGGTACCGCCCGTTTCTGTTCAGCTCTCATGGCGAACAAAAACTGGAAAACGAAATCCTGGACGGCTTACAATCCTTGAAACCCGCGGGCGTTTTGTTGGCGCCTTTGGGACGTATCTCAGACAAGTCTGCTATTGAGAAATTCTGCGCCAGTGTGCCAACGGTTCTGTTCGACAGTAACCTCGATGGATTGGGCGCAGCGTTTATCGGGTCCGATAATTTCAGCTTTGTGTCCCAGACCGTAGAATACATGACTCGCACCGGCGAGCCGCCTTCGTTTTTCGAAATGCGGACACCTGCGAACCCCAATGCCAACAAGCGACGCAAGGCTTATGTCAACGTAATGGATCGGCTGGGTTTTGAGCCGCATGTGATCAAAATCGAAGGCACAGGTTGGGCCTTTGAAGAGATTGGCCGAAAGGGTGCGCTCAAGGCTTTGGATGAACGCAAGCTGCGCACGGATTCAGTTCTGTGTAGCAATGACCGATTGGCCATTGGCTTTCTGGCGGCGTGTTTCGAACAGGGGATTCGCGTTGGTAGGAAAGACGATTGTACACTGCGGGTGGCGTCGAACGACGATCATCCGTTTGCAAAATTCACCTGCCCGTCACTGACGACCGCCGCGCATGACTATGACAATGTGGCCGCGCGAAGTGTTGAAACACTTTTCGAACTCATTGAAAACGGTGGGAAATTCGAGAGCCGAACAGAAACTCTCTTCCCTGCGCGATTGGTGCTGAGGGAATCTGCATGACGATCTAAAATTAACGCGCGTAAAGTTTTTATTGACGGCGCGACAAATCCTGAACTAGGCTCTCTGCACAGCATCCAAGCTCAGGGAGGACAGGGATGTACTTGAAACACGCACTTCGTGCGGCGACTGCGCTAACGTTCGTCGCAACGGCAGCGGCCCACGCACAATCCATAACGATCGCAACCGTGAACAACGGCGACATGATCCGGATGCAGGGTTATACCGACAAATTCACCGAAGCGACGGGCGTTGAAGTCGAATGGGTGACGCTGGAAGAGAATGTTTTGCGCCAGCGCGTGACCACCGACATCACCACCAAGGGTGGTCAGTTCGACATCATGACGATCGGTATGTACGAGACCCCGATCTGGGGTGCGAACGGCTGGCTGGTTCCGCTGAATGGTCTGTCCGAAGATTATGATGTCGGTGACATCCTACCCGCGATGTCGGGTGGTCTGAGCCATGAAGGAACGCTCTATGCGGCACCGTTCTATGGCGAAAGCTCGATGATCATGTATCGCACCGACCTGATGGAAAAAGCAGGCATGGAAATGCCCGAAGCGCCAAGCTGGCAATTCATCAAAGAGGCCGCGGCGGCCATGACCGACCGTGACGCTGACATCAACGGTATCTGCCTGCGCGGCAAAGCCGGTTGGGGTGAAGGCGGCGCGTTCATCACTGCGATGTCCAACTCATTTGGCGCGCGCTGGTTTGACGAAGACTGGAAGCCTCAGTTCGACCAGCCAGAATGGGCCGATACGCTGAACTTCTACGTTGAAATGATGTCGGAATCTGGCCCTGCAGGCTATGCCACCAACGGCTTTAACGAGAACTTGTCGCTGTTCCAGCAGGGCAAATGCGGCATGTGGATCGACGCCACCGTTGCGGCGTCATTTGTGACCAACCCCACTGACTCGACCGTGGCGGATAGCGTTGGATTTGCACTGGCCCCCGATACCGGACTGGGGAAACGCTCCAATTGGCTTTGGGCGTGGGCACTGGCCATTCCGGCTGGTACACAGCAGGAAGACGCGGCCAAACAGTTCATCGAATGGGCAACGTCAAAAGACTACATCGAGTTGGTGGCTGAAAACGAAGGTTGGGCGAATGTTCCGCCTGGTGCGCGCACCTCTTTGTATGAGAACCCGGAATACCAGAAGGTTCCCTTTGCCAAGATGACGCTGGACTCGATCCTGTCCGCTGATCCGAACAACCCCACGGTCAAGCCGGTTCCGTATGTTGGCATCCAGTTCGCTGCCATCCCGGAATTTGCAGGCATCGCGACCCAGGTCAGCCAAGAGTTCTCGGCAGTCTATGCCGGACAGCAAACGGTTGAAGAAGCCCTTGCCAAAGCGCAGGCCTTCACCGCCGAAGAGATGGAAGCCGCAGGGTACTGAGGTTTTCTCCCCGCGGGCGGGCAGTAATCTGCCCCCCGCTCCCCCCCTTCCACAACTCGCGTTTTTCTCGCAGGCTGAGTTATGCCTGAACAGAGAGGTCTTGCGTCATGGCTACCCAGCATTCCCGATCCGTTGCTCGCCTGATGATGGCACCTGCAGTGGTCCTGCTTCTTGGCTGGATGCTCGTGCCGCTGACGATGACGCTGTACTTTTCTTTCAAGAAATACCTGCCGCTGCGCGGTGGGGATCTGGGCTGGGTCGGGTTCGACAACTATGTTCGGTTCGTATCGTCCAGCTCTTTCTGGCCCGCGGTACAGGCAACGCTTGTGATTGTCGGAGGGGTCCTGGTCATTACTGTTATCCTGGGCATCCTACTGGCGATGCTGCTGGATCAGCCGATGTGGGGGCAAGGTGTTGTCCGCATTCTGGTGATCGCGCCCTTCTTCGTCATGCCCACAGTGTCTGCGCTGGTCTGGAAGAACATGTTCATGGACCCGGTCAACGGCCTGTTGGCCCATCTGTGGCGCTTTTTCGGGGCCGAGCCGATCTCATGGTTGTCCGAGGCGTCTATGACCTCGATTATCATGATCGTGTCTTGGCAGTGGCTGCCCTTTGCGACGCTCATCCTGCTGACTGCGATCCAATCGCTGGATAGTGAACAGCTGGAAGCGGCCGAGATGGATGGTGCCCCCGTTCTGAAGCGCTTCTACCACATCATTCTGCCGCATCTGAGCCGCGCGATTACCATTGTGATCCTGATCCAGACAATCTTTCTTCTGTCGATCTTCGCCGAGATTTTCGTGACCACCGGCGGCGCGTTCGGCACGCGCACTCTTACCTACCTGATCTTCCAGCGGGTGCTGGAAAGCCAAAATGTTGGCCTTGGATCAGCCGGAGGTGTCTATGCAATCATCTTAGCCAACATCGTTGCCATCTTCCTGATGCGCATCGTCGGCAAGAACCTGGACGCGTGAGGAGGTAAGACCATGGCCCGCGCTGTCACAACCCGCCGCAAATCGCTGAATACCGCCCTCGCTTGGGCCGTTGGCTTGCTGATCTTTTTCCCGATCCTGTGGACCATCCTGACCAGCTTCAAGACCGAGGCACAGGCGATCGCCAGCCCACCGCTGTTCTTGAACTTCAACTGGACGTTGGAAAACTACGCCATCGTGCAGGAACGCTCGGACTATATGCGGTTCTTGTGGAATTCGGTCATTATCGCCGGTGGCTCGACTGTTCTGGGTGTCATCATCGCGGTACCCGCAGCATGGGCCATGGCCTTTGTGCCGTCCAAGCGCACCAAGGACATTCTGCTGTGGATGCTGTCCACCAAGATGTTACCTGCCGTTGGCGTGCTCTACCCGATTTACCTGCTGTTTATCCGTTTGGGCCTGCTGGACACACGCGGAGGGCTGGTGGTTGTCCTGATGCTGATCAACCTGCCCATCATCGTCTGGATGCTATACACTTACTTCCACGAAATCCCCGGCGAAATTCTGGAGGCCGCGCGGATGGACGGCGCAACGCTGAAAGAGGAAATCCTCTACGTCCTGACCCCCATGGCCATCCCCGGCATCGCCTCAACCGTTTTGCTGAACTTCATCCTGGCCTGGAACGAGGCATTCTGGACCCTCAACCTGACCGCTGTCGACGCGGCCCCGCTGACGGCCTTCATCGCCAGCTATTCCAGCCCCGAGGGCCTGTTCTTTGCCAAGCTTAGCGCTGCCTCGACCATGGCCATCGCTCCAATTCTGATCCTTGGCTGGTTTAGCCAAAAACAACTTGTCCGCGGCCTGACCTTCGGCGCTGTGAAATAAGGAACACGACACATGGGACGTATTCAACTCAAGTCCGTGACCAAAAGCTTTGGCGATGTGCAGGTCATTCCGCCGCTGGACCTGACCATCGAAGATGGCGAGTTCACCGTCTTCGTTGGCCCCTCGGGCTGCGGTAAATCCACCCTTTTGCGTCTGATCGCTGGATTGGAAGATATCACCTCGGGCTCTATCGACATTGACGGCGCGGACGCCACCGATGTCCCGCCCGCGAAACGAGGGCTGGCGATGGTGTTTCAGTCCTATGCTCTGTATCCCCATATGACCGTGCGCAAGAACATCGCCTTTCCCCTTCGTATGGCGAAACTGGATCAGGCCGAGATCGACAAGCGCGTCGAAGGCGCGGCAAGCGTCCTGAACCTGACCGATTATCTGGACCGCCGTCCAGGACAACTTTCGGGCGGCCAACGCCAGCGGGTTGCCATCGGGCGCGCGATTGTGCGCGAACCAGCGGCATTTCTGTTCGACGAACCTTTGTCGAACCTCGACGCGGCGCTGCGGGTCGGCATGCGGCTAGAGATCAGCGAATTACACGAACGCCTTGCGACCACCATGATCTACGTGACCCATGATCAGGTCGAAGCCATGACGATGGCCGACAAGATCGTCGTCCTTCAGGCCGGAGTAATCGAACAGGTCGGCAGTCCGCTGGAATTATACCGGACACCTCGAAACCTGTTCGTTGCGGGTTTCATTGGCTCCCCCAAAATGAACTTCATCGAGGGCGAAGAGGCCGCGAAATACGGTGCTCAGACCATCGGAATAAGGCCTGAACATATCACAGTCTCAGACACCGAAGGGGACTGGTCCGGGGTGGTGAGCGTTTCTGAACATCTGGGCTCGGATACATTTTTCCATGTCCACGAAACCGGGCTGGCCGACACAATCACTGTCCGCGCGGATGGCGAGGTGGGTTTCCGCCATGGCGACCGCGTTCACCTGACACCGCGCGCTGATGTGATCCACCGGTTCGACGCGAAAGGCTTGCGGATCGGATGACACGTCTGGCTGGTAAAACCGCCCTGATTACTGGGGCCGCGCGCGGCATAGGGCTGGCCTTTGCAAAGGCCTATGTTGCGGAGGGAGCCCGTGTCGCCATAGCCGATATCGGCATCCAGCGCGCGCAACAAGCCGCGACTGAGATCGGCGCATCTGCTCTTGCCGTGGAAATGGACGTGACAAACCAGCCGAGCATCGACAACGCCATCGCCCGCACGACGGCACATTTCGGGCCGATCGACATATTGATCAACAACGCAGCGATCTTCACTGCCGCTCCGATTGTTGAAATTGATCGTGCCGACTATGAGCGTGTCTTCGACATCAACGTTGCCGGTGCCTTGTTCACCATGCAGGCCGTCGCCCGCCATATGATCGCCCATGGTACTAAAGGTCGGATCATCAACATGGCATCGCAAGCTGGGCGGCGTGGAGAGTCTCTGGTTGCCGTGTACTGCGCCAGCAAGGCCGCGATCATATCCTTGACCCAGTCTGCAGGCCTGAACCTGATCCCACATGGGATAAATGTAAACGCGATAGCTCCGGGTGTGGTGGATGGCGAACACTGGGACGGTGTAGATGCGTTCTTTGCCAGACACGAAGGAAAACCCCTCGGACAGAAGAAACGCGAAGTGGCCGCTGGCGTACCCTATGGTCGCATGGGCCGGGCCGAAGACCTGACCGGCATGGCCGTGTTTCTCGCCTCTGACGAGGCAAAATACATCGTTGCACAAACCTATAATGTCGATGGCGGAAATTGGATGAGCTGATGAACCCTGTGGCACACGCAACCCCTCCGATCCAGCTGCGGCGAGACAGGCTGGCAGACTTGCCAGCAACCGTCAGAACCCCTGCTTATCAACCCTCGGACTTGACGCCCGGTATCGTTCACATCGGCCTTGGAAATTTCCACCGCGCCCATCAGGCTTGGTACATTCATAAGCTTATGCAGCAGGACCAGGCCCGCGATTGGGCCATTATAGGAGCAGGAGTACGCAGCTATGACGCCGGGATGCGCCAGAAGTTGCTGGCGCAAGATTGCCTGACCACGTTGATTGAGCTGGATCCACAAGGAATATCCGCAGAGGTCATAGGCCCGATGATCGACTATCTACCGATTGAGGCTGGCAACGCTGCATTGATCCGCGGGATGGCTGATCCGTCTATCCGAATTGTATCTTTAACTGTAACTGAGGGCGGCTATTTTCTGGATGCCAACACCGGCGCTTTCGACACGGATCACGATGATATTCTCCACGATGCGGCAAACCCAAATCACCCCCGCACCGCTTTCGGCGCCATTGTTGCAGCGCTCGGGATACGTCGTGCAAATGGCTTGACCCCCTTCACCGCGCTAAGCTGTGATAACCTGCAGGGCAACGGCACTATCCTTCGAAACTGTATCGTTGGGTTAGCGCGCCTGTCGGACCCTGATCTTGCCGATTGGATCGACCGGAACGGCGCATTTCCCAATTCGATGGTGGATTGCATCGTGCCAGCAACGAGTGATCAGGTGATTTCACAATGCAACGCACTTGGTATTGATGACCGCGCCCCGGTTTCACACGAGAACTTTCGCCAATGGGTCATCGAGGATAACTTCTGTGCCGGACGACCATCACTTGAACAAGTTGGAGCCACCTTAACCGAGGATGTTCACGGATATGAGGCACAGAAGCTGCGCATATTGAACGGAGGCCACCAACTGCTCGCCAATGTTGGAGAGATACTAAACGTCCCGACAATTTCTGCTTGTATGCAAGACCCTGACATATTGGCTTTTTTTGAAAAAGTCCAAATCGAAGAAATTCTACCCCATGTCGACGCTGTTCCTGGAACGACCCCGCAAGAGTACCTTGGGTTGGTTGAACGTCGGTTTGAGAACACTGCAATTCACGACACAACGCGCCGGGTCGCGTTCGACGGATCAGCGCGACACCCTGGGTTTGTGCTGCCCTCGATACGCGATGCAATTGCTTCGGGCTCTTCCATAAACGGGCTTGCTCTAGCAGAAGCTTTTTGGTGCAGAATGTGCGCAGGGGTTCGCGAGGATGGCTCAGAAATCGCCCCTAACGATCCTGTTTGGGAAAATCTGAGAAAAACGGCGCTGGCGGCCAAAATTGATCCCGGACTTTGGCTTGAACAGGACCTGTATTGTGGCGATTTTGACCATAACACGCAGTTTGTGGCTGCTTTTGCTCGGTGGTTAAACGAGATCTGGAAAAATGGGAGCAAAGCGGTTCTAGCCGAATTTGTCTCTCACAACTCTTTATCCCATTAGCTTCCCACAACTCCAATCAAGCACCGCGGCGCAACTTCATCTTCGCACTTAGAACGGCATTGTCCTCTCCAACACAGAATCTAACGAACGATACTGGTACAGCGAACTTTGGAACATCATCACGATCTAAAAACCGCCAACTCGTTCAATGAGCCAATACATCGACACTGAACCAATGCCATAAGCGGTAACAAGCGTTGCGGTTTGGCTGATCGGAAGTGCTGTGAACCGCCAAACCAAAACCAGAACAGCCAAAGCCCCGACAAAACTTAGTTGTCCGGCCTCGACGCCAAGGTTGAATGCAAGCAAAGCTTCAGGAATGTCGTTAGAGGGAAGCCCTATCTCGGCCAAAGCGCCTGCAAATCCAAGCCCATGCAAAAGCCCAAACCCGAAACATACGATCCAGGGTTTCTGTTTTGAAAGTCGGAACCGACCTTCGCCGCCCTTTACAATCTCCATCGCCAAAAAAACGATGGAAAGCGCGATAACGGCTTCGACCGGTGGCCCGGGAACATTTAAAACTCCGAGTGTTGCCAATGCCAGTGTAATCGAATGGGCAAGCGTAAAGGCTGTTACGGCTCCCACCAGCCTCCAGGGATCGCGGACTAGAATAAACAGCGCGAAGACAAATAACAGATGGTCCCAGCCTTCCAGAATATGTTCAAAACCCAACTGAAAATACGCGATGAAAACAGACCATGCTGTCTGATCATAAGGTATTTTCTGGACAGTAATATCTGAGGTGAAACGGAGTGTAGCAGACTCGGCCTGAAGGGGATGCCAGCGGAACAATACATCGTTTTTTTGGGATTCCAGCCCTTCGATTGTAATGGATTGACCCGTGACATCCGCGCGGCACTCCACAATCCAGCTAGAAACCCATGCTCGCCCATCGGACATTGGATCAGGTCCGCTGGCAGGCGTACAGCTATCCGGCAGCACCACGTCGATCGCCATTGGCTGACCGTTCACGTCTGGCTTACGCCAATGAACACTCCAGGCATCCGGTGAGATTTGACGAATTTCTAGATATCCCGGATCAAGCGCATGTGCGGCTGCATTGCCGGCAGACCAGGCAAACAGCAGAGCATACAATAGGCCAAGTATGAATTTCATTTGGCCTGACCTGTGAAATCGGGTGCAATGATCTCATAATTGCCGGCAAGAGCCTCATACTGCGCCTGCGCCAGATCTTCGCTCATGACGCGGCGCCAATCCCGCAGCACTTCATCGTAGATATCTGACAATGGAGGTATCCGGCTTGGCTCGATCTTCAGCAGCTGTACCAGGTGGACCCCGTAGCCTGATTGGATTGGCCCCACCCATCGACCTTCTTCGAGATTGACGAAACCATCGGAGAACCCGGTTCCGAAGACGGAGTCGATGACCCGCGTCGCGGTCAGCGGCATCGACGCAGGCAGCAATGTCGCGCGGTCCAAGTCGGATACCTCTTGTTCCGCTCGCAACGCGGACAATGCCCTTTCGATGTCGGCGTCACTTGGCTTTTCACCAAGAAAAACCTGAGTGAAGGCAATCTTTTTTGGTGTCGCGTAGCGGTCCGCATTTTGCTGGAGGAAAACTTCTAGATCTTTGTCTGCAGGTACAACTGACGTGGCCATGGCTTCGGTCAAAAAATCCATCTTTTGGCTCAGGCGCGATCTGATCACGCTATCCCCGCGATCCAGACCAAGCTTTCTCGCTTCCCTAACCAGAACCTCTTCGCGGATGGATGCATCGACCAAAGCCTGAAGCTCGGCATTGCTGGGCCGACGTTTCCACCTGGCTGCGAACTGTTCAGCTAACCGCGCGGCATCGCTTTCGCTTATTGCTATGGCCTCTGGATCTGCGATCAACTCGTCATTCGGAGAAACAATGTGAAACCAAATGAATATGGCGGCTCCGATCAAGAAGAAATGGAATAGAGGTTCTTTCACTATTCGCATGAAGGCTCCTGCGTGAAACGCCATCCGGCGATATGTTTTATGCTGGCTTCAGTCAGTTAAATTTTCCAAGGAATCGTAGCCCACGACGTTTTGCAGCTCAGGTGAGAGCAACGCGGCAAAGGTTGCTGCCTCATTCTTCAAACGCGTGCGAAGAAACGTCACTCTGCCGGTGTATACCAAATCGGCGAAGAGTACGCGCGTTCCTGATGCGTAAGCACCGCATCCTCTGGTAGCTCGGCACCAAACCTCAATTTGTCGTACAGTATCCAACGTGGCGTCGGGATTTCGAGCGCACGTACGTAGTAGAATGCGCGCGCATTTGGATCGAAATCAGGATCAGACCAAACGGTTACAAGTTCGGCGGTCCCGATTGTGTTGGTCCAACTTGCGGTTTCGGTATCCACCGTGTTGCCAACCGCAGGGATTTTGCCGTTTTGATCAGCAACTCGATCGTCCGACCATGCCACATCGTAGACCTTCTCCTGCAAAGCACCTTCGGAGTCCAGCCATCCCTTAATCACCTGCACACGATCCAGATTGGCCCCAACCGGGTCGCGTAATGCAGCGATCAGGAATGAGGGTGCTCCGTCGCCCTCATTAGGGCGCATGTCGGAACCCATTGGAACGCCCTTCGTGTAGCCAACATTTGCAATGAAGCGGGTTTCAACATCGGCGTCATTGAAATCCCATCCACCAAAGAAGCGCAGACCAATCCGTGGCCCCGTGGTCGCGTAGGTTTCGCGCCGCTTGAACGCATCGAAAATCGCCGCACGCGTATTTTCAGTCGCCCAAACGGCCGTGTAGCCGGACGCGACAAGGAGGTCGCCGGGAATTTCGCCAAGATCATTGGCGATGAAAGGATGCTTGATCCTTGTGGCCGAAGGCTCGACGCTGACGGATTTTCCGAAGAAGTTATCTTCTTCGGCGGTCGCCAGAGATGTATGGCTGTCCGTCGCGCCTCCCATGCCGAACTTATAGGGGTTCACGCCGAACTTTTCTTCCAACATCAAACCGCGCTTCAATGCCTCGCGGGCGTATTCACCAGCCAGCATGTCGTCGGTTTTAAGTTCAGAGATATCAAGATTGCCGACATCCCAGTTTTCGTAATCCGCAAATTCATCATCAGGGCTCAGGAAGGGATGCGCTTCGCCGTCGCCCTTGATCTGAGTGACCTCATAATGCGGCTCCCATTTAGCGCGGGCAGCGACGTATTCTTCGTCAACCTTTCCACCGTGATAGGTGTCTTCGGTTGGGAACATCCATCCATTTGACAAGTTGCCATTATGAGCGAATGCAACCGCGCGCCCGCCTGTTTTCTGCTGATACTCTTCAAGCCAAGCATAAAGCGCCTTTGGATCTGTATCACCATAAGGGGGTTGCGTGACCGGAGGTACCATTTGAAGCGCCCTGATAGGCCCATCGCGCAGCATAACGTTCCGGTGCAGGTTGAAGCCTTTCGGAACCGACGTCCACTCGAACCCAATGAAAGCGGTGAAATTGCCAGGGTCGTTGTGTCGTTCAGCCGCCAGAACGATATTTTCCCAAGTAAAGGCAAAAGCATCAGCGCCCGGACTGTATGATTCAAGTAAAACTTCCGGCAGAGTCATCTGTGAGAAGTTGGTAATAATGTCGAACGCAGCCTTGCCAGCTTCTTCTCCACCCGCTTTGTAACCATTGTACCACTCCAATCCTTTTGGATCGGCGAGAACACCGGGTTTGCCTGCCTGCAGATCAGGTGCAAATCCCATCAAGTCCGTGTGGTCCGTAAGAACCATCCAATCCAAAGGCCGGGCCAGTCTGACAGGCTGGCCCGTCGAAGAAATGACTTGCTCACCTTTGGCAAAGCGCCAGGCTTCGTCCGGCAGCAGAGTGTTTCCAAAGGCTCCGGCGTCCAATGAAAGTCCCGTGTGAAGGTGAGTGTCCCCCCACAAGGGGCGTTCCGGGAAGGATCTGTTGGCATAGGGAGAATAGGGTTGCTCCGAGAACAAGCCCTCGGCAGCCTCCTGACTTGGGACAGCGTCAGCAAGGACACTAACCGGCGTCAATCCTAGAGCTGTTAAGCTTAGAAGCATACGAAACATTGTGACCTCCCAAATCAATTTTTACCCGGCAGCGTGGGTGATTTACGTCGCATCGGACTAATATTCGCATTTCTTTATATCATATTGATTTTGTTCTTCGGAAAGATTCTTGTTTCGTTGTGACGGTGCTAGAAATGAGACAGGCCAAAGACCCCTTTCCTAACATCGTTCAAATGACAGTTTGCCAACAAACTAAGGTCTTTATCCTACCAATCTATATGGTTGGAACGTTGCTGGTCGATTTCCTTAAAACAGACTGGACGGTCATCTCGTTCTTGACGCCCGAGAAAGCTTCCTACTGACAATTTGGAGTTTATCTGAGAATCGACTCTCGCGTGATTGAGCGGCAATCGAAGCACGACATTGCATGATAAACGACCTTAATTGGCCGCAATTTAAGGGAGAAGAGTTCCTTCGTTGGTGCGATGGCATAGGTAGAGTTCCAAATCATCGACCACATTGGGACCAGATGAAGCGGCTCGCTTGGATCCGACTTTGCATCCAGTAACACGTCAAGAGAGCCAATGAAGCCCTTGACCTCTTACAAAACGGTAGTCTTCACTAAACAAGAAACTGATCATACTGTTGGACAAATGAGCCACCGGTCATTTGACGGGTTAAGTTAACAAGGAGATGCTTGCTGGCAGTGCGCATTCAGAGATCCTGCTCCTAACGCAAGCAATACCAATTGATGTCCGAAACAGCGTCTTGGCTAAATAAACATGGTTTGTCCAAGTATGCCGCCGCTTTTGCCGAACATGAAATTGAACTTTGCGACCTGTCTGAACTATCTGACGAAGACCTTGTAACAATCGGACTTCCGCTGGGGCCGAGAAGGCGTTTTCTGAAAGCCGTTCGCGCAAGCATGGAAATGGGGCAGCGCCCGCCCAGCAATAGCAACAGCGCCGAGATCGTGGCTGAGCGGCGACAACTTACTGTAATGTTTATCGATCTTGTCGGTTCAACGGAAATAGCGCAAAGCGTCGACCCGGAAGACTTGGCTGATGTTCTTCGACTTTTCAAGGAAACCTGTGCTGCGGCTGTTGCAGCGTATGATGGCCATATTGCCAGCTACTATGGCGACGGGATTATGGTTTTCTTTGGGTTTCCCCACGCCCATGAAGACGACCCGGAGCGTGCTATTCGTGCCGGTCTGCGCATCATTGATGAGATGCCAGATGTTCGCACCCACGCGAAACTCAACGTTCGGATTGGGATAGCAACCGGGTTGGTTGTGGTCGGCGATCTGCGCGGCGAAAAGATGTTTGAAGACGGAACGGCGATGGGTGAGGCACCCAATCTGGCCGCGCGTCTTCAAGCGATGGCGGATCCGGGTACGATGATCATCGCCCCAACCACTCATCAGCTGGCGGGTGATGCTTTTAAATACGTTCTGCGCGGTGCGTTTAAACTCAAGGGTTTTGCTAAGGAAGTCGAAGCCTGGCAAGTAACCGGGGAGCGGGAAACAGTCAGCCGATTTATGGCGATCGACAATATTTTGCTCAAGCCCTTGGTCGGTCGCACCGCGGAATTGGAGGCGCTGAACGACAATTGGGCTTTGGCCGGTGATCGCCAGGGTCAGGTTGTGTTGGTGTCAGGTGAGCCGGGAATTGGCAAGTCGCGGCTGGTAGAAGAATTTCGGCAGAACATCTCGGACTTGCCCCACAAGCAAATGCGATATCAGTGTTCTCCATATCATTTTGCGACTTCCCTGCATCCCATCATTCGCCAACTTGAGAATGCAGCTGATCTTCGCGCGGACGAGCCAAATCACGTTAAGCTTGAAAAAATCCGCGGCGTGTTGAGCGATCAATCGGACGATGCTTTGAAGTTGGCAGGATCCCTATTGTCTGTTCCGTTTGAAGATCATTTGGGGCCTATAGATCTGACACCGCAGCAGATCATGGAACAGTCGCTGGAATTGTTGCTGGACAATCTTGCGTCAGAGGCTGACGGTCCTCCAGTTCTCTTCCTTTTGGAAGATGCCCACTGGATTGATCCAACAACCAAATTGCTGCTTGATCGGATGGTGGATCGAATTCGCAACCTTCCGGTGCTGGTCGTCATGACCTTCCGGCCCGAGTTCGATCCAGGTTGGACACTGCAATCCAACCTTACGAAGGTTGATTTGAAGCAGCTAAACTTTCGACAGGTAAAGAGCATTGTTGACGAAGTCGCCAAAGGCGAGATGGTCGCTGAAGAGATGTATGACGTGGTCGCGGCAAGATCCAACGGCGTGCCGCTATACGTTGAGGAGGTGACGAAAGATCTCCTTGAATCTGGCGTCCTGACCAGGGGAAGGGACACCTACACGATGGGCGGGGCATCGCCGGCAAACTCGGTGCCCAGTACGTTACATGATGCATTGATGGCACGCCTTGATCGCCTGAGCTCTGCCAAAGAGGTCGCCCAGATTGGCGCTGTAATAGGCCCTCAGTTTACTTTTCAATTGATCTCAAAAGTGGCGAACGTAGGCGATGGTGCGTTGCGCGCAGGACTGGAACTTTTGGTTGAGGCTGGCATAGTAACAGCGTCTCGTTCAGAAGGTTTTGAAACCTTCAGCTACTGTCACGCCCTTATTCGTGACACCGCTTACAACAGCCTTCTAAAGCGGGAACGTCGGGTTCTACACTCTCGTGTCGCGCAATATTTGAAAGAAAAGTCGGCTCATACGGGTGATGCAAGCCCGGAAATTCTGGCTCATCACTACACCATGGCAGGCATGTGTAAGGAGGCTGTGGACTATCGTTATCTTGCAGGTCAGCGAGCAGTCCAGCGGTCTGCTAACATTGAAGCAGGCACGCAATTGTCCCTGGCGATTGAGCAGCTTGGCGAAATGGATCAAAGTATCGAGCGGGACCGCAAGGAAATTGAGGTTCAGGTTCTCAAGGCCGGTGTCTTACGAACGACCGCCGGAATAGCCGCCGACGAAACCGGTTCTGTTTACGAAAGAATACGCGACTTGTGTGAACGCGTTGAAGAAACAGAGCAGCTATTTCCAGTTCTGAATGGTTTGTATTCCTTCCATTTGGTGCGCGCCGAGTATGATTTGGCCAGGAACGTCGCGGCGCAATTGCTGGATCTGTCGACCTCGACTCGTGAGACGCAGCATCAGATGGTGGCGCATCGCGCAATGGGCGCAGTTCTGTTTCATATTGGTGATCTGGAGCCCGCATACGAGCATTTAAGCAAAGCACTGGAACTCTACAGCCGGGAACGTGATGCACATCTGGCTTACATCTATGGATCCGACCATGCGGCGATTACGTCGTGTTTCCTAAGCTTGGCAATGTGGATGCGCGGGGACCCAGACAAAGCACTTGAGGTTCAAATGCTGGCGGTTTTGGGTGCAAAAGAGCTGGAGCATGCTCACAGTATCGCGCAGTCTCTGACCTATCTATGCATGCTTCATCTGTTGCGCCGTGAACCCGAAAAGGTGCTGGAGATCGCAAAGCAGCTTGACGGGCTGTCAGCCAAGCACTCATTCACATTCATGTCTTTGACTGCGACCTTGTGGCGAAGCTGGGTGAAAGCCCATGTTTCGCCAAACCAAGAATCGATCGATGCGTTACACGAAGCGTCGATAGCGTGGTGGGAGAGTGGTGCGGGAAACTACAAACCATTCTTTCTGACACTTTTGGCGGAACTCACATTGAACATAGGTGACCGAGATAGGGCCCTAAATTTTCTGGCTCAGGCTCGTGAACAACAGCAGTACACAAATGAAGGATGGGCCCGATCTGAGACGGATCGAGTCTACGCGCTGGCACGTTGCGACAATGAATTGGCAGAAAAAGAATTTCGTGGGGCACTAGCTACTGCAAGAGAACAGAAAGCAAAGATGCTTGAACTTCGAACATCCGTAGATTTCGCAAAACAATGCAAACTATTTGGACAGGCGCATAGGGCGATATCTGATGTTCGCACTGCTTTGGATGGGATTGCTGGAGGTGAGACTACGATCGATGTGATTGAAGCAGTCAAGCTCCTTGATCAACGACCCGCAAACTAAGTTTCTTGTTTTCTTGGGCATTGCGCGGCTCTATCGCTTGCGAAACTCTTTCGGAAGAAATGCGCGCTGCAACGGTCGCAAAATTAGCTGTACTCTATGTCATCCCAGAGCCGCCAATCGCAAAAAGCAAGCTTGCCCCTGTGCCCTGCCACAAGCGACCTTGCCATTCGTTTAGCTCGGCAAATATTCCGCACTCCACGACTCTGCAACATCGCCAGATTTGATCATCACTTCGATGGCCTCCTCCACATAACCGAGTTCACCGAGGATCATGCGGGTTGAAGTGCCAAACTTCTCGGATGGCTCGACTGCAAATACCTTTGCACGGGTTGGGCGCACTGCGTAGGGGTCAAGTTGTGTTACCTCATGACCGCTGGGGTGGTCGGGGTAAATCGAGAAAGAGTAGCTGCCATTTTCAGTGCCCGGTGTACCATCCGCCTCGCGTGAATTCCTCGCGCGCAAAGCGTCGAGATTTTCGCAGATTGCCACGCCGATATCAGCCGATTGCAGTTTTTCCACCCAATCCGACGCAGGAAGGGTTTGGAATGCTGTCGCAAGATAGGCGGCACGGTCTTCTTCTGGCAGATCAGGCAGTTCCTCTAGGCCCTCGACTTTTCGGAACCGCGGCAGATCGGCTTCGTAGGCACTGAGCAGCACATAGCGCCCCGACGCGGTACTATAGAACCGTGTCAGAGCATCATAGCCATTTGCCTCGGGGCCCGACGGTTCGTCGAAAAGCCCTCGCCCCTTGTAATCAAAAGCAAAGGGGATTTGCAGAAGACCGCTATTAGCATTGAGCGAGGTGCGACCGCGCCCAATCCGACCGAAGCGGTATTTCTGATAGAGTGCTGCGGCCACCCCAAGTGCGCCACCAAATCCGCACATAACGTCGATCGTGCCCACATGGGCGTGTTCCTCTGGTCGGTCCATAGCACCACCAAAGCGCAGCATGATACCGGTTGTCGCCTGAACCAAGTCATCGTAGCCGATGTAGTCAGTACGCGTGCCCCGGCGCACGCCGCTGAAACAATCGAGTTTGCAGAACAACGCATCCGGGTTGAGTTTGCGCAGGTTGTCAGCATCAAGACCCATTTTCTTGATCTGATTGTCCGGTGCGTTCCAAACGATAACGTCGACGGATTTAACAAGATCCTCGAAAACCCGGCGTCCGTGATGAGAGGTGATATCTGCTAGAATGGAGCGCTTGCCGCGCATCTGGGACATGCCATAGATGACGGTGTTCCAACTGTCATACATCGGCACGGAGGGGTCGAGCTTGATCACCTCGGCCCCGAACCGCGCCAGATAACTGGCCGAATGTGGGCCCGCGATCACATTGCATAGGTCCAGAACCCGTACGCCGGTTAACCACCCTACTTTCGCGGTTTCTTCAGAAGGGTCTGGGATCTCGGTGCGGTGTTTCTTCAATATTTTCAGCGCTTCGTCGAAATCGACCCATCGACGGGGCTCCGGCTGCAATGCCACTTCGCCGCTCTCTTCCATCCAGACCACTGGGCCGGGTTGCGTCATATCACCATAAATCGGGTCGTGAACGTCGATCATCAGACCCGAAGTCTCGGCGTATTCGTCATGAATCCATTCCTGTAGCCAGCGCTGCGGCGCTCCGGGGATCAGGCCCCGGCCGAACATTTTTTTCCATTCGTGCGATGTGCGGGTCATAAAGACCTCTTTCATACGCGCCGCGATTTTATCGGCCCAGAATTTGGGCATCGGATAGACCCCGAGTGAGGTGTCGTGCGACCATTCCGACCAAGGTTTGTATGTGTCTTCTTCCGAAGTCAGCCCGTCAGCAACCAACTCGTCATAAATGCCGAGTACTTCCAGACAGCGACGGGCGTGGTTCTTGTGGCTGGGGCAAACGACGTAGAACATGCGCCCGTCCTTACACATGTAACTGCGGAAGAACGGGTCCAACAATTCCTGCAGTTCTTCATATGCAACGTTCATCGGCAGACCTTCGATACGCCGACGTTCAATCTCGACCTCGCGCTGGGTCAGATAGCGCTCGGGCATGTTTTCTACCTTGATCGAGTTGTAACAGAGCCCCTCCATCACGGCGGCTGCCAGCGGAACTTCGATCTGGTCGCCAAGACCTGTTACCTGCCGTGATTGCAAAGCCAATACCGTAGCCGACGCGGCGATCTGCGAGGCATAAGCCGAGGCAAGTGGCAGGGGAGAAAATGACGGGTTCAGCCCCATTAGCACTCGGTTTAGCCCCATGTCGGTAAATACGCCCGAACTTGCCGCGACGATGCTTTCGTAGGCCCGAAGTTCGCGCCGTTCTTCGTCATTTGATGCAAAACCGGGGATCGAGATCGTGATCAATTCGGGCCTTTCTTCGCGCATCGCGGCAAAGTCCATTCCAAGCGCGGCCAACTTACCCGGGCGGAAGTTCTCGACGATAATATCGGCCTCGGCGCAGAGCGTTTTGGCTCTCTCCAACCCCTCTGGCGTCTTGAGGTCCAAATTAACGATCACCTTGTTCCGGTTCAGTGCAGCATTTGCCGGGCTGTCCCAAATCGGACCGCTGGGCGGATCAATATGCACCACGGTTGCCCCCAAATCGCCCAGCAACATTGCGACGGCAGGGCCCGCGATATACTGGCCGAAATCGACGACCTTCACACCGGTCAGCGGAAGATTGGAAAACGAATTGCGCATGGATCCTCCGGGAAACTTTTACGTCCGGATGCTGACAGGTCTTATTGACCCGCCAGCATCCAGCCCGCGGCTTTTTCTGCGATCATGATAGTGGGCGAATTGGTGTTACCGCTGGTAATCTCTGGCATGACCGAGGCATCAACCACACGCAGACCAGCCACCCCCTTCATGCGTAGATACGGGTCAAGAACGGCGGTTTCATCGTCCTCGCGCCCCATTTTGATCGTGCCGACAGGGTGAAAGATCGTGCTGGCGATGTCGCCTGCCAACCGGGCAAGTTCCTCGTCAGTTTGATATTGGATACCCGGTTTGAATTCTTCCGGCTCGTAAGCTTCCATCGCGGGCTGCGCCATGATTTCGCGCACCTGCCGCAGGCTTTGGGCGGCAACTATGCGGTCTTCGTCTGTGTCAAGATAGTTGGGCGAAATCTGAGGTGGCTGACGGAAATCCGAAGACGCAATACGGACATGCCCGCGACTGGTCGGATTCAGGTTACATACACTGACGGTAATGGCCGGGAAGTCATGTAGGTCTTCGCCAAAGGCTTCAAGGCTCAGCGGCTGGACATGATATTCGAGGTTGGCATGAGGGCGCTGAGGATCGGATCGAGTGAAAGCCCCCAGTTGGCTGGGCGACATGCTCATCGGGCCAGACCGCTTCAGCACATATTCCAAACCGATCTTGGCTTTGCCTACCAGAGAATTGGCCAAGGTGTTCAGCGTCCGAGTGCCCTTTACCTTGTATACCGCTCGTATTTGCAGGTGGTCCTGCAGGTTCTCACCAACGAAGGGCGCATCCATTGCTACGTCTATCCCGTGCTCTTTGAGAAGCGCCGCTGGGCCTATTCCAGACAGTTGCAGGATTTGCGGAGAGTTCACGGCACCCGCCGACAGAACCAACTCCTTTGAGGCTTGGACCGTAACGGGCTGCCCTTTGTGGTGGACAACCGCGCCGGTGCAACGCAACGCGGTGTCTTTGCCATTCTCAAAGGTCAGTTTCTCGACCTGCGCCTCGGTCCAGATCGTCAGATTTGGGCGTGACTTGGCCGGGCGCAGAAACGCCTTGGACGTGTTCCAGCGCCAGCCCGAGCGCTGGTTGACGTCGAAATAGCCCACCCCGGCATTGTCACCCGTGTTGAAATCATCCGTCTTGGGAATGCCGTTCTCAACGGCGGCATCGGCAAAACTGTCCAGAACATCCCAGCGCAGCCGCTGTTTTTCGACCCGCCATTCGCCACCATGCCCGTGCAGGTCGGAAAACCGGCTGTTGTCACCAGTGCTCGGGTCGGCGCCATCGTCTAGCTTGTAGTGGTTCTCATGAGCCTTAAAGTCGGCCAGCGAGTTGTCCCAACTCCAGGCCTCTTCATCGGTGAGCTTGGCCCAATTGTCATAGTCGCGGGCCTGACCCCGCATATAAATCATCCCGTTGATCGAAGAGCATCCACCCAGCGTCTTTCCGCGCGGATACAGCAGGCTGCGACCGTTCAGCCCCTTGGCTGGTTCGGTTTTGTACATCCAGTCCGCGCGCGGGTTGCCGATGCAGTAGAGATAGCCAACAGGGATGTGTATCCAAGGATAGGTATCGGCCTTACCCGCCTCAAGCAGCAAAACTCGGTTCTTGGTGTCAGCGCTCAGCCTGTTGGCCATCAGGCACCCGGCCGATCCGCCACCAATCACGATATAGTCGAACCTGTTTGCGCCGTCAGACATCCGTGTCGTCCACCTATTCAGTCGTTGCTTCGCCTTATGCGCACCGGAAAGGAAATGGATTCCGATTTTCTTGTACGCGACCCTTTCATTTACCTCCGAAGTTCGGGAGGCTGTTCACCTGGCCCCGCATCATTGGCTTCACTGATCTCTGCGCGAGAGGCACACAAAAATCTAATGACAATTCGCACAATGCCATATTAGTAAATTTTATATGGACCGGTTTTCGAATATTAACACCATTCTGGCCTTTGTAACGGTGGCCCGTGAAGGCAGCGTTTCCCGCGCAGCCGAAGTGTTGAACCTTACCCAGCCGGCCATCAGCCATCAGATCAAGCGTCTTAGCGAAGAGACTGGACTGACGCTGTTCAACCGAACCGCAACTGGGTTGCAGATCACCCATGACGGCGCTGCGGTTTTGGCAAAGGCGAAACAAGTCCTCGATGCAGTCGGTGATTTCCAACGCAGTGCCCGCCAGCGTATTGGTCGTTTGAGTGGAAAACTGACGATCGGCACGATCGTCGATCCAGAGTTCATTCGCTTGGGCCGTCTATTGGCGCATCTGCGATCAGAGCATCCTGATGTCGAAACCGAGTTGGTACACGGGGTCAGCGGGGACATCCTGACATGGCTCAGACGAGGTCGCGTCGATGCCGGGTTCTACCTGTGTGGACCCGATGACCTTTCCAGTATTGGGTCGGACGGCGGTGATCCTGTGCACGCCATAAAGCTGGCCGATTTTGTGTATCGCGTGATCGGGCCAGCTGGCTGGCAGAAGCAGGTGGAAGAGTCCGACTGGCCTTCGCTTGCAGCCTTGCCTTGGATTGGCACTCCCGAAGCCTCTGTCCACCATCGCTTGCTGGCCAAGATTTTCGAAGATCAGGCCAGCCGCCCGAACGTGGTCGCATTGGTGGATCAAGAAGCTTCGATGCTTGAAATGGTGAGATCCGGGATTGGCCTGAGCCTCTGCCGCGATTCCATCGCGCTCCATCAAAAACAATCCTTTGGACTTGCCGTCTGCAATTCTGTTTCAGTTCCTGCGTGCCTGTGCTTTGTGACGCTAGAACGGCGCAAAGATAACCCGATGATCGCCGCAACATTCGACCTACTAGTTCGGTCCTGGTGATCGCACCAAGCGGACGGAGCCTGATGTGTCAATGGACGCCACTTTCACATTCCTTGTGAACATGGTGCGGGCTGGAACCGGGCAAATGATTAATCCCAAGCTGGTCGAGCTACGGCGAAGACCAAGCGAACGGCTTTGTTTGCGCGAAAACTGCGTCCACAGATATCATGTCAAAGCTGTCGCTTGACGCCATCGGTCGACGTGAAAACCAAAATATTCTATTTTATAACTTGAGGTTACGCGGGATTGAAAACAGCAACACGCGTCACTTCAATGGTTGCAACTTCTTCGCGGAAAATCCCGAAACGATGATCGAGGTTTTTGCAACCGCACGGGATGACGATGAGATTTTTGCGGGACCGTTCACGCGATCCCGCAACTCATCAATCGAAAAGGCAGCGGTCGCGAAAGGGCCTCTGCCTTTACAGTTTATCTGCCGAAGAACTCAGCGACCGCGTCAGTCGACGCCTTTACAGCTTCAGGTTTGTAGTAGAAGTCCACGTGGCTGAATTCATCAAAGGCCAGTTCCTCGTGTTCATTTGTCAGCTTCTTAGCAAACTGGGTTGAACAAGGCGCGGTGAAAGCCGTTTTGCTGTAGATGGTCAGTGACGGCTGCACGATTTTGTCGGCATAGGCTTCGCCGATGGAGATCAGCGACTGCATGCCCTGGTCTCCGATATGCATGTTGGTGTAGGTCGGAACCGCGACCGGGCCTTTGACACCATCACGCCCGTAGTAGTCATAGGATTCTCCGGCCATCGGATTGACGCCTGATCCGACAAAGTCTTCGCGGGTTTGCTCATCATTCAGCCCAAATGGTGCGACATAATCGGGCTCGCCGGTTTCATACATCTTCTGCGTCGAGGCGTTCGAGGCCGCGATTTGCTGATTGACCATGTTGCGGTCGGTCCATTGAAAATCGTCTGCCGCCATCATGCCCGACACCATTGCAATTTTCTTGATGCGATGGTCGGTGACTGCCGCCGACGCAATGATCGAGCCGCCTTGGCAGACGCCCAGTCCGTAGATTTCATCCACGAACGGAAGTGTGCCGAGGTAGGACACGGCGTCCCAGGTGTTTTCAATCAGCCGGAACATGTAGCGAGACTGCTTGTGCTCCCCGGGCAGTGCAGGGGACGAGCCCATTCCGAGATAGTCGAAGCCAAGGTAGATGAAACCGCGCGCGGCCATCTCCGGCCCGTAGGTTGCAGGGATTTGGTCCTTGACCTGCGGGAACGGACTGGCACCCACGATAGCCTTATGGGTCTTTGTCTCATCAAAGCCTTCGGGCAGGTACAAATCGCCCACCAAATCCACGCCAAAGGATTTGAAGGTGACTTCGTTTTTGCCCGCTGTGAAATTTTGGGTTGTCATGGTCTTGTTCCTTTCGGGATCAGGCATCATTGCGCCTTGCTAAAGTAAATCGTTGTGTTTACTTATGGTGAATAGATGATGTTAGTAAACACATCTTTTTACTTTTTGAGGTTGAAATCGTGAAACGTACTGAAAAAAAACGAAAAGATATTATCGATGCGGCCATCGATGAGTTCAAGGAGCAGGGGTTTCTGGGGGCGAAAACAACTTCAATCGCCAAAAAAGCGAACGTATCGAGTCGCACGCTCTACAATCACTTCGAAAGCAAAGAAGCGCTGTTCGATGCAATCTCAGAGATCATGTTGGAACAGAACCGGCGCATGGAGCCGGTATCCTATGACCCTGCTCGCGACTTTGCCCAGCAACTGAAGGATGCTTTGTGGCGCTACGTCGAGGTGATCACAGAAGAAACAGCTATTGGACTTAATCGAATGGTTCTATCTGAGCTGATCCGTGACCTTGATCGTTCCCGGCGGTTTTTCACTGAGACCGAGTCCCATGACTACCCAATGACAGGCTTGATCAGTGGAGCTATGGACGCAGGCGTCATCCGAAAAGCTGATCCGGCCTTCGCAACCAACCAGCTTTTGGGGCTGGTGAAAAACTTCTTCTTCTGGCCAGAGTTCTTCCTCGGTCAGAACCCGACATCAAAGAATGTTTTGGACGATTGTGTTGCTATGTTCCTCGCGCACTACAAAGCGGACGTTTGATTGGCGATCGCCCGCTTCGTCCCGCGATATGTGAGTCCGTGAGAGTCAGCACTTTGCTCGCGCCGCGAAGGGCCAGTCGGGTGAGCAGCACCGCAGCGATTGGAAATCTCGACCAATGACACGTTTGGGACGTGAGGAATTTCTGGCAAATTTGCCGAAGGCGTGGATGCTACGCGGCATCCGGGGCTGGCAATGAACCCAAAGTTCTAGATACTGCGGTTCGCATAAAGGTCCGCTGCTTAAAGTGCGGTTGAAAGAGTGTTTGAAATGCGAAAATTTGTTTAGGCAATAGTCGGATCAGCAAGCCTTAAGGCAGGCTGAGTTTACTCATTCTACCACCGTCGATCGTGTAGACCTGCCCTGTTACAAAACTGGCTTCACTTGACGCCAGAAATGCGACCAGTGCGGCCACTTCGTCGGGTCGCCCGGTTCGGTTAACCGGATGAATGCCGCCGATCTTACGCCGGAACGCATCAGGCTCTGCCATCGAATTCACGAAGTCTTCGTTGAGTTCCGTGTCGATCCATCCGGGTGCTACAGCGTTGCATCGGACTCCTTCCTCTCCGTGATCCACAGCGACAGACCTAGTCAGGCCGTGCAGGCCCGCTTTTGCGGCACAATAGGCCGCGTGACGAGGATTGGATCCCAAACCTTCAATCGACCCAGTGTTGACAATGCTCCCGCGTGTTTTGCGCAAATGGGGGAGCGCGGCCCGGATCATCAAGAACGGAGCCGTTAGATTCAATGCCAGGCTACGTTGCCAATCCTCAATGCTCGTGTCTTCGATTTTGGCCTCCTGCATCATACCGGCATTGTTAACGAGCACGTCCAGTTGACCGGCACGCCCAACCACTGTCTTGACGACCTCGGCGGGCAGCTGCGGATCGCTCAGGTCCGCGACAATGCCTTCAAAGACCTCATCGGTTTGACGTTGCGCCGTGAATACACGCGCACCCTCCTGCCGCAGTCGTTCTGCAATGGCGAGGCCGATGCCAGATCGACCACCGGTGACCAGTGCGACTTTCCCTTCAAATCGCCTCATGAGACTGGCTTTCCACCATTAACCTCAACAAGTGCGCCGCACATGTAACGCGCTGCGTCGGAAGCCAAAAACAAAACGACATCCGCAATGTCCTGGGGTTCAGCTATCCGGCCGATGGGGACAGTGGCCCCTAGTTCAGCCACGGCAGTGTCGGGGTCATAACCGCGCTTTTCAAAGCCGCTACGCAACATGGGCGTGTTCACTTCATTTGGGCACACCGCGTTGATCCGAATGCCCTGATGCGCGTGGTCCATTCCCATGCATTGGGTCAAAGATGCGATTGCCGCCTTGGTCATACAATATAGCGCGTGGTTCGGGCCTGGAGCTTTTCCACCCCAACACGAAGCTGTGTTTACGATCGCCCCACCGCCATCACTGGCCATTATCGGGATTGCTGCCCGACAAATGCGAAAGGGGGCTTCGACGTTAACTGTGATCGAGAGATCCCAATCTGCGTCTGTCGTCTCTGTTACGGCACCGCGTGTAATAACGCCTGCGTTGTTGATTACGATGTCCAGGCCGCCGAGCGCAAGATTGGCAGCCTGAGGGAGGGTATCTGCATAGTCAGCCTGCGACAGATCACCCGGCAGGTGAGCGTCAGCATCAATGCCATCAACATTTCGATCCGCCGCGGCCACCAACGCCCCTTCGGCCCGCAAGTTGGAAACGATTGACGCCCCGATCCCACCAGCTGCGCCTGTGACCAGTGCTTTTTTGCCTTCAAATCTCATATCCATCCTCATGCTTGGAAGCTGGCAACAGGATCACCAAATATCTCGGGATTTGGGGTAACACCGAGACCCGGACCTTCGGGTAGCGCGATAAATCCGCTTTCGATGCGAATACCGTTTTCGGGGTCATAGTGCCCGTCGATGTAAGGTGCGGCCACCCATGCTCCTTCGCAAAGGTCGGGGCGCACGGTTGCTGCAACATGGACACAAGCCGCCGCGATAATGTCGCCGCCCCAGGCATCGTCGCAGGTATGCGGCAGGTTGCGGGCTTCGCAGATATCTCGGAAGCTGCGCATGTTGGTCAGTCCTCCGATGCGCGTGACCTTCATTCCAAACCCGTCTACTAGGCCGGCCCCCGCTGCGCTGATCACGGTATTCAAGTCAACGCTGCTTTCATCCATGTAGATGGCGTGGGTGACTTGCGGGCGGATCATTTGCAAGTCTTCGACCGTGTTGCAGGGCTGTTCCATAGTGAACGGAATGTCAGGGCATTCGCGGCTCACGCGAAGTGCATCGCGCGTTGTCCAACCTCGATTGCCGTCAACCGCAAGACGCATTCCTGAGTTCTTGATCTGCTCCCATACTTTCCGGATCGTTTCGATATCCAGCTCGACCGGACGCCCGCCAACCTTCACCTGAAGGCGCGGATAGCCCTCATCGCGCTTATCAGCAGCGCGCCGGGCGATCTCATCCGGAGCACCCACACCTGTCGCATAGTAAGAGGGTACGCGTTCCGTCACAGCACCCCCGAGGAAGTCTGCCACTCTTATCTCAAGCAACTTGCCCAACAGGTCGTGCGCTGCGATGTCTATCGCCGCTTTTGCATAGTTGTGGCCATTGAGCAGGCTGTGCATCTTTCGTTGCAACACCAATGGCCAGAGCGGCATACCGATCAAATCTTGTGCCATATGTATCAAAGCCGCGCGTGCGCCAAGCGCATGCGCTTCGGCATAGGTGGGGCCTACCGGGCAGGTCTCTCCCCACCCTTCTGTCCCATCGGTCGCTACAATCTTCACCAGTGTTGTGTCCAGCGCCCAAACTTCGGCATTGGCCATCGTATAGGGTCCATTCTTTACCGGCAGATTGTGCTGATAGATATGGATCTCTTCGATTTTAGGACCGTGACTCATGTGATGCCTTCCGTTTTCAGCACTTTGCGGGCTGCAAGAAGCGCAGATTGGGTGGCCGCCGCAGGACCCCTTAAGCGGGCCACGTCAGTCAAACCTTCGTGCAAAAGAAACAAGGTTTCGGCTGCGTGGCGCGTGTTCTGGTCTGGAGCAATACGTTCTAAGCGGAGCTCAAACTCATTCGCCAATTTGAGCTTGTGCGCCTTAACCAGATCGGAGATCGGCGCGCTGTTGGGGTGCTCCGCCAGTGCATTCAAAAATAGACACCCAGTGTTTGATACATCA
The DNA here is from genome assembly GCF_056531925.1 of Ruegeria sp. J8. NCBI lineage: Bacteria > Pseudomonadati > Pseudomonadota > Alphaproteobacteria > Rhodobacterales > Roseobacteraceae > Ruegeria > Ruegeria sp. J8. Next base: position 144,497 of record NZ_JBQFMR010000008.1, read on the forward strand.
CTCAACCAGTCACCCAGTCGCACAAGCGGGTACAATACATGGTCAATGCCCTGTTTCGGACCACCCGCAAGCCACTCGAAATATGCAGCGTCCCGATGCTCCAACGCGCCAACAATCATCTCTTCACGGCTCGGGAAATGCTTATAGAGCGTGCGGATCGAAACATCTGCACCTGCACGCAATGCCTCGACCCCTAGGCCCGCGAAACCCAACTCCGAGAATTGTTGGTGAAGGGCACGAGCTATCTTTTGTTTGGTTCCAATCATAAACATAGTGTAGAACGTTCGCTCTACCATCCGCCTAAAAAAGCGTCATGCGCGTGCCGGTTCGCGACGTTTTATTTGGCAGCTTGGTTGCTCTGGTCTAACAATCGACATTTTCTGAGACGCATCTACAGCACGTTCCCATTTCATCGCAGAGAGACCGTTCTACCTGGTGCGCCTTAGGGTCAGGACCCATTGATTTCCGCGTTGGTGCATGAGTCACGGTTCGAAAAACGAGCGGTGACCATGTCTGATCTTTTCTGGCTCACAGATGCGCAGATGGCGCGTCTTCGGGAAGCGTTGAAAGACAAAGGGAACGGGCCTGTATTCCTGGCCGGAAGCAGCGGAAGAAACCGGTAAAGTACGACAGGCGTCGATACAAACGGCGCAACCGGATCGAGATCATGTTCGGAATGTTGAAGGATTGGCGGCGTGTGGCAACCCGCTACGACAGGTGCCCCAAATTCTTCTTGTCCGCCGTCGCACTCGCAGCGCTGCCATATACTGGCTATGAGACCTGACCCTAAAAGACGAACAGTGTATGGTGTGACCTGCATTCCCAAAACGGCTATTGGGTTCCACGTTCACCTGCCCTTTAAAAGAGTTTGTTCCAAGTAGTTTCGAAACGACCGCACGACCTCGGGTGTTTAAATTTCTTGTTTTCAATACAGTAAGGCTCTGTATCTTTAGGGGAAAGGACCAGCGTTTGGACTCTGGAGATTTCAAAATGGAATTGATTACAGAACAACTTCGCGCCTTCCCGATCATGGCTCTGTTTCTTTGTCTGGGCCTGGGATATGGCGTTGGAAAGTTTCGGGTCGGCAAGTTCGAATTAGGAGGCATTGCTGGCACGTTGTTGGTGGCGGTCTTTATAGGCCAGATCGGCGGCATCAATCTTAGTACCGATGTTCAGAATGTATTCTTTTCCCTCTTCATATTTATGGTCGGTTACAATGGGGGGCCTCAATTTTTTGCGGCCTTGAACCGAACTGCGCTGACCAAGCTATTGGCCGCGTTTATGATGACCGTCTGGGGGTTGTTTTTTGTTATCGTTGTTGCTCGGTTGGCGGGCTTGGACAAAGGGCTGGCCGCAGGACTGGCCGCTGGCGGTCTGACACAATCTGCAATCATTGGCACCGCTGGAAACGCCATCGATCTGCTTGGGCTCGCCGCTGATGAGGCGGAAAAGCTGAAAACCAACATCGCTGTAGGATACTCGGTTACTTACATCTTCGGCTCAATCGGCCCGATATTGGCAGTTAGCATCATTCCCATCATCATGCGTGTCGATCTGCGGCAAGAAGCGATTAAGCTGGCTCAGAAACTCGGTGGCGGTGGTCCCAAACTAGAGGAAGGTGAGTTCCTTCCCATGAATCGGTTCGACGCCCGCGCCTATCAGGTAGATGCCGATGCAAGCATTGCCGGAAAATCCGTCAAGGACATCGAAAATGGCTATGATGGTGATCTGATCGTCGAACGGTTGCTCCACGATGGCGCTCCTGTGGATCCGACTCCTGAAACGATAATCAACGCCGGAGACGTTGTGGTCGTCTCCGGCCTCGTCACGACTTTGACCCAGTTCGAGGGGAGCGCCAGTGGTGAAATCGGAGAGTATCCTCCTGAATTGACCGTTGTTGAGGAGCGTCGCAACGTCGTGGTCACCAACCGTAAACTGACCGGCAAAACCTTGGTGGAGCTGCGCGAGGCTCTGACGGCAGATCAAAGGCGCGGTGTTCATATCTCAAAGATCACCCGCATGGGCCATGATGTCCCCGTCCTGCACAACACCGAGATTCACGCAGGTGACGAGATCAGTATTGTCGGTCACAAGGACGACCTGAACCGAGTTGCCAAAGTTGCGGGCTATGTGCCGCCTTCGGCCTCGGTCACCAATTTCATTGCATTGGGGATCGGCGTCGCCATCGGCTATCTGATCGGAGAGATCAGTTTTGTCATCGCAGGAACGAAGGTGGCTTTGGGGTCCGGCCTCGGTTGCCTGGTTACAGGATTGATCATCGGCTATTTGCGCATCCGGCAACCCAAGATCGGCGGTATTAACCGTGGGGCCGCGAATTTCCTTCAGAGTTTCGGTTTGGCCGTGTTTGTTGGTGTGGTTGGCCTAAATGCAGGCAAACCCGCACTGGAGGCGATTCAGGAATATGGGATCACGCTTCTGCTTTTAGGCGTTGTGGTTACATTGATGCCCATGATCGTGCAGTTCCCGATCAACTATTTTGCCTTGCGTATCAAGAACCCGGTTGAGGCCTGTGCGGTTGTGACCGGATCACGCTCGGGTAATCCCGGTTTTGCGACACTCTTGGAAAAAGCCGGGAACTCGACACCAACGCCAGCCTTCACCATGACCTATGCCGTGGCCAATATCTTCCTGACACTCTGGGGGCCTTTGGTTGTGGCTTTTGTTCCGTAAGTCAGACCGCACAACAATCAGAGTCCTGGCTTGGAAGGGTGAGATCAGCATGATTACCAATCATCATGCTGAACCGTTGCTCTGCGCTGCAGCTAGACCTCAACCATGCAAAGGCAGTCCTTTCGAGGCACGGTAGGCCTGCACGTAGCCAGTGGCCACTGCGCGCACCGCTCTTCCGATCTGGCGGTAGGCACTATCATCCAAATTGGCAAACGATACCCGCGCCGACCAGTTAGGCGCGTCAAAGCCCGATCCATTCAGCAACACGATCCCGTGGTCCTGAGCCAGTTTGAAGGATATATCCAACGGGTGCACATTCTCCTTGATCCACTCGACGACCTCTTCACCGACGTATTTGCGAAGCCAGAATTCGAAGTCGATAATACCGTAGTATTTGTCGAACAGCGGGTTATCGGGAACTTCAATGCCCATCCCTTCGACCAGCTCGTCAAAGCGATGTTTCAGAATACCCCAGCAGAATTTCTGATAGGCCTTCTCTTCGTCCATAAGCTCGACGAGTGAAAACAAGGTCATCATCACCTGTTGCGGCAGCGATAGACCTGCAGTGTGGTTCAGCGCAACATCGCGGCTGTCGGCGACGATCCGGTCGATGAACTTGAACGAGGATGGATCAGGCGTCAACGTTTCGTAGCGTGCGTTGACGATGGCCTTGGTTTCATCCGGAGCATCCGCAATCATCTTGTCGAAGATGTTGTTCTCGGCCACCAAAATCGCGCCCAGACGCCACCCGGTGCACCCAAAATACTTGGAGTAGGAATAAACCCCGATGGTGTTCTCGGGCAGATGCCCCAAGATCGACTGAAAGTTTGGAACGAAGGTCCCGTAAACATCGTCAGTCAAAATGATCAGGTCCGGGCGGCGGGTCTTTACGAACTCGACGAGCCGCGCCGAGACCTCTGGGCTGATAGCGACGGAAGACGGATTGCCCGGGTTGACCAGAAAGAGTGCTTTGACCTTCGGGTCGGACAGAATTTCGAAGTCTTCGTCGTTCAGTTGAAAGTGGTCCTCTTCTTTCGAAGAGACATCCACTGTATTTAGCCCATAGTCTTCAAGGACGGGCATTTCCAGATAGGGCGTGAAAATCGGTGTACCCAACGCAATGGTGTCACCGGCATTCAGCAATCGCTGGTTCTTGAGCGCTTTGAAGATGTAACACATCGCTGCGGTTCCGCCCTCAACCGCGTAGATATCGAACTTCGCATCCGGTCGGTGCCCCGCGCACATCGCCCACATAATGTATTCGTGGACAATAATTTCGTTGTGTTCCATGCAACGGTCGGGCATCGGGTAATGGTCGCCGACAATACCGTCGGTCAACTCGAGCACAAAATCGTCAGGCGTAAATCCAAATTTCTCAATCGCAAAATCAACTGTGGCCATCAAAGTATCCGCACCAGGAGGGCCGTTTCCTTCAACCGATTTGGCGCAATACGTCTTTAGCCTGTCATAACATCCTGGCCCTTGCGGCATCCCAGCCAGACCAACCTCCGGCTCATTCCGATGGCGCTGAGCTTCTGTCAAGGCGAACTGTCCCAAAAGGAAAAATGCTTCCCGCGCTTTGGTAGCGATCCAGTTGGGGTTCCCTCGACCGGCATTTAGGTATGGCAGAGCCATCTGCCGCGCCTCTTTTTGCGCCAACTTGATAAGTTCGTCTTTGATTTGGAAAGGACTTAGGTTTTCAAATTTATGCAGGTTGAGCGATTCTGGCATGACATCAAATCCTTGCGTTAAAATAGATGACCTGGTTCAGCGGATCGCATGCAGGGCAATGTGTCAATTAAAACAACACCAATTGAAGAGGCCGGTGAGAAGCGGAGGATTGTTTGTCTTCATTGGAAGCCTTAGCTGCAACCATTCTACAAGGTAGTCAGAATGATAGAAATTGTGCTGAAGCTCTGCGCTTGGAACTGACATTCCAAATGAAATTGGGCAATTCGCTAGATTAAGCAAGAAAGCCATTGGTCGGGACCGTTGAGGTGATTTCAGCGAACCACAGATTTGTCTGCAATCTGCGAGTACGATCATTTCCAGATTGCGCGATTGCCGCGAACGACGGCAATGCGGGCGCGGCCGCGGCGTCAGAGCTGCGTGACGAGTGTCTCTTATAGGCCGTTCAAGCTGTCGCGCTGGTCAGCTATTCGCCCGCAACCCTGCCCGCTGCGCGCTGCGACCCAATCCAGACAGCGATGCATCCCACGACCAACACACAGATACAAATCTGCAAAAGCTGCTCGTATTTGTGCCCATCAATGAGGACCTGCGCCACAAAACCCTGCCCACGGAACAGGTAAGCCAATGCGCCAAGCATGGCGGCGGCAAAGCTGACAAGATACGCCCAGAGGGCCACCTGTCGACCGCCAATAAGCCCAGCCAGCAGGATCGGCGTCAAAAACATCGAGGCGGTGCCCGAGACCGCGACGGCATCAAACAGGGTCTGGTTACCCCAGAGCGTCAGCGCCGCGCCCACGACTGCGAAGAGGGCCATGGCAATGCGCCCACCGGTTATCCGAGCGCCCTCTTGCGCGCCTGGTTCAATGTGATCAAATCCGAGTCGCCCAAACCGAAATCTATGCGTAGGGGAGAGCCCTTGCGGTTCTTTTGTGCCTTAGCCGTTACGCGCACGATCCAGCGCCGCGCTCCAGATGGATCAACAACGAGGTACTGGCCAAAGCCGCCACCATGCCGACCCGGACCGAGATTCTCTACCAGCTTCTTTGTCAGCTTCCCGCCGAGCGCAGCTTTGACAATACCGCAAAATATACCACTCAATGAAAGTACACGGGTATGATCGGATAAAATCCAACGAAACACACCAAACCGGCTGCAGCCATAAAACACAGAGGCTTAAGCAACCTAATGTGTCTCATCGAAATTTTGGAAAATCTGTCGGGCGACACATAGTATTGCCATTCATCGACAGCTAAGTCATTGATTTTGAGTCATTCGATTTTTGATGGGCGCACGGGTTTTGCCATTTGCGACTCAAAGATTTTCCATCAAGCTGAAACCATCGCATAGCGGCAATTGCCCTTCTGTTTAACAGATACGGGCAAAAGCCGTATGCATAGGCGGATCGCACACTCTAAATTGCTTTAGGTTGCAACGTGCGAAACATCCCTGTCTGGCGAATAGATGTCGAGAATATTCCAATGCCCGGTTGTTGGTGTTGGGTTGTTGATCATTGGGACATCAAGAACAGTTGGTTTGCCGCTGGCAATTGCCGCGTCCAATGCAGGCAACAACTCGTCAGCGGCGCTGAGCCTGTGCCCTTCCGCACCATAAGCTCGCGCAATGTCCGCATAGCCCGGTCCGTTTGCGGGTGCGGCGGCTGATCCCGGGAACGTGGTTCCATAAGTCAGACCGTAATGCGCTTTTTGAAGGCCGGCGATCGTTCCGAAGGCGTTGTTATTCATGACCAGCCAGATGATACCCAGATCAAGTTCGACTGCGGTTGCCAGCATCGACGGATTTTGACCGAATCCACCATCACCAACCAAACTTAGTACGACTCGATCAGGTGCCGCCAGTTTTGCGCCGATCGCGCCCGGAGGACCGAAACCCATCGTCGCGAACCCGCCCGGGGTCAGGATTGAACCCGGCGTCAAAATGTCGAACTGTTGCCCGACACCGTTCTTGTTCCACCCAACGTCCGTGGTGATGATGGCATCCTCGGGCAGTGCCTCGCGGGTATCTGCCAGAATACGTTCGGGCATCATTGGAAAGGCCGATGAGGTCGCCATTTCCACGTTGCGCGCTTTGAAGTCCGTCCGGAAGCTAGCGATCTTCTGCTCCAGCGCAGGGCGCTTGAAGCCGTCCGGATACATCTCGCGGGCGACCCGGTTGAGGACGCGCAATGCGGCCTTGGCGTCAGCAACGACTCCGATCTCGGTGGGATAGTTCCGACCGATCTCCTGCGGTTCGATGTCGATATGAATGACCTTCGAGCCGGGAATGTTGAACGTGTAGCCGGGATACCAACTTGAACAATCAGCCTCTTTGAACCGGGTGCCCACCGCAAAGATGTAGTCCGCATTCAGGCAGGACTGATTGACCAGTTCTGTGCCCCAAAACCCGGTCATTCCCAGCACGAGCGGATGGTCATCCCGCAGGGCACCTTTACCCATCAGGGAATGCGCGACGGGCAGGCCCATATGTTCAACGAACGCGCGCAGCTCCTCGCTGGCCTGTGCCAGAAGAATACCGCCTCCGACATAAGCGACTGGGCTTTCGGCTTTAGCCAACGCTTCGACAATCTCGCCCGCTGTCTCGTCGTCAATCGACGGTTTCTTGAGAGCGCGCGTGTTGTCGCGAATACGGTCGAAACTGTCCGAGGGGATCACCTCTGAAAAGATGTCCATGGGAACATTGACCAGTACCGGCCCGGGCTGGCCGCTTTCAGCCAGATGGAACGCCTTTTCAAGAATCTCGGCCATTAAATCTGCGCGGTCGACCCGCCAGGCGCGTTTTACGAAGGGTCGATAGATCTCCCACTGGGCGGCGTCGGCATGGAGGTTCACTTCCTGATGTGGGTGTTTGCCGTAGTAGTGTGTAGGAATATCGCCCGCGATCACGACCATCGGGATACAGTCCAGTGCGGCGTTGGCGACCCCGGTGGCACAATTGGTCAGCCCCGGGGAGAGATGGGACAACACCACCGAGGCCTTGCCTGTCACGCGGGCGTAAGCGTCTGCCGCGTGGCTGGCGATTTGTTCGTGCCGCACCGTGACGAAATCAATTGGGCTTTCGGCCAACGCGGCCAGAACTGCGATGTTTGTATGGCCACAAAGCCCGAACACATGCTTAACGTCACGGCGTTCGAGAAAGTCGACGATATGTTCGGCGACTGTTTTGCCGTCCAGTTTTGCCCCGTCCATCACGCGACCTCCTGCCCGTAGAACTCACCGAACAGGTCCGGCTCCGAGGGGCGATCCTCGGGGATCGGACGGCTGACCCAGGTGTAGTTCATCATATGTTTCATAGTGACGTTGTCGTTGGTGATGTTGCCGCCCCAGATGCCGCAGCCCAGGCTGCTGGTCATAGGCATACCATTGGTCCAGGCACCCGCATTGGCCTTGGACTGCGGCTGCCGCACCATCATACGGCTGACCGGAGCCAGTCGCGCCAGCCGATCGATATGATCGTCATTGTGGCTATAAATCCCGCAGGAATGGCCCTTGCCCCCGGTGTTGTAGATCTGGCTGACCGTTTCCAGCGCGTCATCGAACGTGTCGAAGTGATAAAGCGCCATCAGCGTGGTCAGTTTCTCCTTGGAGAACTTGTGCTGCGGCCCGATTTGTCCCTGGTTTTCAACCATCAGAAACTTGCGATCTTCGGGGATGCTAAATCCGGCGACCTTGGCCGTTTGCTGCGGCGGACAGGCAATGGTCGGGAAGGTGCGGTTGCCCTTTTCGTCCCACATGGCCGCTTCGAGCATCGCCTTTTCTTCGTCCGAACAAAGGTATCCGCCTTCGGCTTCCAGAGCTTTGACCATGTCGTTGTAAACCGAGCGCTGGATGATGATGTTTCCATCAGCCGAACACCCAGACCCAAAGTCAGAGGTTTTGGAAATGCGTGTGTTCTGAGCGGCGATGTCCAGATCTGCGGTCTCATCAATGACGATGGAAGAATTACCCGCGCCAACGCCGTAAGCCGGACGACCCGAACTGTAGGCCGCTTTGACCATGGGCTTGCCACCCGTCGCCAGCGTCAGATCACAGATTTCCATGAGATGCTGGGTGAGCGGGATCGACGGTTTGCGAATTGATTGAAACAGATCTTCGGGCGCACCCGCTGCTCGACACGCTGCGCGCATAACCTCGACCATCTCGAATGTTGTATGTGCGCTCCGGGGATGCGGACTGAATATGACCGCATTCCGGGCGTTGGCGGCGGAAACACCGGTCACCGGCGGTGTCATTGCCGGGTTAGTCATCGGGATCAGGGAGGCGATCACACCGGCAGGTTTGGCGTATTTCACCAAGCCCTTTTCCTCATCCACCTCGACGATCCCGGTCGAAGGCGTGCGCAAGACATCGCGCAAAACCATGTGAATCTTGAACCGCTTCGCAGGACGCCCTTCGCGATCTCCGATACCGCTTTCGTCCACGCCTTGCTGGGCTAGACGCGTAAAGGTTTTCTCGTTCCCAGCATACCACGCGATGGCTTGAGACAGGCGGTCCAGCCTGCCCTGATCCCAATCCTCGATCTCGGCCATGGCAGCACGGGCGCGTGCCAGCATATCGGCCGCCATGTTACGGTCGTTTTCAGTGAGCTCTTTGCCCATGATGATCCTCTTGGTGTTTTAGAATTGCAGCATCGGGCACACGACGCTGTGACCGCGCCTCGCCGAATGTTCGCTTGGCGTGGCTGAGACAGCGACGCGCGTGTTCTTCATATCCCAACTCGGCAACGCGGCTTTGGTTGGGCAATTCAATGGAATAGTCGACGGGTGGCATCCGTTCGATTATGCCGGTGAAATCAATCCAGCCCTCGCCGGGATAGAGCCGCGCATCGCGAGCCAGCTGGATCATACCTTCGCGCGTGTCGGCGATGCCGGGCAAGCAATCGGAGATATGCAGGAAGTGAAACAGGTCCGAGGGGACGTGCAACAGTTCGCCCAGATCCACACGGCTGAGGTGCAGGTAAAGCGTATCGACCAAAATACCGCCGTTGGGCTGATCGGAGGCACGCACGATGTCAAGCGCCTCATCCAGAGTGCGCAAGCGGGAGAAGCTTGGAAACTCAAGGTCCACTGTTAGCCCATACGGAGCCGCCAGTTCGCAGGTCTCGGAATAGACGTCGATCAGGAAGTCACGATCATCGCGGGTATTGGTCCACGCGCTCATGATCATGCGTTTGGCGCCCAGCTCTCCGCCGACCTCCAACGAAGGCTCAAAACTGCGCGGATCGACGTCTTCGGTGATGCGCGCCAGTTCGACATCAAGGACTTTCAAACCGGTTGTAGAGAGAGCAGTTTTGGTAGCCTGCACCTGCGCCTTGTCGATTGGCGATTGGGTGAATTCACCAGGCACATGCATCGGAATGAACCGAGGGCTGACGGCATCGTAACCGGCCCGCGCGGCGATATAGACCAACTCGGGCGGCGTACAGCCAATCAGCGTCAAATGCGCCAAGGAATAGAGAGAGGGGCTTGCGCCAGCCTCTTCAGGTTTCGCCATGAACGACAGCTCCACGTGCCTGCGAATCTCATTTTCATCACATGTAATACAAAATATATGATATTTTTTAAAATATCAACTTTTAATGCTGAGCAGGAAATGAAAACGCCTGGGCAACAACCCGGGCGTGCTTAACCTTCGTGTTGGCGGAGCCTTAGAGAGTGACCCAGTCCCCTCCGGACTGGTGAGAGCGCACAGAGGCGTCAATGAATCGGACACCGTCTGCGCCTTGATTGACGCTGGGATATGTCAGCCAATCGGTCGGAACGGTAACGCCATCCCGACGCGCGGCTACGGCCATGGCAAATTCCGTATAGAGGTTGGCCCAGGCTTCGATAATCCCTTCGGGGAAGCCGCGCGCGGTACGGATCAGACGTTCCGCGCCGTGTCCGATACCATGCCCGTGACCTCGGCTGATGATACGATCCGGCTCACCAAACCGATTGAACTTCAGCTGCTCCGAATTCTCCAAATCCCACTCGAGACCTCCTTCGCTCCCGAAAATGCGCAACCGCAACCCACCCCGATTTCCCGGTGCAAGGCGTGTCGCCATCAGGGTTCCCGGAACCTCGTTTTTATAGCGGGTGAACATGAACACCGTGTCTTCCAAAGGCTTAGGCGCGCCGCAGACATGAAACTCGGCCCGTAGGTCGGTCAAGGGCAGGCCCGAGACAAAGCTGGCGAGATGCGCGGCATGGGTGCCGATATCGCCGACACAACTGGTCGGACCAGATATCTTTGGGTTCAGTCGCCATTTGACGTGGGGCGCATCAGCAACATCATCGGGCGTCATCCAGTCTTGCATGAACTCGACGTGGATTTGGTTGATTTTACCGATACCGCCTTCCGCCACGATTTGTTTGGCCTGACGGATTACTGGAAAACACGACATCGCATAGCCGACAGCAAAGATGTGTCCCGTGCGCGCGGTAATCTCCTCAAGCCCCTCGGCCTCGTCGACTTCATTGGTCAGTGGCTTGTCGCACAGCACGTCAATGCCCGCCTCCAGAAACGCTTTGGCCGCTTCGAAATGAACGTGGTTCGGGGTCGTGATCATAACGGCATCCACGCCATCCGGGCGCGCCGCCTCGGCCTGCGCCATCTCGTCGAACGACGCATAACACCTGTCGGCTGGCAGGAACCACTCGGCCCCGCGTGCCCTGCTGCGCTCGGCATCTGAACTGAGCGCGCCTGCGGCGACCTCCCACCGGTCCGTCATCCGGGCCGCCGTTGCCTGCGTGACCGAGATACGCCCACCGCCAACAACCCCCAGCCGCAAACGGCGAGACAAGCGGGGGAAGGGGCCATCAAATTTCAGGTTTTCGGGCAAAAGTCTCTCAGCCATTCTGAACCTCCATTTCCGGGACCCGTACGCCTTCCGGCAGCATTTCCACCGCCATGAAAATGCTGGGGGTAATCGTCTCGTATTGATGCCAGGGATAGTTGCCCTCAGCGTCATACATCGGTTTGTGCGTCGTGCCGGGGGCCATGAATTCTTCGAGGTAAAGGGATTCAACATCCCGCTCACGGCATTGCTGCATTTTCCCAAAGCCTACGATTTGCGTATGCACTTCGCGAAACCCCGGTACCGGGCAGAACGGATGATCCTTGTGCAATCCGACATTCAGCGGCACCGAGCCGGAATGGTACATGGTCAGCCCAACGTTACCCACAAAGACCTTTGGCGACATGTAGTGGCTGACACCGCGTAAACGCTCCTCTTGGCGAACATCAAAAGCAGATGGCCATGTATCTTTCACCCATGCGAACAACTCGTTGTCATCGGCATGGGCGTCGAAATCGTGGACAATGACTGCACGTTCCACGCCGCTATGCGTGCTGTCTTGCACGATCACAGAGGAAAGCGGTGCAATGGTCTGATCCTCGACAGAGAGATTTCGCCCCCCAAGGTTAAGGACGATGGCGCGACCCTCGATAGAAATTCTGCGCTCGTCAGTTATGTGCTGGACGCGAAAGAATGGCTGAGCAAAGTCGAGTGTCTCAATCGGCATGAACCAATTCCTTCCTCTCATCGTTAAGGAAATCGACCGGCAAAGGCTCCGGAGCCGCGCAACGGCTTTCTATCGTCTGATAGGCGCCAAATTTTGGTGCCCGTTCGATCGCGTCCATGACCTCGAAAACGTGGTAGGCGAGCGCTCCACTTGCACGGGGTTGGCGTCCTTCTTGCGCCGCCAGAGCCAGATCCAAAACGCCGAGACCACGGCTGTCCTCATTGAACCCGTGTTTGTTGACGACCACCTGCCAGCCTTCGCGACCGGATGGGCGCGGCTGATGAGACCAGCGCGAGGTCTCCCGCGTTTTCAGCCAGACATCCCCCTGAAAGATGTTGGCACCATGTACCGGGTCAGGGTCTGGGATGCTGATGGTGCCTTTTTCACCGTAGATCTCGAACCGCGGCGTTTCGCTATCCCAGACGTCAAAGCTCATGGTCATCGACCCTATAGCCCCGGAAGAGAACTGCAGTAGGCTTAGGGAATGCGTGTCGACCTCGACATCCATCCATTCACCGTTGCGAGGGCCGTTTTCGATCATCCTTTTGTCGAACGTGCGCCGAGCCATTCCGGCGACCCGGTCAACCGGACCAAGGCAGCAAACCATGGCGGTCAGGTAATATGGCCCAAGGTCCAGCAAGGGCCCGCCACCGGCCTGGTAGTAGAAATCCGGGTTGGGATGGTGGCGTTCCGTCCCGTGGGTACCGACATGGGCAAAAACCCCTGTCGGTTTGCCAATGGCACCCTCATCGATCAAGCGCCGAACGGTTTGCCAACGACCGCCCAGAAATGTGTCGGGTGCGCAACCGACCAGTAGCCCCTTTTCAGAGGCCATGTGCAGAATCGTCTTACCATCCGTTCGATCCATAACCAGCGGCTTCTCGGAATAGACGTGCTTGCCCGCCTCCAACGCACGCAGGCTGATTTCGGCATGCGCCGCCGGAATTGTCAGATTCAGAACGCAGTCAATCGTCGGATCGTCAAACACCCCATCTGGCGCACAGGCCTTGGCGATACCGTATTGATCTGCCTTGGTGCGGCTTTCCGAAGGGTCAAGGCTTGCGCAAGCCACGACCTCAACGTTTGAGAATTTGGATAGTGTTTTTAGATAAATATCGCTGATACGACCACAGCCGATAAGGCCGACCCGGAAGGATTTCGATGTCTCACGTTTCATCATTCCTGTCTTCGTAGAGGGGTAAGTAATTAGGGGGAATCGGCCCTTTGTTGCGGCCACCCTGGTTCATCTGTTCCCAAGCGTGGGCGAGTATTCCGACCGAGCGGGACAGGCAGAACAGCCCTCGCGACAAGGGCGCAGGAAAGCCAAGTTCGCAGAAGATCACAGCTGTCGCGCCGTCAATATTCATGGCAATTGGCCGACCGCCTCGTTGACGACCGAGTTCGGCTTGAACCTCTTCTCCGATATCGGCAAACCGGCCAGAAACTGTGCCTTCTGCCGCCGCATCTCGAACAAGTTGCATCAATCGGGGTGCGCGTGGATCGACAGGTTTGTGAAACCTGTGACCAAAGCCCGAGACGATCTTGCCATAGGTCTCGCGCCAGCTGTCCAGACCGTCCTTCACTGCGTCATTCAACGATGCTCCGCAATCCATGCGAGCTGCGATATCATAGTACAGCTCTGCACACTGCTCTCCTGCCCCGCCGTGCACGTCGCCCAGCATGTTCACCGCAGTTGCCATCGCGTTATTGAGACCTACCCCGCAGGTGGCGGCCATACGCGCAGCCGCGATTGAGGGAGCCTGTGGGCCGTGATCCACGCCTGCGACCAAAGCGGCTTCGAACAGGCGCGCTTGCGCGTCGCTGGGTAGATCGCCCCGCACCATAAGCCAGATCATCTGCGGGAAAGATACGTTTCCGATCAGGTCCTCTATGGCGTTGCCACGAAAAGAGATCTGTCCAGGTTTCATGTCGATGATGGAGGTACGCCACCATTGGCGAACGGCGCGCTCATCGTCTGTCGTCTGCGCGGTCATTGCGTCTGCACCTCTTTCACCGGCTGGGTTTTGCTTTGCGCGGCAAGGCGAATGGGTGCATTGCGCGCGCCATAACCGGCATAGTCCATACGGCGTTCAACAATTTCGAAGAAGAAGCCGTTAAAGATGGGGCGGCTGTATATCTGAAAATACTCAGCACCCGCCGCCCGATCGTAGAGAATACTCCCCCTGCGCAATTGGGCGACCAAATCGTCATCCAATCCGAATGTCGCTTGCAGATCAGCGTAGTAGTTTTCCGGGATGGACAGGCTGGGAAAGCCAGACTTGAGCAACTGGGCTGAAGTTTCAAAAATATCATCCGACTGGAAGGCAATGTGCTGAACACCAGCCCCAAAGCCATCTTCAAGGAATGACGCCGCCAGTGTTCGACGCCCAACTGCCCCATTCAGGTTTAAGCGCACTTCGCCTTCGGGACTTTCGATAGCTTGGCTTTGCACGACACCAGACGGGTCGGCGACGTTCACGATAGGGGATTTTGCCATCTCGAAAGTCGAAATGTAGTAGAGTAGCCAGCTTTGCATCTCATCGTGACGCATCGTCTGGGCCAGATGGTCGATACGACGCAGACCGGCAGGTTGGGTGGCTTTGGTTTTCGCAACCGGCTCGAACTCAATGTCCCATACCCGATGGAGATCGGATTTCTCATCGATGAAATGAACGACGTTGCCACCAACGCCCCGAATGGCCGGGATATCCAGTTCCCCTGTTCCCACCGGTTGTGAGAAATTCGGCGCGCCCAACGCGGTCGCCCGCTGAACCGTCTGATCCGCATCTTTGACACGCAACCCCATGTCACAAACGGAGGGGCCGTGACCCAGGAACGCCGAATGGGCAAATCCTTCCTTTTCGGTATTCACAACGATGTTTATCGCGCCCTGCCGCCACAGCTCGACGGACTTGGATACGTGTTTTCGCTCCATTCGAAAACACATTGCTGACAACATATCTGCCAGCTGCGCGCCGCTTGTTTCGTCGGCTGTAAATTCGACAAATTCGAAGCCTGACGCATAGACGCGTTCCGGCAGGTCCGGGATGCCGAAATCGGTTCCCGGCTCGGTCCGGGATACCTCATCCAGGAGGTTCACCAGCGACCTGTAGCTGTCTCGGGCCAGTGTTCGGCCACCGGGTTGAGGAGCTGCTTCGTTGACGCGTGCAACCGACCAAGGCCCTTTGTATCCGGCGCGAGACAACACGCGAACGAAGCCCGCAAGGTTCAGCGACCCAAGCCCCGGCAGAAGCCCAAAGTGCCGCTTGAGCCGACGTATATCCATCTCAAGCCGGGGTGCATCGGACAGTTGCACATGGAACAGCCGCTCTCCGGGAATGTCCCGAAGGCGGGCTGGTTTGGATCCGTCGGCAAGCGAGAAGAAGGAATTCAAAGCCAACCCCAGATTAGGGCTGTCGACAGCATCAACGACGCCTAACGCCTGTTCATCTGAGTGAATAAGATCCGACCATGGCAAGCCCATATAGGCCAGACGCATCCCCATTTCTTTAGCGATTTGGGCCGCCTCGCCAAGATCTGCGATTACCTGTTCTTCGGTCGCAGCGACATCGACCTCGAAGGCAGACCCGATAAGCAGCAATTCCGTTCCCAGCTCGCTCATCAGGTCGAGTTTGCGCTTCAGTCGATCAAAGGCGCGCTCACGTCCGGCTTCGGGCTGGCCTTCAAGATTATGGAAGGGTTGTAACAGGCATATCTTCAGACCGAGGTCCGATGCAATCTTGCGGACTTGCGATGGCGGTCCGTCAAAAGCGGTCAAATCCGGTTCGTGTAATTCGACACCCCCGAATCCCGCGTCAACGATAGCACTCAGCTTTTCAGCCAGATCACCGGGGATCGACGTTGTCGAAACCGACAGGCACATTATCCCTGATATCCAAACATACGCGGCAACCACAGGACCAGATCCGGCATCAGCATCATTATCACCAAGGCGAAGATGAGAACCGCGAGGAAGGCCCAGATTTCGGAGATGATTTCGCGCAGCGGAATGTCCGTCACGGCGTTGATCACAAAGAGTAGAATGCCATAGGGCGGCGTGATCAAACCGATCATTGAGTTCACGACGACCAGCACTCCGAAATGCACCAGATCAATCCCGAGCGCTTCGCAGGTTGGAATGAACAGGGGCACGATCACCAGGATGATCGTTGTTGCGTCTAACACGCATCCCAGCGCGAGGATCAGCAGGTTTACGAGGATCAGGAATACAATCGGGCTAACATCCGAACCCTCCAGCAGTGCCGAGATCGACTGTGGAATCTGTTCCTGAATGACGATGAAGTTCAGAATGAACGCGCCACCAATGACCACCCCGACGGCGGCGGAGGAGCGCGCGCTGTCGACGAACACTTGATAAAGGCCACGGAAGGTCAGCGCGCGGTAGAACAACGCTGCCAGTAGCAGAGCGTAGAATGCAGCAACTGCGGCGGCTTCGGTCGGAGTGGTGACGCCGCCATATATACCGTACAGCAGGATTGCGGGCATCAGCAGTGCCGGAAACGCGTTGGCGGTTTTAGCCGGCAACTCGCGCAGCGGAACAGGTTCTTCCAATGCAAAGTTCCGCTTTCCGGCCAGATAATAGTTCATCGCCATCAGGACGATACCCATGATCAGGCCCGGCAGAATACCAGCAAGGAACAGCGACCCGATAGAGGCCTTGGAAACGAGCGCGTACAAAACCATCGGGATCGAGGGCGGAATAATAGGACCGATCGTTGCCGACGCCGCCGTGATTGCAGCTGCGTAGCCTCGGCTGTAGCGGCCATCTTTGGTCATCATTTCAATGATGATCTTGCCGATCCCCGCAGCATCCGCGACAGCCGAGCCGGACATACCGGAGAAAATCAACGACGCAACCACGTTGACGTGCCCGAGGCCGCCCTTGAAACGACCGACAGCGGCTACGCAGAAGTTCAGCAAGCGGTCGGTGATCGACCCCGCGTTCATGATATTGGCGGCGACGATGAACAAAGGCACGGCAAGCAGGATCGTGCTTTTGTAGAAGCCTTGCAGGATTTTCTCGCCCGCGAGTGCGACGTCCAATCCGGCCGTGCCCAGATAAACCAATGAGGCCAAAAGGATGGAATAGCCGATAGGTGTCCCGATGCCTGCCAGAAGAAAGAGCGCGAGCAGGCAGGAAAGAAGTTCAAAGCTCATTTGCCTGCTTCCTCGTCGTCTTCACCGTCGACACGGGGATGATCGTCAACCACGTTGTACCCAACGACCAGTTCCAGCTCGGTTTTTGGTGGGCCATTTCGCAGGATGTCAAAGAACAACCACCCATACCGCGCAGCTACGACCAGCATGAACACCGCATAGATTGAGAACACGGTGCGCAGTGGTATCTTCTCACCCGAGAACGGATTGCGCACAGTCGAGGTTTTGCGGATTTTCATCCAGTCGATGTAGTCCCACGTCGGCAGGAAACTGTAGAGCATCCCGACCACAATCGCCGCGGCCGCCAGCATCGCAAAGACCTGACGAACGCGCATCGGCACCGAAAGGTAGATGATGTCGAACTTCACGTGATCTCTCTCGCGCACGATGAACGCGCAGCTAAAAAAGATCACCCAGACCCAGAGGATGCCGATCAGTTCAAGCGTCCAACCGGCGGGGGTAAAGAAATACCGCAAGAGAATTTGCAGAAGGAAGATTAGGAAGATTGCCGCCAGCATCCCGCCGGCAATCGCTTCGGTCAGTCGGGAGAACCCCTTTGTGAAGCCTATCATTGTGGTTCTCCCTCCCTTGTGTAGATGGGCTTAGTTGCCCAGAGCGTTGATCTGCTCGAGAACACCGTCCGGCCATGATCCGGCGAATTCGCTTTCGAGATACATCGACTGCACCTGATCACGGAACGCCGCGAGGTCGGGCTCGTAGACCTCCATGCCCTGCTCCTTGAGGAAGCTGACAAGGTCCTCTTCTTTCTGAAGCTGCTTCTGGCGACCGGATTCAGCCGCTGCATCCGCAGCTTCCTGAACCTTGGCTTGCTGTTCCGGTGTCAGCCCGTCCCAAACCTCTTTGCCGATGGCGATATAGTTCAGGTCGACCAGATGCGATGTCAGGATGATCTGATTGGTCACTTCGTAGAATTTGGCATCAACCACAGTCGGCAATGGGTTATCCTGACCGTCAACGGCACCGGTCGACAGCGCGGTATAGACTTCGGAGAAGGCCATTGGTGTCGGGGCGGCACCCAGCGCTTTGCCAAGGAACTGCCACGCATCCGTGCCCGGCATCCGCAGGTTCACACCTTCCAAATCTGCTGGCGTCGTGACCGTCAATTCATCCTTGGGCTGGCGCAGGTTCACCTGGCGACGGCCCAGATACATGACCGACAGCAGTTTGACGCCCAGCTCCTCTTCGGCCTTTTGTTTGAACGCGTCCATCAAGGGATCGTTGAAGACGGCAACCTGATGCGCGGCGTCCTGATGGACATAGCCGGCGGTAAAGATCGAAAACTCGGGGAAGAACTGTGCCAGTTCCTGCGCCGAGGTGATCGACATTTCCAGGTTGCCCCGGCTGATGGCGTCCAGCTCGGTGCCTTGGGCGAAGATCGTGCCATTATAGCTGGGCTCATAGCTTGCGAAATCAGCGACCATAGGCGCGAAAACCTCGGCCATAGCGACCGAGCGCTGGTCGGTCTCCGATCCTGATGTTGCGAGGCGAAGTTGCACTTTGTCTTCCGCCAGCACACCACTTGTTGCGCTAAACAGAACACCGGTTGCAACCAGGGCTGATACAGCAGCCCGGCGGGTAAGTTTGGTAATCACTTTGCTCCTCCCTGAGACATCATGATGCTTCTTTTTTGCGATTCAGAGTTTTGACCTATTTTTGACGTTTTGCAAGATTTTTTGTAAAATATCTGATATTTTTATGCAGCCGTCATATCTACCTTTGGTGTTTTTTGTAGGTTTTTGATCCTGACCGTCTCACCTGTTCTGCAGGAATTCTGAATAGCTTCAATAACTTGAAGCGTTCTGAAACCTTCCCATCCAGACACAATCGGCTCTGCTTTGTGCAAAGCTACTTCAACAAAATGCCTAAGCTGATTGACCAGAGGATCAGACGCACCCTTCTTCAGCGCGGTTGATGAGATAGGCGTCCACCAGTCCCTTTGCTCACTCTGGTAACTCCACAATCGAAGATCAGGAACGGACAACGAACCATGAGATCCACCTATCATGTAGCTACTCTCAGTGGTTGAAGGATAGATTGGATATTCCTGAGACGTCATCTCCCAGCTCCATGGAGCTACGATGCTGTCGGACACACTTATCGTCCCTATCGCCCCGCTTTCGAACGTCAACAGAGCACCGGCAACATCTTCGTTGTCGTATCCCCGCTGCGATGCAGCCGACTGAGCCTGTACGGTCATGACTTCTCCGGCCAGGTACCGCAGCAGATCCACATCGTGGACAAGATTGACCGAGATGGGCCCTGCACCGGGTTTCTTTCTCCAGGGCGCAGCATCAAAATACTCGTCAGGCTTATAGAACCAGCAATTCGCATGGACAGCGCGCACATCTCCAATCTTCCCATCGACAATGGCTTCCTTAGCCGACCGGATCAGAGGATTGTGCCGACGATGATGTCCGACCATCAGAGGCACATTGGCCTTCTCCGCTGCTTGAACAAGCTCAAGTGCAGCGGTGGCTTCTACGGCGATCGGTTTTTCGACAAGAACGGGACAGCCATGTCGAACACAGGTTAGGCCTTGATCAACATGAAGCGTAGTGGGCGTCGCAAGCACAGCTCCGTCCGGCGTCTGGTTTGCAAACATTTCCTCCAACGTCTCGTAACACGCGACCCCGTGCTCAACGGCGTAGGCACGACCTCCGTCACTGGGGTCGACCACCGCTACAAGATCAACATGGCGCAACGCTCGGATAGCGTCCGCATGGCGGCGCCCAACAAGACCAATGCCGACAATGGCAATGCGAAAGTTCTTAGACACTTTGCTTCCTTCCGGAGGGTCCGGAAAATCCCGAAACCGATGATAGCGATCGAGCTGCTTTGCCCAACTTGGCCACGACCGTATTGGGGTTTTCGCGATTCCGCAATAATGTATGATATTTTTATTTTTACCATATATCAGTTTGGATTGTTGATGTCTCCGAAAAATGCTAAGTGAACGAGGAAACTGATAATATCGGGTGAAACGCATGGCGAAACAGCCGTCTACGATAGGTGCAAACACCTATCAGCGCATCAAGCGGGATATCATCTTCGGGGAGCTGCAACCCGGCTCCAAACTGAAGCTGGACGCCTTGAAGGAACGCTACTCGGCAAGCCTTTCGACACTTCGTGAAACGCTGAACAGGCTCGCCAGCGACGGATTTGTCGAAGCTCCCGAGCAACGGGGTTTCCTGGTCACACCAGTTTCACGAGAAGACCTGACCGAGATTTCAGAGCTACGGGTCCTGTTGGAATGCCACGCGTTGGAATTGTCCATTGCGAATGGCGACACGGATTGGGAAGGCAACCTCGTTGCCGCACACCACAAACTGCATCTGATGGAACAGCAGCTTCTCAAGGGCGACGAGTCGGAGAAAGAAACCTGGAAACGATATGATTGGGAGTTTCACCAAGCGATGATCGCGGCCTGCAACTCCAAAAACCTTCTGTCTCTGCACTCCATCATCTACGACAAGTACTTGCGGTATCAGATGCTTGTGCTGACTTATCGCGGCGAAGAGGCGGTCAAGGAGCACAAGGGCATGTTCGATGCCGCGCTGGCCAGAGACGCCGACACGGCGAAGAGGCTGTTGGAAGATCACATTCGAAATGGTCTCTCACATACGCTTGAGGCTATGTAGCTCGCTGTTGTTTCTGCCTATCACCATCACCTGGATCAGCGACACGGGGCCTGATAGGCAAGCTTAATTTCTGTGCTTACCAGATGAATTTCGTAAGTTCATTATTCAACTTCCTTACCCCGCTGCATCAGGCAGCCGAATAAACAAGGATGAGAACGCCAAGCTTCTGCAGCCAAGGGTTGCTTTGCACCACCGCAACAAGCCGCGAACGTCGTTGAAGCGGTTTTATGTGAAGCGATCTCTGGTTGAGTGATCAGCGCCCCAGCGGACCCAACGCACCTTTACTTAAATCTGTCTGGCAGCAGACATTGATCCCAATTGCAGAGATCGGCCGTCTCGAGCCCATTTGTATGTACCGGCTGCTGTTCGCAAGTGAGCTTTTGCACGTTTTCGGAAGTCGCTGATATGTATCCGGCCTTTTTGTCGGCACGCGGACCGTGGCCATTTTGGGGTTACGCTCGCACCTTGGTCTCATTAGCTGCTAGGCCGTGATGGCCATCAGGGCTCTCAGACTCTGGGGGCGTATAATTTCCGTTCCATGCGTTTCTCGTTCGCGAACTCCTTTGGGTCAGGGCCGGGTGTCAGACACCGACCATGACTTCATCTTCTTGGGCGTCAAATGGCGTTGCATGTCTCAATATGCTCCAGGCGATACGTGCGAGCTTGTTTGCCAGGGCAACGGCCAGTTTGTTGCGATGCATGCGTGTTGCGGCTCGGGCAAGCCAATCGCCAAAGCTGAAATCTGCCCATCGGTGAGGGCGCATCAGCACCACATTGGCGGCCTGAACAAACAGCATACGCAGGTATCGGCTGCCACGCTTTGAGATGCGCCCGAGAACTGTCCGACCACCGGTGCTGTACTGCCGGGGAATGAGGCCAATCCAGGCGGCAAAATCACGTCCTCGGTCAAAGGCTTCGCCCCGGCCAACCGCCGCAACCATCGCGGTCGAGATCAGTGGTCCAATTCCTGGGACGGTCATCGCGTTGGCGCAGCTCTCCTCCGTGCGGCTGATCTCTTCGATTTCCCGGGAGACGGTCTCTACCCGTTCATCCAGCCAAAGCCAGTCGCCATACAGACCGCCCAGAATGGCCCGCATGCGTGGAGACATCTCATCCTGCCGATCTTCAAGAATTGTCAAAAACGAGCTCTTCAAGGCATGGAGCCCCTTGCGCACGGTGATGCCTTGTTCGATCAGAAAGGCCCGGATCTGGTTGATCGTTGCCGTGCGACGGGACACCAGTCTCGAACGCACCCGGTGTAGCGCCTGCAGATCCAACTGATCCTGGCTCTTCTCCGTCACCGTCTTCAGATTTGGCCGCAGCGCAGCCTCCGCAATCGCCTCGGCATCATTGTAGTCGTTCTTCTGCCCCTTGATAAACGGCCTGACGTAGATCGCCGGGATGATCCTTGGCTCAAATCCCAACGCCCGCAACGTCCGTCTGACAAAGTGCGCACTCAGACAGGCTTCCATCCGCGTTCGCCACGTGGCAGATCAGCAGGAACAAGCGCCTTCGGCGTCTGATCTGCTAATCAGCCCTGATTTTCCCAAAAGGAAGTTAGGATCAATGAAATCGGTCTGGGTGCTGGATGAAGGAAGTTAGGCGAAAATGGCAAGGTTCTGTCGCTGGTGGCAGAACTATGTGTCGCCTGACAAAATCACCAAGTGGCGGACCGAGGAGGATTCGAACCCCCGACCCCTTGATTCGTAGTCAGGCTTTGGGGCTTACATTGGGCTTCACAACGTTGCACAAAGTATCATTAAGCATCTGAATTAACTTATATATTGTTTCATCCAGATGGACTACGTATCCTTGTCTTTGAGGCCACGGTGGCGACACATTCTGAGGTACCCCAAATGCCGACTGTGCGACTGACCCGCAAGACCATTGCCACTTTGCAAACAGCGGAAAAGCGCGTGGTGTTCTATGACGAAACGCTGAAGGGCTTTGGTCTGGCAGTGCGCCCCACTGGCTCGCGCAAGTGGATTGTAGAGTACCGGCCTGGCAATGGTGGACGCGGTGTTGCAAAGAGACGCTTAACGCTGGGTGATCCCGAGATGCTTACACCGGAAGCGGCACGCACGATGGCGAAGGACATTCTGGCGAAGGCACGGCTTGGTCAGGATGTGGCGGCCGAACGCTCGAACGAACGTGCGGCCGACACGGTGGCTGAAATAGCCAAAAAATGGATGGCAAACCATGTGGAAGCCAAGCGCAAGCCTAGTACGGTTGCACTGTATCGTGGAGTTCTCGACTGTCATATCCTCCCCGCCTTGGGGTCCAGAAAGGCCGTTTCGCTGACACGGCAGGACGTCTCCAAGATGCACCAACGCATTGCTGCAAAGGTTAAGGTCAAGGCCGAACCCCGAGCACGGCGTGGGGCGGCAATCAAGACTCGCGGCGGTCCCTACATTGCAAACCGTTGCTTAGCCGTCTTGAAGGCAATGTATTCATGGGCACTTGATATGGGACTGCTGCCGGAAGGTACCGCCAATCCTGCCAAACAGGTCGAGGCATTCAAAGAAAAAGGGCGCGAACGGTATCTTTCTGAAGCCGAAATGGGCAGGCTCGGCAAAGCATTGCGTCAGGCAGAAACCAGTGGCCTCGCATGGAAGGCGGACGAAACCAATCCCAACTCAAAACACCTACCCAAACCAGAGAACCGCTTCACGCGCTTCGACGTTTTTTCGGTTGCCGCAATTCGGCTGCTGCTTCTGACCGGTGCACGTTTGCGCGAGATTCTGCACCTCGAATGGCGGCACGTAGACTGGGAGCGTAGCCTCCTCCGACTCGAAGATTCCAAATCCGGAGCAAAACCAATTTTCTTGGGTAGTGCAGCTATGTCGGTTCTTGAAAGCTTGCCTCGGCGCGGGCGCTACGTAATAGCGTCCAGTTCGGCTGGTACGCCAGACGAAAAGCCCCGTGCAGACATAAACCGGTGCTGGTACGCGGTGCGTGCCGTTGCTGGGCTGTCGGACGTTCGGCTTCACGACCTGCGCCACAACGCGGCAGCCGTAGGCGCAGGTGCCGGTCTGTCCCTTCATCAAATTGGCGGACTCCTGGGGCACTCGCAGTCCAGCACCACACAACGGTACGCGCATTTGGCGTCCGATCCGATGCGCCGGGCCGCAGATCAAATCGGAAATACCATTGCATCAGCCCTTGGGCTCTGTGACGATAATTTGGTGTCCTATGATCATGAAAACCGCACATGAACAACGAAAAAACTGAACACCCTTTAGATGCAAACGATTCTGAGATTGAAACGCTCGAAGTCGAACTACCGCACTTAACAAGACACGAACGACTAGGAGTGTTTCAGCTTCGAGACTGGCTTCAGCGGCCGAATTGGTCGGCAACTGAAACCATGTTTCTGCTGGCGGGCATAGATCCGGAAGTGTCGATAAGTTTGGAACCGGGCGGTTGGTGGTTCCTTCCGGGCACACCGAGCCACGTCAATGAAATGGAGTTGAATGACCGCTTTGAACGACTGCGAGGGGTGGCGGTGCTCAGCGGAACAATTAAACCCAAAAATGCAGTCCGAGCGGCCGTTGAAGCCGGTATTGTGGTACCTTGGCTTGATATTGCTCTAGCGGACGAGATTTGCCGCCGGTTCTTTCCAACGGACTCAGCATACGGTGACACTAGGTCTGTACAAGCCCCTTTGATGGCCTCTGAAGTCGCCTCAATGGGTGGGAAAGCCAAATGGGATAGGAAACCAAATCCGGACCGAGAACTGTTTTACCCTCTCTTGCAGGAGGGCCTCAGTGCCGGAAAAACGGTGGCGGCAATCATAAAAGAGTTCGCGCATGAGTTCGATTATACCCCGCCTGATAGCACGATTTACAATTGGGCGAAGAAAATTAAGTCCGAGGCTTCCTAGGTTAAACGGAACTGCATTTTGGTTTCCACCTACTTGCGCTTGGAATCTAATTACTTGCGTTTATTATGATAAATTCAAATTCTATGCATTTTGGTCCGAACTGATCAAAGTCCGGAGGCTAATATGCAAACCCAAAATATCCCTCTCTATATTGACACCGTGACGGCGGCGAAGGTCCTTGGATTGTCCCGTTCATTGCTCGAAAAGTTCCGTTTTCACAAGGACCCAGATGGCCCACCCTACGTGATCTTTGGGCGCTCAGCTGTTCGGTATCACGTTCCCAGCCTTTTAAAATGGGCAGAGGCCCGAACTGTAAACGCCGCGACGCAGGGTTGACGTAGATTCGGACTGCACAGCAGTACGTTCTACGCTCTCAGCCAAAGCCCCGTTCTAGCGAAAACTGACAACAATATTCGACGATGAACCCCTCGCCGCGACCATCGGCAAGGGGTCTTCGATTGCACCAAACGGAAGAAAGGTACGGTAAATGAATACCCCAAACAGCAATATTGAACAAGGCAACAATCTGCGACCTGCACTGGATAACCCGCTTGCGATCACGTTTTTCGCAAATCGCTATGCGCAACAGTCTGAAGAGGAAGAGGCAACACTGCGGCAGCTGGCGAAGCGCGTGTCCAGCGGCGAGTTTTGCGCTTCCAGCAAGAGCGCAATGGCCCATATCAAGCTCGGCCGCTTTTCTGGCGAGCGCACCGAGAAAAACGCGCTGCGAAGTAACGCGGCTCACATCGCTATCTCGGGCATCGAAGTCGACTACGATGCGGGCTTGATGAGCCTTGATGAAACCGAAAAGCTACTACGTAAGGTAAATGTTGCCGCCTTTCTATACACGTCGCCTTCGCATGACCCATTGAACAGAAAACACCGCTGGCGCGCCTTGTGCCCTTGCTCAAAGGAGTTGTCACCCTCCGGCCGCGCACAGCTGGTGGCCAGACTGAATGGGGCGTTGGGCGGTGTGCTTGCTAACGAGTCTTTTACCGCATCTCAATCTTTCACCTTTGGCTATGTATTCGGCAAAACCACACCGGACGTCCGGCTAATAGACGGCCGTTTTGTCGACCAGTGCGACGACCTCGATGCCAATGCCATAGGAAAGCGCGAGAAGAACTTGTCCGAGCCGATGGCAGCGGTAGACCTTTCCAACGACACCGGTCGTGTGAAGGCCGCAGCGGCGATGCTGCGGCAATCCGCAAAGCGACTGGCGGCCACAATCCAAGGGGAAAACCGCAACGGCGCGCTTGCCCGCGAGGCGTTTCTATTGGGCGGTCTGATCGCCAATAACCTGGTACAGCCAGACGACGTATTTGATGCCTTCCTACCCGCTTTGGAATCCAACGGCTACCTTGCCGCCTACGGCGGCGAAAAGGACGCCACGCGAATAATCACGACACAGCTGAAGCACGGGGCGCTGCGGCCGGTAGACCCTCTGCCCGATCTATCGCACATGCTGACCTTGGAGGACGTGCCCGAGGCGACAACAACGGGGCCCAAGAAAAGTAGTATGATTGATCCCGACGATTGGGACGATCTAATCGGCCTGGCTCCCCCGCCGGGAATGGTCGCACCAGATTGGGGCAGCCCGATCACCTTAGGAAACGGACAGCTGGTGAACAATTTAAGTAACACCATCCATATCTTGGGGCGGCATATAGATTCGATTGTGCCCGGGCTGCGCTTCAACAAACTGAATCACGAAATGGAATGGGAAGGCGGGAAGGTCGACGATGCCACATTGTCCCTAGCGCAAGTCGGGATCGAAACGGCCGGGCTGAACAAGGCAACGAAACAGAATGTCACAGATGCTTTAGGGGTAGTGGCTAGACGCTTCGCCTACCACCCAATTTTGGACTACCTTAACGGGCTTGAATGGGACGGCGGGCCTCGGATTGATGATTGGCTAATTCGGACCGTGGGAACCTCAGATACCCCCTACGCCCGGGCAGTTGGCCGCAAGATGCTGATTGCAATGGTTGCGAGGATGATAGAACCGGGCTGTAAGTTCGATCACATGGTGGTCTTCCATGGGGCACAGGACCAAGGAAAAAGCACGCTTGGCGAAATCCTCGCTGGGGAGGGCTATTTCAGCGATACACTGCCTTCGATCCATAACAAGGAGGAAGCGATGCGTCATCTGGTCGGGCTGTGGCTGGTTGAGATGGCGGAGTTGGCCCCAAGCCGCAAAACGGATCAAGAAGACCAAAAAGCGTTCCTGTCGGGCAAGATCGACCGTGTGCGCTTCCCATGGAGCAAATTCTATACAAACGTTCCACGCACGTGCATCTTTATCGGGACGTCCAATGATGATGAGTTCCTGCGCGACCCCACAGGGGGCCGGCGCTTCTGGCCAATTAAGGTTCCAGGGTTGATCGATATTCCGCAGCTGCGAACTGAGCGCGATCAGCTTTTTGCCGAAGCTGTGGCCGCCTTCAAGGGCGGCGAACCATGGTGGATGGATCGGGAGTTCGAGGTCGCACACGCCCGCCCGGTGCAGGACGTAGCCCGAGAGATCGACCCTTGGGTAGAAAAGATCCAGCGGTACGTAGATGATGACCGCGTCGACCGCTGCGTGATCCGCATGGGGGAAGTTTTCAGCGATGCTTTGGAGCTGAAGCCGGTAAACCAAACCATGGCAAATTCCAAGCGGGTTGGGGTCATCTTAAAATCAATGGGCTTCGAAAAGATCCACACGCGGAGCGGGAAAGTCTGGATGCGAGGGGCAAATGAACTGTTGTGACCCCTGCCGCGCCCCTCATACACCGCTGGAGGAGTCACGCAATCCTATTTTATATCATGCTGTTACACTATTGTGACCCTTGTGACCCCTAATATTAGGAAGGTTGATTGGGAGTGATCCCGAGAGGGTCTGAAAAGGTTGTTGAGAGTACCACGGAGAGATTTGCGATCTACGGGTCACAGGGTCACGAAGGCTACACTCCCCGGGTTGTCGATTCCCGTGGCCCCTCCTGCAGGGGAGGCTCCCCCATGTGGGTGGCAAGCAGTGGCGATGTAGGCGGGAAAGGTGCTTATGGGGGGCTATGACCTAAGGAGAAACCTCGCTTGGGTCCCTCCGAGAAGAAAGCCGCCCCTGGGGGGTGCGCGGAGCCCCGGCTTTCCGTAGTTTTTGGGGCATCCAGCGATAACAGACCTATTTCGATCTTCGTAGATTGTTCCAGCAACTCGTGCCAGCTAGCAATCAAAGATCCAACCCTAGGATTGCTTCCTAGGTTCTGGACTCATAGTCGGATGGAGCGTCCCACCAACGCAAGCCATTGCGAATTACATGGATGACGCCGCTGAGAAGCTTTCGGTCGTCTCCACGAGCAACCCCCCGTGGCTTTAGGAACATATGCTTGATGCGGTTGAGAAGCTCTTGGTCCGGCCAGAATAGATGCGACATGGACTATCCTCCTGACACCCTTGAAACACGAAGTTGTCGCCCTTGGAATCAACGCAGTGATGTCCGCAGTCCGGGGTAAAGCCGTCATCCGACTAAAACCGTCAGATGACGACACTGAGCCCAATGTGACCGATGCTTCATGGCAAACAATTTTCGGAGTGGGTGAAATGCAGACGTTCGCTACACTTTGTCATCTCCCAGCAAAGCGGGACAAACTGGTCGCCATCCGAATTCAGCTCAATCTTTCAATGTTGCGAGATATGCAATGATATCCACGCGATCTTTTTCATTTTCAATTCCGAGCATCACTTTGGTCGTCCCGGGTAAAAACTGATATGGGCTAGCGAGATAGCTATTCAGTGTATCTGCATCCCACACCAAACCTAATTCGCGCAAATAACTTGAATAAGAAAACTCGGGATCGGACGCAGTGGGTCGTTCGAATACTCCCCAAAAGTTGGGCCCATTATCACCTGTTATCCCCGTCGACGAAGGTTTGCCGTGGCAGACTTCGCACCCCTTGGCTAGAAACTCTCCATTTGAAACATTGGCACCTTGCAACTTATCGGCAATCGGTTGGCTCTCTACTCGCTGTGGCGCTCCCGCTTCGATGAGCACCTCGGCGATTTCTATGTGCCCCGCTCTCAGCGCCTGATGCAAAGGAGTTGAGATATATGGTTCATAGCTGGCTGGATCCGCCCCAGCCTCAATGAGCACTTTTACTACTTCGATATGACCATACCCGGCCGCATGGTGGAGAGCGGTTCCAACCGTATAAATATCATTTCCCTGATAGAAAAAAATTGTGGGATCGGCACCTCGCTCAAGAAGAAGTTCAACCAACTCAGTATGGCCGAATTTTGCCGCAACAAAAAGCGGTGTAACGCCCGGTGCACTTGTCATGTTCGTACTGCGAAGTTCGAGCGGCACACCCTTTTCTAGCTCCGCGAGAACGCCCTCAATATTTCCACGTTTGGCGTGAAGATGGATGATTTCCGCCAATGCCTTCTCAAACGGAAAGATGAACAGCGACAGAGTAACTATTATTAGTCGAAACATATGCGCCTCCGAATTCAACGGCTTAAGCCAATCATAAGCAGATTGAGTCGTTGTACCAAATTCTACGGAAGAAATGGGTTCCTGTGCGACGTTCGCGCCAGTTCGTCAGCTTTGTGGTCGCTCGCAAAAGAAGTATTACCACCATCGCAACGCATGATGGCTAAGCGGGCTGCATCCGCAGCAATTGAGTCAATTTATGGATGTCGGCTCGGAGTCAATTTCGAGGGCCTGCTGCTTCGCACAGAACGACAGCATTTTCCGCACTGCGGTCGTTGAGTGGAATTCACTCAAAGTCTCCACTGAGCCCAAAGTACCGGATACTGCGCAACGATCACTTGGCGGGTTCTGCACCGTAGTCCGCCTCCGATCGGTCTCAGGTCGAAGGTGCAACATTTTTGGTGCATACTTCCCTGCCTGTTTGCATTTTCGCGCGCTTACATCGCCGTGTGCTAGCTACAACTGCGTGACACCGGCACCCGGCTCTGTTTATCCGTCGAGCATCGCGAGCACGGCGTCGCGTTCGGACAGGACCAACAGCAAGGCAAGATCACCCGGTTCCAGCTTTTCCAATATCATCGAGGCAGCTAGAGAGGGCGAAGATGCTCTCAGGACTTGTTGCGCGTCATATCCCTGTTCTAAGGCGGATTTTTTGATCAGGTCCGGGATTTCTCCCAATTCGCGACCTCTTAAATACCCTTCCAGTTCGGCTGCGACGACCACGTCGGGCCGGAAATTTAACGCCGTCGCGGTAACGTCCCGAATATCCTGATCCGACCGATCGCCAGCATGGCTGAGCATAATGTAACGCCGTTTCGCCGGTAGGCTTGACAGCGCATCGCAAACGGCCGAAATCGAGTGCGGGTTATGCGCAAAATCCACAAAAACACGCGCATTATTGTAACTAAACTCGTTGCAGCGTCCGGGGTTGTCCTTGGCGTCGGGTTTGAACCCGGCCAACCCATCCCGAGCCCCCTGAACGGGCAAGTCCAGTGCCAAGGCAAGGCACAGGGCCGCCAGCGCGTTCAGGATATTGTATTTCGCAGCGCCGCCCATGGTCAGGGGAACATCGGAAACTGCAATGACTACCTGTTCGACCGCACCGTCGAAAAAGACGATATCTCCCTCCTGCTCATAGGCGCAGCACTTGCCCGCATCACGCGCCTGACGGACAAGGTTGTTCTGCGCATCCAGCGAGAACCACCAGATATTTGCGGATGTATTTTCCGCTTCTGCGCGGACATACAAGTCATCGGCATTCAGTGCCAGCACGCCACCCTCGGCCAGCGTGCGATGCACGGCGAATTTGGCCTGAGCCAGTTCCGGCACCGTGTTGACCCCGTATTGCCCCAGATGGTCGTTTGCCACATTGGTGACCGCCGCTGCCGTTGCCGCGCGGGTCGGCAGACCCCGGCGCAGGATACCTCCGCGCGCGACTTCCAGACAGGCGACCTCCAGCCTTTTGTCACGCAACAGCATTCGCCCGCCGCCGGGGCCGGAATAATCGCCACGGTCGAGAATGTCGTCTCCCACCCGCACAAATTCGGTCGAGGTCAGCCCGGCAACCTTGCCCGAAGCGCGCGCGATCGCCTCAAGTAAACGGGTTGTGGTTGTTTTGCCGTTGGTTCCGGTTATGAAGGCCACCGGGATATTGTGCAGAGCCGACCAGTCCAAGTCATCGGGGGTAGGCAGCGCATCGACCGGCCAGGTCTGACTGCCAGTACCGTGCCCGATCGACACTTCGTCATCATCGCACAGGATATCCACACCATGCGCTTCTGCTGCCGCAATCAGGGCGATCAGCGCGGGATTGGCTTCCTTCTCCATAACGCTTTTGACATCCGCAACCATCTGATCGAAATCGCCGGGCTCGGATGCCAACAGTTCGGCAGCACAGAAATGCCAGACGGTTTGCACCGCGAAGATAGCGGAATAGAGCTGATCCATCGGTGCTGAAATCGCCAGATTGACGCCACCGGTGAAACTGCGGTGGGTTACGTCCTGATCCTGCCAGCCAAGTGCGTCCAGCACGCGGCGCGCGTGTTTTTCCCACAAAGCAGTGACCTGCGCGGTGCCGGTATCGGTGAAAAACACATCCATCACCGCGCCGGGGCGGTTCCACAACAGCCCCGGCCCGGTCAAGCGTCGGGCATCGTCTACCCGGATATGATCGGCGTACGCGCTTTCAATTGTCAGCGCGTTTTCAAGCTCTTCGATCCGGTCCATTCCGGTACCCCCGCTTAATCCGCGTCTTCGCTGATGTCGCGGGCCAGGCGCACGCCGCGCGCATCCCGGATCAGGTTCTGGTCGCTTTCGAACATGTCCTCGAACGAGGTGTCGATGGGGCTTGCCACCGGCGCAGCCTCTGTGACCGGCGCTTCGCTATCGGAGTTGAAATAGATGATCTGCTTCCAGCAGCGCGTTGTGTCATCACCGAAAATCACCAGCAGATCGCCCGGTGCGGCCTGTTCCAACGCTGCAGTCACCGCTTCGACCTCATCCGGGATGATCGTGATCGCGGCATCATCGACGCCGTTGTCGATCAGGGCCTGCCGCATCATTTGCGGTACTTCGTCGTGTCCACGGCCCCGGCGGCGGTCATCTGCCTTGCAGATGAAATGATCAAAATGCCCGGCCAATGCGGCGGCCCCGTCGATGATATCCTCATCGCGCCGGTCGCCGGGCATCGCAACAACGCACAGCCTTCGGCCCTTGACCTCCAACTGATCGGCCAGAGCCGCCATCGCCTTGAGCGCGGCAGGGTTGTGGCCATAGTCGAGGATCACCTTGAAGGGATGCTCGTCATAGACATTCATCCGCCCGGGTGCCTGGAAATAGCTGGTGTCGAAGGTGCGCAGCCCATGGCGGATATTGTCCAGATCCACTCCGAAACTATAGGCCATCGCGGCGGCGAACATCGCGTTCTGGACGTTGAAAATGGCCTTGCCTTCCAATGCCGCTGGGATCAGATGCGACCACAGCACCGGGATATGAAGACCGTTGTCATAAATGGTCAGCATGTCACCATTCATGCCCTTTTCAAGCACAATTGCCTTGCCGCCTGCCTTGATATGTTCCTTGACCAGGCTGTGCCCCGGATTGGTGGTGACATAAAAGATCTGATCCGCACCGGCATAGTCGGCCATTTTCAAACAGTTGATGTCATCGGCATTCAGAACTGCGGTGTCGGTGGCGCTTTCCACCACCACGCGTTTGACAACGGCCAGTTCCTCAACCGTGTTGATGCCGCCAAGACCCAGATGATCTGCCGAGACGTTCAGGCAGGCCGCTACGTTCGAGCGCTGATAGCCCAGACCCGAGCGCACAAGTCCGCCGCGTGCGGTTTCCATCACGGCGAAATCGACCGCAGGATCACGCAGCACGATCTGTGCCGACTTAGGCCCGGTCATGTCGCCCTTGACGCTCAGCTTGCCGTCCACATAGACACCATCGGTCGAGGTCATGCCAACGGTCTTGCCGCTGGTTTTCATGATGTGCCCCAACATCCTTGAAGTGGTCGTCTTGCCGTTGGTTCCGGTGATTGCCGCGATGGGAATGCGGGTTTCCTCCGTGGCCGGAAACAGCATGTCGATCACTTTGCCCGCCACGTCGCGCGGCTGACCTTCGGACGGTGCCACGTGCATCCGGAAACCAGGGGCGGCGTTCACCTCGACAATCGCGCCGCCGATATCCTTGTAGGATTTGGTGATGTCGTCGATCAGGAAATCGACGCCGCCCACATCCAGCCCGACGGCCATGATGGCACGCTCGGCCATGTCACGGTTGTCAGGGTGCACCACATCCGTCAGATCAATGGCCGTGCCGCCAGTCGACAGGTTCGCCGTCGAACGGAGATAGAAAACTTCGCCATCCGGCAAAACGGTCTCTTCGTTAACGCCCGCATTCTCCATCAGGCGGTTGGCTTGATTGTCAATCTCAAGCATGGTCAACACTTTTTCGTGCCCGATGCCACGGCGCGGGTCCTGGTTCACGATGTCAACCAGTTCGGAAATCGTGTGCGTGCCATCGCCTACCACATGGCCCGGCACGCGCTTGGCTACAGCGACCAGCTTGTTGTTCACCACCAGCATCCGGTGATCGAACCCGGTGATGAAGCTTTCCACCAGAATGGCGCGGCTGCGGGAATGTTCCTTGGCTTCGGCAAAGCCTGCCTCGACCTCTTCATCCGAGTTCAGGTTGATCGAAACACCACGCCCATGATTGGCATCGAGCGGTTTGACCACCACCGGGTGCCCGATCCGTGCGGCGGCGCGCACGGCTTCACGCGCGGAATAAACCATGCGTTGCTGCGGCACAGGCAGGCCCAGATCGTTCAGCAGATTGTGGGTGTCTTCCTTGTCGCAGGAAATCTCGACCGAGATATGCTTGGTCTCAGAGGTTATGGTTGCCTGAATGCGTTTCTGGTATTTGCCGTGCCCGAACTGAACCAGTGACCCAGAATTCAGCCTGATCCAAGGGATGTCACGCTCTTGCGCGGCCTTAACCAATGAGCCGGTAGAGGGACCAAACTCCTTGCGCTGCGCCCGCAGCACAAAGCTACGCAACTCGTCATCCCAGTTGAATTCCGGGTCGAAGTCGTAGTCCACCTGTTCCTTGAGGGATTGCGGCAATAGATGCATCAGCAGCCGCATTGCCAGCTTGCCTGCGTCCAAACCAACATCGCGCTGGCGGTATTCGTAAACCATGTTGTATTGGCCGGGTTCGCCTGTGCCGCGCGTGCGGCCAAAGGTTACATCCGAACCGGCCACGTTCTGCACTTCGATGGCACAATGTTCCAAAACATGACCAAGCCAAGTGCCTTCATCTTCGCGCAATCGGCGGATGAAACCACCGGGTTCGCGGTAGGAACAGCCATGTTCCGCCAGACCGGGAAGGGCCTGGGTCAATGCATCAATAAACTCGGAACCAATTTTGGCCGAAGGCCAATCTTCCAGAACGCCCAGATCAATGACGTGGCGAATGACCGGAAAACTTGCCCAGACATTCGGGCCGACAAAGACATTGGTCGAGATTATTTTCATGAGGCTCCCCGTTGGTTAGCTTATTGTTTCCCCCCGCTGGCGGCCTCATCCTCGGACAGATCCGGCAATGTGCAGAACGCCATATGCTCATCCGGCGGAAAAGCCTGGCGAGCCGTCAGATCATAACGGCACCCTTCACCCAGAACGTCAAGCCGAAGTCCAAGAAGGCTGAGTGCTTCGCCGCGACGGGCATCCCACATCGAAGAATGGGTCAAATGGCTGGCATCCACCACGGTAACCGTTCCGCTGCCGATTACTTCAAAGACGTTATCGGGCCCAATGAAGGCCGCCGTGTCTTCGTCAACGCCCAATCCGATTAGAAAAGGGTTAAAAGATGAAGCGGTTAGCAATCGACCCAGGCGGTTGCGTTGGGTGAAGTGCTGATCAATGATGACGGCGTTGGTCAGACCCATACCGGGAGCCAGCGTGATGTTACCTTCGGCTGGACCAGAGTTGCTGCTGCCACCTGCTACCATATGCTCGGACATGATCGAAGCACCGGCCGATGTTCCTGCAACCGGCACCCCTGCCGCGTTTCGGCGCCGGATTTTCTGGGCGACCAGCGTGCCTCCAAGAATCGCTGACAGGCGCAACTGGTTCCCACCGGTCATAAAAATTCCGGTAGCACGATCCAGCATCCCCGCGTAATCCGGGTTGTCGCAATCGGCGCGGCGCGAGATAGGCAGGAATTCAACCTTGCCTGCACCAAGCTCGGAAAAGATGCGGTTATAGTCCGGTCCGGTTTCTTCCAGCATCGAGGCTGTTGGGATTACGATGATATCAGCGTCGGCACCGCCGGACAGTTCTACGAACTTTCGGTGAATCTGCATTTCCTTGACGCGGTCTTCACCGCCGCCGATCGGAATGATGAACCCGCGCGGGGTTTCTGCATCAACGGGTGCAGGGCACATATCTTAACTACCTTCCGGTGCTATAGCGGGCAGCCACCGGGGACCGCGCGGACGCTCAAACCTGTTCATACATGCCGCGTCGGGCTATCTGGCCGTCGCGTACATGCCATTCCCCCCGGGCCATCACATGCCGCACGGCAGTGTTTTCGTCAAGAACGACCAAATCAGCGTCCATACCCACGTTCAGACGACCTTTTTGGTGCAGCTTCAGCAGGTCGGCGACATTTGAGGTCAGCGGAGCCAGAGCTTCGGGCATTGGTACTCCTCTGTTGGTGAGTTCGCGCAGCGTGTCCGGCAAAGTGTCCGACAAACCCACACCAAACCGTGTCAGATTGCCTTCATGGTCAAAGGCGGGCAGGCAGCCACCACCGTCAGAGCTGATGGTGAACCGGTCGGCGTGACCGCCCAAATCGCGAAACTGAATGTAGGCCTCAGTAGCAGAGATGCCCGGCTCGACATGTCCGCAGGGGAATGCGGTAGCGTCGATGTAACATCCGTGCCGTGCTAGCGCCACGGCCTGTTCGAAGAGTGGTTTGTTGCGATTGACATGGGTTGGATTGAAGACGCGTGCGGGGATTTCGCAGGTCGCGATAGCTTGTTCCAACATTGACAGCCCTCGCTCGCCATCTCCCATATGGCAATGCACAATCCCCGCCTTGCCAGTCATCAGGCCTGCGACATGCGCTTCGCTTGCGATCCGCAGAAACTCGTCCAATGTCGGTTGGCTCGACCGGTGATCACTGATCGCCAGTTCCCCAACACCGATGACCGGATCAAGGAACACAATGTCTCCACGGGCTGAACCGGTGAGGGTGGTCAGTGGGACGTGATAGCCACCGGTGTGACACCAGGCTGAAAGTCCTTCTTCGCGCAACCCATAGGCCTGTTGCACCAGCGTCTGCGTGTTGCGGGTCAGATCGTCCGTGCCCAATACTCCAACGACTGAAGTGACACCGGCACGCGTGAAAGAGGACAGGACAAGCGGCGGCACCCGACTGGCTGGTCCGGTTTCACCGCCACCGCCAGTTATATGCGCATGCCCATCAATAAAACCCGGAACAACCGCTGCGCCTTCGACGTCAATGATCTCTGCCTGAAGCTGGACAGGCAATTCGGGTTTATTGCTGCCGAGGTAAATGATGCGTTCACCCGCAGTGAGAATATGGCCCAAACCAACAGGTTCAGGTGAATAGAGGCGCGCATTCTTGATGAGCTTCAACACGTTGCAAATCCGTCAGTAGGAGCGAAGACGTCCTTCTTTGCACCAAATGGCCGCAGAAGAACCATCCCCTTTTTCGGGGAAAGCGTAGATGTCGGTCGTACGCCACTAGCAGACAATGAGAAAAATGAAGCGGATGGCAAGGTTGTCCGCGAAGTAGTCGTGTTTAAGGGTTGCGGCGAACGGTTGCTCCGAGCCCAATCTGTCTTATGCTGCGGAACAGCCGAATGTCCGCTTTTCTCCCGGGCGACCATCACGGTACGCGCCATCGCAATGACCTTAAGCCAGCGTGGAATAAACCTCGGCAACTCGCTGAAAGGTCCAATAGCAGGCGATAGCCGCACATCGTATACCGTTTGGGATCCGAGAACGTCTAGGGTGAATTCCAAATCCGGATTCCTGGACCCAAAACAATTGAGATTGTAGAAAAATTACGTCGCTTTCAGCCTCTTAGGTCGAAAACAGCGTAGCGCCATCTGTGCGTTTTGGCAAAATCCAGTTCCAATCAAAAATGGTGTACAGAATGCTGGAAGTTCATTCGATTCCCGGTGCATTTACCGCGCGGGAATGTGAGCAGATTGTTGCTGCATCACAAAAAGCCCCGGCGAACGAGGCTCTGCTTGTCGGGCAAAACAAGGATCATAATCTGCGCAGAGCGGATGTGACCTGGCTGGACGACGTCGAAGGCTCTGATTGGGTGATGTCACGCCTGATCAATGTTGTCCGTCGCTCCAACACCGACAAGTTTGGCTTTGATCTGAGCGAGTTCGCCGAAAGTCCGCAGATTGCCTGCTATAAAGCATCAGATGGTGGTCATTTTGCGTGGCATTCCGATATCGGCGACGGGCCTGTTGCCCGAAAAAGAAAGCTGTCGCTGGTGGTTCAACTCAGCAAACCCGGAATGTACGACGGCGGAGACTTGGAGATAATGCCGGGCGCTTATGCTGTAACGGCCAGCCGACATCAGGGCAGCGCGACCATCTTTCCCAGCTTCTTGTTGCATCAGGTGACACCGGTTGAGAATGGTGATCGGTATTCGTTGACGGTCTGGGCGCATGGCCCGACGTTTCGGTGATGATTTCCGTACTCGTTTGATTAAGAGTCCGAGACTACAAGGCTAACGGTTCCTTTCGTGTAGGAAACAGAGTCGAAAGAGTTAAGCTTGCCTTTAACACATTCGCTGAAATGGCATTTCTTGTAGTCCAACGTCTCTACTAAATCCTAGAAGCTGCACGGTACTGACGCCTGAGTTGCTTTGGTCACTCAATGGCTGGCTTCTATTATGTATCAGTCGGTAAGCGACTGGCGACTGATTTCTCATGGACTAAGTTTGGCAGGCTCACCATATCAGAAGCAACTTTGCCTGCTTCCTTTGAAGTACTTTCGACAGATATGCGTGTCTGGCCCAACCGGGGGTGCAGCTTACGAGCCAGAACCCACGTCCAAAGCAAACCTGCGCCACCCGCAGCGAACACGCCAGAGAGCGGTGCAGCGAGAAGAACCAGCCAGGCGGCACCAGGTGTAATAATACCCGAAACGTCGCGAAAGCTCGAGTATATTGCTGACATCTCAGTTCGTTCGGAAGGTTTGACTGCGATAAGGAACGGCAAACCAGCGGAAACATCGAGCAAGATCAGGAAAATCGAGCCCATCATTAAGAATGCGATTGTGACTTCAGGGATTCCGAATGGAACTCCAGCAAAAAGAAACAGCAGCCCGGACATGAGGAATCCGGTTCTGACTGCTGCGCGTACCGAACTGCGCTGCATGAAACGAAGCATCAGTGGAGTGCAAAACAGGGCGGCATTGGAAATCGATAAAGCAATCCCTCCAAGCTGGCTGCCTAGCCCGTTCTGAACCGCATAGATGGGCAGGTATACGACATAAATCCACCACCCACAGGAACGAACGACTGCGAATACCCATCCGGCAACCAATCGCGGTTGCGCAAAAAACCTCCCGAAATAGGCGAACGGATTTGCGGGAGCGCTTTGGCTTCTGGTGATGAGCCTGCCGTTTCCGAGGCGCATAACAAGAAAGATGAGCAGCATGACAATCGCCGCACCGGCTGCAATCAGGAACGGCGCAGGTCGCCACCATTCGTACAATATCGCGCCAAGTGCAGGCCCAGCCGTCCAACCCAGCGCGCTGTAAAAAAGCCGCGATGTCTCAAAACGTCCCAGTTCAATCCTGGCAACATGGTCGAGTACATAGGCGTTGAAGCACACAAATGTCGTCACAACGGCGAAAGTTGTGAGTGCGAGCCCCGCAATAACGGCAGCAGGGGTCGCAACGGTCGTCACAACCGCACCCGCGACGTACGAAAGAGTGCCGAACACATAGACCCATCTCCGTGGGACAAACCGGATCAGGTAGGGAACCAGAAGACCGATCAAGAGTGATACCGCGCCAATGGCGAAATAAATTTCGGATACAAATCGCGCATCCTTCAGCGCGTTGTACATCGCTACCGGAAAGACAGAGATCAAAATACCCCTGGCAATCGCCTCCGTTCCCGCCAGAATGGCGAATCCCCGCACGCTGGGTGCTGGCGCATGGCGAAGCCATTCTGGTATTCGACGTTCGTGCATGAGAAGTGCTCAATGGACTGGGAACTAGTCAAACCTGTTTCCTCATTTTATCTTTCCTGCCAGCGACCCGATGTCGTTTTTGCTAATCGTGCAAGTTACAAAAATTCAAAAACGGAATTTCGTTTTCTCTTTTTGGGAGCCCGCTTCGCTGGCGTTCAATTTTCAACGCTGATTACACCGAAAGGATAGCTTGAACTCGGGCTGGATTGGCCCAGCAGAATGGCCGCATACCGGAAATCATTGCTCAACCGAAAAATCTACCGCTGCGGATGCAAGCACTTTCAGTATGAGCAATAGTCGTGGCTACAAAAGTCGGTTTTGTCCGCATAGTGGTCAGTTAAAGTCGGGAGTGCGATACCCGCCCGATCCAGGTATGGATGAAAGCCTTTGTGGCGCGCGGTCAGAGTGGCCTGGCAAGGTCACCAATATCCCAGAAAAGACCGGCCATTGCCCGCAATGCATCACGCGACACCGACTTCAACACGTGTTCGTTTGGCGCGTGCTGTGAACAGCCACGATAGGAATGAGGCACCCAAATCGTTGGGAGGCCGAGCACATCGGAAAAGACCTCATTGGGCAGGGAACCGGCGAGATTTGGCAGAATATGTGGCCGCTTTCCAGACGT
Source organism: Ruegeria sp. J8 (assembly GCF_056531925.1). Lineage (NCBI taxonomy): Bacteria > Pseudomonadati > Pseudomonadota > Alphaproteobacteria > Rhodobacterales > Roseobacteraceae > Ruegeria > Ruegeria sp. J8. The sequence continues at coordinate 183,978 of NZ_JBQFMR010000008.1, forward strand.
TTCTTCCAGCGAACGCGCGACAAACGACACCCAAGGATGCTCCGGCGATGTCCGCGTCGCATCGAAAAATCCGCGGTCGTGAGGTTTGATCTTAACGATCTGAAATCCTCTTGCATCAAGGTGGCGACGAAGGGCCGACAGGATACCGGCTTGATCGGTGCCAACAACGAAGCGGAGCTGACAGGCGGCCTTGGCATATCCCGAGATCGCGTTAACCGGCTCTTCGGGGACACCGCTTTTCATTGCGAGGATCGCAAAGCTGTTCCAGCCAAAGACCCGTTCGGCCGGTGTCAGACTTTCTTCGCCCCAGTCTTCGTCAATCTTCGGACCGCCATCTCCGCCTACCGGCAAATTGCGCAGGGTATGCCGGATGTCTTCGGTTAGGCTGGTCGGCCGCCACTCTGGTATTTGGATTTGGCCCCTCACATCGGTGATCGTCGAGAGGGCTTGCGCAAGGATCATCGCGGGGTCGGCAAGCAAACCGCCCCAGTTACCGGAATGATGCGCGCCGTCTCGAAGGTCAACGATGAGGTCGAACGAATTGCCGCCCCGTGCACCCATGAACATCGTCGGCGTGTCTGACTGAAGGCGTGGTCCGTCCGATGCGATCAGGACATCCGCGGCAAGGTTTTCTTTGTGCGTGGCGCAAAACTCCGACAGCCCCGGCGACCCCATCTCCTCACCCATTTCAATAAGGATTCGAATGTTGAAGCCGAGTGATCCACGAGCGTCGATGACGGAGCTCAACGCAGCCAAGTTGATGAGGTGTTGTCCCTTGTTGTCAGCGGTACCGCGTCCGAAGAGGCAATCGCCCTCATCCACAAGACGAAACGGGTAAAGCCCGTTGCGCCACTGATCGGTTTGGGCGCGGATCACGTCGCCATGCCCATAGGACAGGATCGTTGGGCCTGTGTCGTCCTCGATGCGTTCAGCGACAAGGATAGGACCTGCATCTGGCACAGGGTTCGGGTGTATTGCACAGGAGAACCCAAGACTGTGCAGGCGCGGAACGAGGGCTTCTTCAAGATAGCGCGGAAGTTCCGCCGCTTTCTCTGGTGTCTGGCTCTCCGTCTCATGGGCAACCAGTTCGCTAAGATCGGTTGCAAATCGACCGCTGTCAAAATATTCGGCGACGTTGTCTATGGCAGCAGCGCGGGTCATGTTCACTTTCCCTCAGACAGGTGGGCGCACGTCTGCAGGGATCGGACATGTGTACGGCGTTTCGCCCAGATGGTCTTGATGCGTCGCGCGCGCAGCATCGATGCGTGACGGGTCCTCAACCAGTCGACAGGCTGTCGCGGCCATTGCCTTTGCGGCGTAGATCATGCCTTTGTGCGCTGCGGGTGCCTTGCCTTGTGCAACTGTTTGCCAGGTATGAAATGGCGTTCCAATTGCGCAGGTCGCGACCCGAGCCTGAACCGTCGGAACAGCCCAACTTACATCCCCGACATCTGTTGAGCCTTCGCCACCATCGCTGTGGCGATCAAGAGGTGCGATGAAGTCGCAGAGTGCGAGATCCTTTTTGGGCTTAGCTCCGATCCGCTTGAAGGTCGTGTTGATGTCAGCCGTGGTCAATGTAGTCTGAATCTCACGGGCAAAGCTGAGGTCTGACTCGTCAAAGGCGACGGGTCCGAGTTTCTCTAGCTCGTGCTGCATGGTTTCTTCCAAAGGACGGTTTCCAAGCAGGTTTGAAACGCCGGAAAAGACCTGACTTGTGACCTGCGTTCCGGTCATCAGCGCCGCACCATCTGCAATCTTTCTGACACGCGTAACCAGATCGGCGAGGTCGGGTAGCGAACTGGCGCGGACGAGCTGGCGCACCGTGGCCTTGGCCTGCACCACATTCGGCGCAACACCACCTGCATCGAGATAGGCGTAGTGCACCCGGGCGCTGTCGGGCATGTGCTCGCGCAAGTAATTTACACCGATGTTCATCAGTTCAACCGCATCAAGCGCCGACCTACCCAATTCCGGTGCACCCGCCGCATGGGCAGCTTTTCCATGAAAAGTGAAATCGATCCGGGTGTTTGCGAGCGATCTGGCCTCATTCACGCCTGTGAAGGTCGCTGGATGCCACGAGATGGCTGCGTCGACATCATCGAACAGTCCTTCACGCACCATGTATGTCTTGGCCGCGCCCCCTTCTTCAGCGGGGCAGCCATAGTATCGCACACGGCCCTTGATGCCGTTTTCGGCCAGCCAGTCTTTCACCGCCGTCGCGGCCAAGAGTGCGGCGGCCCCTAACAGATTGTGACCACACCCATGCCCGTTGCCGCCCTCTTCAAGCGGCTGATGTTCAGCCACACCCGGCGCCTGGCTCAGATATGGCAGCGCATCGAACTCACCGAGGATGGCAATCACCGGACCCTCGTCTCCTGCTTCGCCAATCACGGCCGTAGGAATGCCAGCTGCGTTCTCTGTTATCTTGAACCCCTGAGCGCGTAACATCTGCACATGTTCGGCGACGGACTTGTACTCGGCATAAAGCGTCTCGGGCGTGTCAAAGACTCGATCTGACAAGGCGATAAAATCATCACGATGGCGGTCGACGTGGTCCCAGATCGGATCGGCGTTTTTCAAGGGGCTCTCCAGCTTCTCGTTCAAACGGTTTCGGCGTGTTCCAGCAGGCAAGCCGTTTCGCGCCCGCCGCGCCCCGCTTTCAGTTCAGGAACAGTGGTGCGGCACTCAGCGGTCGCCACCGGGCAACGCGGGTGGAAGGTACATCCAGATGGCGGATCTAACGGCGACGGAATTTCCCCCTCAATCGGGGCAAAATCACGCCGGCGCTGATCAAGGCGCGGAGCCTCTGCAAGCAGCGCTTTCGTGTAGGGATGGCGCGGGTCCGAAAAAATTTCCTCAGTCGATGCGCTCTCGACAATGCGGCCCAGATACATGATCGCCACGCGGTCGGCGATGTGTTCGACGACGCTCAGGTCATGGCTGATGAACAGATAGGTCAGGCCCAGCTCTTCGCGCAGATCCATGAACAAGTTGATAACCTGCGCCTGGATCGACACGTCCAGCGCAGCGATGGCTTCGTCGCAGACAAGGAACTTCGGCTTCACGGCGAGCGCACGTGCAATTCCAATCCGTTGCCTCTGACCGCCGGAAAACTGATGCGCGTAACGCCGCTTGAGCGACGGGTCGAGGCCGACCTTGCGCATCACGTCGTCCACGTATTCCGCACTCCCTGCCTTGCTGACGATCCCATGCATACGCGGTGCTTCGCCGATGATATCTTCGACGCGCATTCGCGGATTTAGGCTGGCAAAGGGGTCCTGGAAGATCATCTGAATTGCGAGGGTCGCCGCGCGTTTGTCGGTGCCGTTCAACGTCGCAACATCTTTGCCTCCGTAGAACATCTGTCCGTCACTTGCAGGGTGAATGCCGGCAACAACACGTCCCAAAGTGGACTTGCCGCAGCCGGATTCGCCGACCAATCCCAGAACCTCACCCTTTTGAATCGACAGGTTCACGTTATCGACAGCATGGACCGTTTCTTCCCGGATGTTTGCGCCAAGTCGCTGAGCGATTTTCCCCGCGACGTCCAAACGTTTGGTGAAGCGCTTCGAAACGCCTCGGATTTCAACGAGCGGCTCAGTCAAAGCGTCGTCTCCTTGGTGCGTTGCGGATTGAAACAGCGAAGGCTGCGGCCATCCACGTCCTTAATCGGGGGGCGCTTGGAACACGCTGCCGTTAGGGCCTGACAACGCGGTCGAAAGGCGCATCCTTCAGGCAGGGCGAGCATGTTTGGCGTCATCCCTTCGATCTGGAACAAACGCTGCCCACGCCGGTTCGCCGTCGGAACCGATCCGAGAAGCCCTACCGTATAGGGATGCAACGGACGGTCGATAACATCGTCGATACCGCCTTGCTCAACGATCCGTCCTGCGTACATCACCGAAATCCGGTCCGCGAGCCCTGCCACAACGGCAAGGTCATGCGTGATCCAGATCATCGCGGTTCCCGTGCGTTTCGTCAGCTTCTGTGCCTCGTGGATGATCTGCGCCTGAATTGTCACGTCGAGCGCTGTCGTCGGCTCGTCGGCAATAATGAGGTCCGGCTGGTTCAAGAAGGCTGTCGCAATCGCCACGCGCTGCCGCATCCCACCGGAAAGCTGATGCGGATAGGCTTGCAATCGCTCTTCCGGCGATGGGATGCCAACCAAACCAAGCGCATCACGGCTTCTTTCCCAAGCGGTTTGGCGGCTTACGTTTTCATGGGCGAGAATGGCCTCGATCATCTGCGTATCGACGCGCAGGACCGGGTTGAGCGTCATCATCGGATCCTGAAAGATCATCGAGATTCGGTTGCCACGCAAGGTCTTGAGTCGCTCTTCCGGTGCGTTCGCGATCTCGTCACCATTAAAACGGATTGACCCATCGACGATGCGCCCGGGAGGTTCGATCAGCCCAAGGATGGAAAACCCGGTGATCGACTTGCCCGACCCGGACTCACCCACCAGACCCATTACCTCGCCCTTGGAGACGGTGAAATCCACACCATCTACGGCCTTTACCACACCCGCGTGCGTGAAGAAGTGGGTCTTCAGCCCGCTGACTTCGAGTACTTCAGTCATCTCTTCAACCTCGGGTTCAGAACATCGCGCAACTGGTCGCCAACAAGGTTGATGGACACCACCGTCATTAACAGCGCGACGCCGGGAAAAACGGAAATCCAGTAGCGTCCTGAAAGCATGTATTCGAATCCATTTGCGATCAGCACCCCGATCGACGGCTCAGTCTGTGGAAGTCCTACGCCAAGGAACGAAAGCGTCGCTTCCAATGAGATCGCACTGGCGGTTTGTACCGTGCCAACGACAATCAGAGGCGCCATGCAATTCGGGAGAATATGCCGAAAGACGATCCGCGAACGCGAAATGCCGAGACATTGTGCGGCTTCAACATATTCCTTTCCACGCTCGACAAGCGCGGTCGCGCGCACCGTGCGGGCGTAGTAGGCCCATTGCGCAATTACGAGGGCAAGAATGATCTTGTCGACACCCTTACCAAGTGCCGCAACCATCATCAGCGCAACCAGCGATGCCGGGAACGAAAGTTGAAGATCCACGATGCGCATAATGAACGCTTCGGTCCGGCCACCAGCGTATGCCGCGACCAGACCGATCGCCATACCGATCAGAAGGGCAATCACTCCAGATGCAAGCCCAACGGTCAGAGAGATACGCAAACCATAGAGAATTGCCGAGTAGAGATCGCGCCCAGACCCGTCCGAGCCGAGCCACATTGTATATCCGTCGAAGGCTTCGGAACCTGGCGGCAAGCGTCCATCCATGACGCTGACCTGACCAAGATCGTAGGGGTTCTGCGGTGTGATCCAGGGTGCCAGGATGGCCAAAAGAACGATGATCAGGAATATGCCGAGCGCCGCTGTCGCGATCCTGCTTTCGAAGAACTCGGCCCGAAATCGCTGGAACGGCGTCTCGACCTTAGGGGATTTGGCGGTGGTCAGCGAATGATCTGTGACGGTGTCGGTCATGCGCCCTGATCCTGCAAACGAACCCTCGGATCGAGGATCGAGTAAAGTATGTCGACGATCAGATTGATCAGCACGAAGAACAGTACGATGATCATCAGATAGGCGACGACGACAGGCCGATCCAATTGCAGTATTGCGTCGATCAGCAGTTTGCCCATTCCCGGCCACGCGAAGATTGATTCAGTCACCACCGAGAACCCGATCAAACTGCCGAATTCGAGGCCCATGACGGTCACTACCGGGATCATGATGTTCTTCATTACATGCACCAGAATGATGCGTCGGGTCGAAAGCCCTTTGGCCCGGGCATATTTAACGTAATCCTGTCCCAACGCTTCCCGGACACCCGCTCGGGTGAGACGGATTGCCAGCGAAATCTTAAGAAGTGCCAGGTTGAGAGCAGGCAGGAAGATGTGGCTCAACCCATCGAGCGAAAAAAGGCTGCTGTGAATCCCAAGAAACGAGCCGATGTCGCCACGACCTGTCGCAGGTACCCATCTAAGTTCTACGGCAAACAGCATGATGAGCATTAGTCCGACCCAGAAGGTCGGCAGCGAGAAACCGAGAATCGAGCCAGCCATAACGCCTTTGGAAAGCGGGCTGTCGGGATAGAGCCCGGCATAAAGCCCCAATGGAATTCCGATCACGATGGCAAGGAAGAGTGCACTGAAGGCCAGTTCCATCGTGGCAGGCATATGGTGCAGGATCAGTTTGAGCGCGGGCTCACCGAAGACGAAGCTATCGCCGAGGTCACCCTGTGCCGCACCTTTGAGGAACAACCAGTACTGTTCCCAAATAGGCCGATCCAATCCAAGCCGTCGAATGGCCGCTTCGATGTCAGCCTGATCCGCGTCGGGGCTTACCAGCATGTAGACCGGGTCACCAACGATGTTGACGCCAAAAAAGACAATCACCGACATCAGGAAGACAACAAGCATTGCTTGCAGCAATCGGCGAATGACAAAAACGGTCATGAGGACATTCCCTGGGCAAAGGCTGCGGGCCGCTGCGAAGGCGGCCCGGATGCATTGCGGTTACTCTTTCACGACGCCTGTCGCGAGAGTGTATTCGTCGGTCCGAGGGATGTAGCTCAGACCTTTTTTGGCCGCCCAGGTGTTGACCTGGAAGTGCGTCGGAATGATCGCCACGTTCTCGATCGCGCGCTCTGTTGCCGCGGCGAGCAGTTCCTGCCGCCTTGCGTCATCGACTGTTCGTAGGGCTTCTTCGATCAACGCGTCGGTTTCAGCATCCGAGTGTCGGCCACGGTTTGATGATCCAAAGCCCGCATCCTTGTCATGGGTGTGGATCAGCGATTTGAGAGGCGAGGACGCTTCGCCGGACCCCGCGCCCCATCCGACGAGGATAAAGCTGAACTCCGGCAGACCCTCTGGGCTGCCTTTGGAAGCGCGCCCAAAGTATACCGAACGCGGCATGGTTTCGACGGCTGTCTTGATGCCAACACGGGTCAACATTTGCGCAATTGCCTCGGCAATTTTGGCGTCGTTGATGTAACGGTCATTCGGCCCATGGATTGTCATTTCAAATCCATCGGGATAACCGGCTTCAGCCAGAAGCGCTTTAGCACCGTCTGGATCATAGGCCACGACGTCCAAATTGTCAGACACGCCAAAGAACCCCTCGGGCAGAAGCTGACCGGCGGGCAGGGCAACCCCTTCCATGACACGCTCAACGATTGCATCGCGGTTGATCGCCATGCTGATCGCCTTACGGACGCGGACGTCCATGAGGGGGTTCTTGATATCGCCGCCACCGTTGGCCTTCACAAAGGGTGAATCCTCGCGGAATTGGTCCATGTGAAGATAGATCACTCGGTTGGACACGCCCTGGCTCAACTGGATACCGTCATTGCCCTGAAGTGTTGTGATATCGGTCGTTGGTACGCCCGATATCATGTCCACGTCACCGGCAAGAAGCGATGCAACACGGCTCGGACCGGACGTGATTGGGCGGAATTCCACCTCGGACCAGATCGGTGCATCACCCCAGTAGTCGTCGTTCCGTACCAGCACGATGCTTTCACCCGGCGTGTAACTTTGGAACTTGAACGGCCCTGTGCCGATGGCGGCCGTACCCGCGTTGAAGTCTTCCGTCGTTGCTTCGCAGCCCACTTCTGAGATCACAGGGATCGTGGAAATGTCGTTGCCCATTAACGGATAAGGTGCGGCCGTTTTGAAATGCACCGTGTAGTCATCGATTTTGACGACTTCCTTACCCTTGAGATAGGTGCCGTATCCCGATGGAGAGTTCGGTACGTCCGGCGCGCGCGCCATGGTGCAGACTACATCGTCTGCCGTAAAGTCACTTCCGTCGTGAAACTTTACGCCCTCACGCAGCTTGAACTCCCAAGTCAATTCATCAATCGGCTCCCATGACACGGCAAGACCCGGCGATAGGCGCTGCTTCTCATCTTGCGCGATCAGCCGGTCAAAGATGTGCACGGACATCGCGTTGTTCGGACCCAGGTTGTGAAAATGCGGATCGAGTGACGTCGGCTCCGAAGCGAGGCCGATCGTTAGTTTTTCGGCCGAAACAGCACTGGCGCCGAAAGCCAAAATGCTGACAGCGACGGCTGTCGCAGATGTGAGTTTCCTCATCAAAAAGACTCCCTGTTTGTTTGGCGCTTGTGAATGGGCGAATCTTTGGCCGATCCCGCGCCCTATTAAAAAAGGCTAGCTACCGCAAAAATCATTGCCAATACTTATTACTATGCGTCTTTGCATAGACCAATCCAAGAGTTTGGATGTTCAGCCGCTCGTACCGGGGGAGTAATGTAGCATGACAGAACACAGACACAGACTGCGCGAGTTCGAGTCGCTAAGAGCCGTGATCACGACTGGGACAACCATCGGCGCCGCGCGGCGTCTCGGGATTTCGCAGTCTGCCGTGAGCCGGTCCTTATCACAACTCGAGGCCCGTGTTGGGCGATCGCTCTTTCTCCGGCGATCGGGACGTATCGACCCAACAGACGAAGCCTTGCGTCTCAACGAAAAACTGGACCCAATTTTCGAGACGCTGGCGGACATTGAGGGCGCAGAATGGGCTACTCCGGATAACGAGCCGTTACGCCTAATCGTGCCGCCGACTCTGGCACATCACTTTGTCATCTCCAGGGTGGCCAGTTTTCTCAAGAAGAATGAAGGAAAGCAGCTTCAATTGGATATTCAGGCCACGGACGTGCTGGTCGCCGGCATTCTCGACCTCCGCTATGATCTTGGTTTGACGAGTGCGATGATCCAAAGAACTGGTGTTCATCTCATGCCTTGGCGCCGCAGTCAGGTGGTCTGCGCCATGCCGAGCAACCATCCGCTATCGGAAAAACGAGTGGTGACGCCGCACGACCTTGAAGGCGTCGCGCTGATCGAGTTTCTGCGAAGGCTGGGGACGCGAGCGATCACAGAAAAGATCTTTGCGCGCGCTGGAATTCGGCCGAAACAAGTCGCAGAAACGGCAACGAACATGGCCGCACTGGAGCTCGTCCGCGAGGGTTTGGGCGTGACGCTGATCAATCCCTTCCCGTTGTTGTCGTCAGGGATGGAAGGTGTCGTCGTCAGGCCATTTGACGCCGCCATTTTTTATGACACGAGCTTTGTACTTCCATCAGGCAGGCCACCTTCTCAGCTTGCCCGCCAGTTCATGCAATTTGTCAAGTTGACGACGCCGCAGGACAAATACTCAGAGCCCGTCTAGCGCAGCATCTTAGCCGACCACGAGGTGTCGACGTCCATCGGAAAGTTCGGTCGTGGCAAATTCGCAAACGGCCAGCGGTCGTGAACTGGCGACGTAAGCCCGCCCGTGTCGACCTCAAATACCTGGTTTGGCCCAAACCAGTTGGAAAACCCGGCCCGAAAGTGGCCTCTGGATTTCACAACAACAGTCCGGGCAGACGCAATATCCAGCCCGAACATATGAAAGAACACGGGGTCGGCAGTCTGTGTGCGATCGGTGATCACCACCACGGTGATACCACCAATACGAAGCGCAGCGGATGGCCCTAGGGCCAATCTCCGACCTGCCGTCATGCCCAGTTCACCTACCACATCTCCATTATGGAGACCCAAGACCTCTGCATCCGCCTCAAAAGGCACATCCCATTGCGCCCAGAAAGCGCTGGAATCGGAAGACCGGTTGAATCGTGCCCTGAATTTGCCGCCGACACCGATGCCATGGGCTTCGTTCGCAAGTTCCGGATCACAAAAGGAACCGAATAGGCATTCTTCGACTTTTGCCGCATGAAGAGCGGCTAACAGTTCCGTCGTCCTGCCACTGCCGCCGCCACCAGGATTGTCACCGGCATCGGAGAAAATCACAGGCGTGCGCGCTTGGTCAGCGGAAATTGAGATCGCTTCCGTCACGGATGTCAGTTTCCGAACGAAATCCTTCCTCAATGACCAGGCCATGTCTGCCAATTCTTCCGCCAGTGCATTGGCCGCCTTCTGGTCCTCACGCGCGGTGACAACGATGCTCAGACCGTTGTCGGGTGTGTCGGAGAAAAGGAAATTACCGAAGATCGATACGTTTAGAATCTCACCTCGACCTTCGGCTTGTCGTCGCTGACCATGGTCGATCAGCGTGCCATACGGGTGCTCGGCACTTAGCAGGGTCACGGATGCCGGAACAAGAGGCAGTTTGACATGCGCGGTTTGGGGCCGAACGCCCGACGCCAAAACCCGGCGCAGCGAAAAGGCGGCTTCCTCGCCACGTTCTATCTGATCGACGTGAGGATTGGTCCGATAGCCGACGATCAGGTCACAGGCATCGACCATCCGTTGTGAGATATTTGCATGCAGATCGAGTGTCGCAATGACAGGTATGTCCGGTCCTACAACTCCCCGAATGTGTGACATCAACAAACCGTCGGGGTCGTGGTCATGCTCTGCAACCATCGCGCCGTGGTTGCAGATGTAGACTGCGTCAACAGGGCCAGCTGAGCGCAGCATGTCTTCCGAAGTCGCTATGACCTCTTCGATTACAGATTTTCGTACTGGACCCGCCGGGTGGCTGGCTGCCAAGATACAGGGTACCGGCGTCCAGTCGCCCGTAGCATCCATCGCCCTGACAAAGGCTGCAAATTCTATTGCCAGCTTTGGTGTCGCGGATCTCGCTTCAGACATCAAAGCATCGCCTGAAAGCCATGTCAGAGACTTAAAGTCCGACAAATCAGCCGGCGGTGCAAAACGATTTGACTCGAGAATCGCGCCAAGGAGGGCGATCTTTGGAACCTTCATGCGAGAGGCCTTTGGAAATGCAACACAATGCGAGGAAACATGAGTAGGTGATTTCAATCAAGGTATCATGCGTCTTCTCTTTTCTAGGAAAACCCCTGCCGCCCTGCGTCTTTCCTATAACGCGACGCGCAAACGATCAGTGCCACCCGTTATGCTGACAGAAGTTTCCGGAGAATTCGTAAAGATTGTTTGGGCCGATGACCCAGACGTTCACCTCATGCGCGGCGCACCGGATCGCCCACCCGCCCGGTTCAATCGCCGGGGGCAGGACGCTTTGTATCTGAGCCCTGATGTCGAAAGCGCAAAAGTCGCTATTGGTCAGGACGTCAGGAAGGATGATCGCCCGCGGGTTGTGTTGACTTTCGAGGTGGAACGATGCGCGTTGTTCGATTTGCGCAGCCCCGAAGCCGCAGATATCTATGCGCTTGCCAGTCAACCCTGGCGCAAACTCGTAGCTGCCGGTAGGGATCCGTCCTCATGGTTCGCTGCTGATCGGATCAGAGCAGACGGGCATATCGGATTGATTGATCCCTCACGAAGGCGCCCGGGCCTTTGGCACATCACTCTTTTTCGATGGAACGAGGCGAGCGCACCTGGCGTATTTCGGCGTAGTGAAGTGAAACCGGTTACCGTCCTGCCGGACTATCGATGACTTTTCGCTTTGCTTTTTCCTGTCGCAGCGAATGGCGGCTTTGCGGATTGCGACCGCAGTAATGCTAAAGGCTGCTGATAATCCGTTAAGGGCCTATTTTGTTGAAAAACTCCTGTTTTGCGCAGTTCCGAGTGAAAAATTGCCCGTACAGGCCCGGAAGAATTTTTCAGCTGAGGGGTCGGCCAACATCTGATGCTGGCGGCCAGCGGCAGTCTCAAAGCCCGCCAATGATGGTGGCAGTGGACTTTCTCGATTGATCGCCGTTTCGCGAAAGTCGCCGCTTTCTGTATTTTGGAGTTTTTCAACAGTATCGGCCGTTTGTTGACGTTGAGGCTTGCGACCCGACTGTCTTGTTCGTCCGCGAAGCGGTCGTTCACGCCGAGTGCAGAGAACGACCGGATTGAGCCCAATCTGTCTTATGCTGCGGAACAGCCGAATGTCCGCTTTTCTCCCAGGTGACCAGCGCGGCACGCGCCATCGAAATGACTTTAAGCCAACGCGGAATAAACTTCGGCAACTCGCTGAAAGGTCCAATAGGAAGCGATAGCCGCACATCCACCGGCTAAGCCCACTCTTAGGGACATCCACAAACTGGAGTTCACGCGCCGACACATTATCAAGGCAGGCCAGAGTGCAAGAATAATGGCAACTTGGCCAAGCTCGACGCCAAGATTGAAAGCAAGCAGGCTTTGCCAGATGTTTGGAGATGTGATCTGCAAGATATTGTGCAACACAAAGCTAAACCCAAGCCCGTGCAAGAGGCCAATCAGCGTTGTCAGAAGCACCATCGTGGCTTCAGAGCGCGCATTGTCCTTAAAACTCACAAACGCCGCGACGGCTGCAAAAATGATAGAAAGCGCGATCCCGGTTTCGACGGCAGGAACAAACCACGCGCCCGATGGTACAAACCCGAAAAACCCCAGCGACAGGGTTACGCTATGCCCAAAGGTAAAACCGGTTGCACGCAGCAATAGCGCCCTGAGTGTCTGCGCCCCAATGACCAAACACACAACAAACAAAACATGATCCAACCCTTCGAGGATATGTCGTATGCCTTCCCAGACGAAACTCAGGAATCCTCCATACCCCTTCTTCTGAATCAGCAATGGTTCAGTCATCAGACCCCGAGATCGGAAAATCTGAGGTGTGTCTGACGCGTAGTCGAGAATGAGGTTGGCCGTTTGGTCCTGATCCGGCAAATCGGGGTCCAGCACGTTGGCAATGCTGTACGATTGCACCGGGCCGATAGTGTCATAATACAGGACGAGATCGACAATTGTGTCACCAACAAAAAGCGGTGGCAGGAGGGCCGTTTCGGTTTCCACGGCCTTCTGAGCTTCGGCCAAAGTTGCGAATCCGGGCTCATTTCCAACGCGATGCAAGCGAATGGTCTCAACTGTTCCTCTTAGGCGCCGATTGTCGACCAACAGATGTAATCCACCTTCTGCGAGTTGCCCTAGCCCATTGGGATCGCGCATGGCAGCCTGCAAGTCGACAAAGTGGACCAACTGACCGTCGCTCATGGCATTGGTCGTGAATGGTGCAGCATCCGGCAAGGCATCACCATTCTGATCACCGACCTTATCTGCAACCAGATAAGGCATAGGCGTGCGCATGTAGATACGTAGGCCGTCTTCGAAATGCTCGACATGCGAAATTCGAACGTTGAGGTTAAGCAAAAAATGCGCCGAGGCTGATAGCGTCAGTGACAAGAGTACTCCGACAAACAGAGCACCAAAAGCAAAAACCTGTGATCTTAAATACTTATGCATTTGGATCGCGAGCCTCGATTACAGTTAATCCATCCAGCTTCCAATGGCCTGACTCAGGTATGACCTCCGCCAGCACCCGAAACGTAACGGCGCGCATATGGGCGTGCCCCCAATGACCGCCTTGTGCTTTCACTGTCCATTTGGTCAGGGCACTAAATCCTCCCGGCTTGAGGGTCGGGTTAATGCGCTCCAATTTCAGGTCGCTGATATCAGTAACCGTTGCAAGACTGCCTCCTGGCGTTCGGATCGCGAGACCACGTTCAACCTCTGTTGCGATGTCACTCAGAGACGCTTCCGTCACAATATGTGCCAGCTCTGACTTTCTTGCGGCCGGCGAAACTTCCAGAGTCACCGTGCTCAAGTTCTCGACCATTGAGCGCAGTATATCTTCCGCAACCTGCGGCTTAGGGGGCTCGGGCTTATTCCACGGTACCTCCGACAAATATCCCGAAAATGCGACGGTTGCCGATGTTGCGGCAATCATGGTTACGCAACTGACGCGCTTTGCAACTTTGCCCTTGCACAGAAGGAAAAAACCAATTGATGCGGCACTGATCATACCGGAGATCAAAGCCATTGCCGGGTTCTGCCGTGTCTTCTGCTCAACTGGAATCTGAGTAACAGATGCTCTTTCGTATTGGAGCAAGTGGTTCTGCCAGTGAAATTGAGGATCTGCCGGTTTCACAGCTCCAAAGAATGGCCCGGCGATATCGTTTGAAATGGTCGCAACGCGGGAAATTTCCTCGTCAAACATATCCCATGTGACCGTCACCTGATCGGGAAGGTCTGCCGATGAGAACGACAGGATAGCTCCGATAAACGCATTGTTCACAGACACTTCCTTTCCAGGCTCGACAACCTGATAACCCTGCGATGTTAGCTCCAGGAGTTTTGCTGTAGCGTTTGACGGTTGCACTAATTTGCCATCAATTGTCACCGGGTTACGAGACGCCAGGAAGGACGCCGCTTCGTTTACGATCAAGGCGCTGCGCTGTGGCGAAAGCATTTGACCCACTTCCGTGGTTTCATCAATCCAAGGCGCTAGTTCACGCAAGCGGATCAGTGTTTCATGACGAACTTCACGAGGTTCGATGTAAAGAAAGGTGGATGTCCCGTCCTGCGCTTTTCGATTCAGGCTTTCAGCAGAAAAGCGGCTATCCCACGGATCAGGCCAGTGAATCTTTAACTCTGCTGGCTTTGACAAGAAGCTGAAATCCGTGACCGGAACCTCACGGTCAAAAACCTGCATCCCGATAGTCGCCAGTGGTTCACCAAGCCGCGATGGCGGCACTATAGTCAGCTCCTTGGGAACTAAGTTTTGAAACGGAAAGAACACTTCCGCGAATAAAACGCGCGGATCTTTTGGCGGGCTGGGAACAACTTGCCCCGAGAATGGATCGCGCTGACCTGCAAGCGGCGCGGCCCGGTCTATGCGCGTTCGGTATTCCACCTTTCTGATATCAGCGTTTAGGACCCGTTCGTCGCCTGCAACAATCGAAAGCGCCCGGCTTTCGGCTTGCGCATAACCTTGATTGGTATCTTGTTCAGCCTCCGGCTCACCCCCGACGAAATCTGATGACCATCCTATTGGCAACATATCCGCAAAAAACGGAATATCTTCGACATAGATCTCAAGGTCGACGTAGACCCCATCCTCTTTGACATGAAGGACAGCAATATTGGGGGCAACTTCTGAACCGTTTGTCAGAACGACATCCGCCGAAACGGCCTGTGCACCTGAGGCCACCAGGCCCAGCATCAGGAATAGTCGGTACGGGTACTGCCAAATCGGAATTTTGTTCACCCTGAAGGTTAATTATCCGGCATTGGCGGTGGCGTGTAACCCTCCCATTTTCCCGCATTGACTTTGTCAGACGGCTCTTTTTCTTTTGAACGCGGGGCATTGATGTACTCGTCGCTCACAGCGGGTGGCAACGCATAGTCATCAACACTCGCTTCCCGAACAACGATCTGGTCCTTGGTCACGTTGATCACCTGTAGATCTCGTGCGAGCGTCAGAGGCCCATCGTAAGTCGAACGGACGCCTTCCAAAATCGCCTGATAATTTTCTGGTGAAAGAACAGAGTGATATCCGAGGGCCATACGCGGCTCGACCGCAGACATGACTTTGCCAAAGGCCGCAGGTTCGGTATGAACGCGCGTAGCTACATAGGTCGCCTGTTTCATGTCCCAGCCAAAATACGGGGCCAAAGCATCAGGTGGAAGAAACGCCTCGTGAGAAGCGATGTCCGCCCCTTTGGCATATTCTACATACCATTTGTTTGGGTAAGTATCTCCGCCAAAGACGTATTTCAGTCCATTCCATTCCAGAGAATAACTTACCGAGCCATCTAAGCTGTGGATCGCAGGCCAAGACCGGATCGTGACGTCGTTCTCCTGATAAACGATCTCGTTTTCCTGCATGTAATCGAATTCAGTGACTTCAAGCTTGGCGCCGTCATCGGGCAGTGCGCCCGTTCGCGTGGCCAAATCCCAGGCGTAAGCTTTGGACATGCCATCAACATAGGCTTTAGTGCCCAGTTCATCTTCTGATCCGGACGGGCCGAAGATGCGGAGCGGGGTATATCTGCCTGAAAGCCACCCCCCAACGTGGAGGGCCATGAAATCTCCAACGTGGTCAACATGCAAATGGCTGAAGAAGACCTTGTCGATCTTCGCAAAGTCCGGTCGCAGCGAGAACAGGTTTCCCGTTGCGCCAGTTCCTACGTCAAAAAGAAAAACGTCCCCATTCCCAAGTTCCACATAAAACGAAATCGAGACGGCTGCCTTGGTTTGGTTTGGCATACCCGTCCCCAATGCCGTGATACGCATTTCATCCGCGCCAAGGATTTCAGTGTTGGGAAAGTATGACGCTGGATAAACACCATTTTCTATTACAGAAGCAGTTCGACCAGTCGGCAGCGCATTTTGCGCTGAAGCGGTGCCAGCCAACGACAAACCCAAAGCCAATAGTGCGCCAGTCGTGGAATTCATAATGCTTTTCATTGATCCCCCCATTTCTGCATGGCGTTTCTGAGAGCACGATGTCGTGAACTCCCAGTTGCCCATAGACTCCTCTACGGTACGACCATAGACTACTCTATGTCAAATAATGAATGCTATAATCTGAATGTCAGAAACTGCCACCCGAGCCTCACCCAAAAACGCCGCGACCAAGGAAGACTGGATATTGCTGGCCTACAAAGTCCTCAACGAGGGTGGCGTTTCCGCGATAAAAGTCGTGCCAATGGCAAAGCGACTGAACCTGACAAGCGGTAGCTTTTACTGGCATTTCAAGAACGTCCGAGAGCTTTTGGATGAGGTTCTCAGATATTGGGAGCAGGAACTGACTGACAAAGTGATCGCACAGGCAAAGACATTTGGCGGTCCCCCGGAAGACCGCATTCTTCTTCTTATGAAAAAGGTCATAGAAGAGGACGCCGCCTTGCCGGATCACGCTGTCTCAGTGTGGGCGAACACCGATGAGAAGGTGAAAGAATCGTATCAAAGAACCATCGGCAAACGGTTCCACTTCGCCGCCTGGATGTTTGAACAGGCCGGGTTTTCGAAAGAAGAAGCGAAAGCGCGCGGAAGACTGATGGTGACTTCGCTAATGGGAGACTCTTCGACCGGTCTGAAAACGCAAGGCGATTGGGAAAAGGTTATAGAACGGGAACACGCAATTCTTGTCGGAAAGTAGAAGATAGAACAAAAAAGTTGCCCGGCATTGTAAGTTTGCTCGAAACGGACAGACAATTTTTAATTGCCCTGTAGAAACAGATCACGCAACAATGCCAGAAGCCGACGTTCAGTCTGTGACCATCAAGGTCCGCTTCGTCCGCTTAACAGACTTAGGTGCTAGATGCGGCGAATGCCCGCTATGAGTCCAACCTGTACCCTGGATTTTATTGCTGCATGCGCTTGTAGCAGTAACAACATTGCAACTGCCGAATATCTTGTGCGGCCAAGCAGCGGAAAGAACTGTCATTCATGCAAATAGCAGCGATGCTCGCGGCGGCAGTTCACAGTTTGCTCAACAAAGCCGTCCTTCACTTCATCCGCAACAGCTATCGCCTAGCTGAATTGGTGGACACGGGACCGTCGCATATGAACAGTAAACACAACAGTAGCCTTCCAACGGCTTCAAAACTGTTTTGCACGACTTGCATTCATAGAACCACTGGCAAGCATCCGTTGGCATTTGCTCGGTTTCGCTGTGGCCGCACTTCGGGCAAATCAGGGTGCTTTCTAGGACTACAGTTTGTTTTGTCATAGTCTCACATCTGCATGATCAGGTAATCGTTAATCCGTGCCTCGTTAAACACAACGACCCAAGCCACGCCGGTGATTAGAGTTGTTCCTGCAAGCCGCCATTTTAACGTCGGTAAGGAACCGCGCCGATAAGATACCAGCCACGATATCGCGACGAGTGCCGTTGAAATCGTCAGCACATAGTAACTCGCTGCCGCAACCTTCCCAAAGATTGCCAACCAACTGCCGCCCAGCCCCAGTAACATCATCATCATGGGCAAAACGCAGCAAGTCGCGACGCCAAGCGCTGATAGCGATCCCAAATAGCTGAGGCTAAGATACTTCTGCATTCTGTTTCCCTGATGGACTACGTCGCGCGGAGTTGTAGAGACAACAACCTCTCGTATAACTTCTGTAGCCACTACAGGATCAAGACAGGAAATCTCACATGTTTGCGATTGGGGAGGCATCCCGGCAAAGCGGTGTCGGAATTGAAACTATCCGCTACTACGAACGCGAAGGGATCGTGCCGAAACCAGAAAGGGCATCGAATAATCGACGCATGTACTCTGCGCACGATGTGGGACGGCTTTGTTTTCTAAGGAAGTGCCGAGACTTGGGTTTTGCGCTTGCCGATGCAAAGGTGCTTCTCAACCTGTCCGAAGGTGATAGCGAGGATTGCCAATCCGTTAAGGAACTGGCCGAGCTTCATATCTCCAATGTGCGTATGAAGATAATCGAACTTAAGCGATTGGAGGCCGCCCTGAATGAACTTACGGCCAACTGTAACATCGGTAACGTTTCTTGCCCGATGCTTACGCAGATACGGACCTACTAATGGCACTTTGAGGCTCGCAGTCGCCCTATGCCAACGCAGCATGACCCAAGATTCGGGCCGCGCAGAATCTACCGTTCGTTAGAGAGGTCAACTCGTTGATTTAGTAATGTTTCAATCAATCAACGAACATTTGTGCCTGGCCACGGTGTTCTTGAAGCACGCGGCGATTTCGGACAGTGAGCCCTACCTGCCGTGCCTGAGCAATCAGTTTGCTGCATACGCATTCGGCAGGTTTTATCAGAAGCCGACCTCTGATTTCCGAAACGCAGAGCAATGCGTTCTGCTTATCTTTGTCCCAAATTGGGCTAGGCAGACTCAGATCTTCTGTTGCTTTCCATTGTATCAAGGCTTGTATCGTGTGTACTCAAAGTCCATATACACAAGGCTTACGTTTTTCTTTTTCGACCTGCTGTCTCCCAAACTCGGCGTTCAGTCTTTCGATTCAGACCGACCACGCCGAGTCGCCGCAATAATGCGGGCGGCAAGTATTAGGAGACTTCGACCATGGCAAATGGCACAGTAAAATGGTTCAACTCGACCAAAGGTTTTGGCTTTATCGAGCCTGAAGATGGTAAGCGCGATGTGTTCGTGCATATCTCAGCACTTGAACGTTCCGGCATCAGCGAATTGAAAGACGGCCAGAAGGTCACTTTTGACGTCGAAGCTGGCCGTGACGGACGCGACAGCGCCGCCAATCTGGCACTGGCCTGACCTTTTACGGGCACCCTTATGGGGTGCCCGTTTGCACAATGGGCTGCTAAAAGCCCTTGGAGAAAAAGTCAGTTGCAACCTAAAGACTGGACGCGGGTGCTCGCGCAATACCGTGTTGCCGATGCAAAGCGCAGTATTTATGAAATTGCGATCACCGTTGTCCCCTTATTCGCGCTATGGGCTCTAGCGTGGATGGCTTTATATTTTAGTGTCTGGATCGCATTTTTACTGGCCGTCCTGAATGCCGCATTTCTGGTCCGTATCTTCATCATTATGCATGATTGCGGTCATGGATCTTTCTTTAGAAGTCGCACTGTTTGCAATTGGACCGGCCGGGTTCTGGGTGTTCTTGCCCTGACACCCTATGACGTTTGGCGGCAAAGCCATGCGATTCACCATGCCTCAACCGGTAACCTTGATCGGCGTGGTATGGGTGACATCCCTACATTGACCATTGAGGAATACCTGAAACGGAATTGGTTCGGGCGTGCCGCGTATCGTCTGACCCGGAACCCCGTCTTCCTGTTCGGTGTTGCGCCGATCTATACGTTCTTTATTCAATACCGCTTACCTGTTGGCTTCATGCGGTCGGGCTGGCTGTATTGGGCAAGTGCGATGGGAACAAACGCCGCAATTGCAGGGTTCTTGGCTCTGATTTTATGGGCCGGAGGCTTTGAGGTGGTGGCGTGTGTTTTCCTGCCAACCGTGATTGTCGCATCATCGATTGGTATTTGGCTTTTCTACATTCAACACCAGTTCGAACACACGACCTGGGACCGGGAAGAGGGCTGGAACCTTCAGAACGCCGCGTTCTATGGTAGTTCTCACTATGCCTTGCCTGGCATCTTGCGGTGGTTCTCTGGCAACATTGGTGTGCACCATGTTCACCACCTCGCCAGCCGCATACCGTTCTATCGGCTAAACGAAGTTTTGCGTGACCATTCTGAGTTGGAAAACTGCCAGCGTATTACTCTATATCAGAGCCTTCATTGTGCGCGATTGCATCTTTGGGATGAAAAAAGTCAGCGCCTGATGACCTTTTCAGAGGCTTTGTCAAACGCCAATCCCAAAAAGAGCTTAGTGTAGTCTGGCGCGGACCAAATAGGCTTCAATAGTATCACCGCCGAGGGCGCGGATAGCCTCTAGTCGGTGAAGACCTTCAATCAGCACGAACCTTTTGTTGTCAGCGCGTATCTGGATCGGGGTCTTCTGGCCATTCTTCAGGATATCTTCGGCCAGCGTCAGAACTTTTTGTTGATCAAGCGTTTTCGCCCGTTTCACAGGTACATAGATCAGGTCGAGCGGATATGGTCTTTTCTCCAACATAAGCTACGTGAGCAACCTTTCGTGCATTTGTTCCGGTTCGAAGTTCGCTACAGGAGCTGGGGCTGTAGCGTACGTCATAGAACCGAACGAACAGCGTCGCGCAGTTCCTGATGCATAATCCAAGTTGCTGGCTCGTCGTCACTTTCGATGTGAGAAAATGCCAGGACCTGAGCGGCGCCATCATTCTGTACCGATCCGCCTTCGGGAAGTTCGAGCTCTAGATACTCCGCAATCAATAGACCGATTTTCTTAAAGACCTTGATTGAGGCCTCGCGCGATTTGTAACCGGCCGCCTGAGACAAGTGACCAATGGTCAGACCGTCCTTGCCTGCGATTGTAAGTGCTTTGAGCAATGTGACCTGCGCGGCGGTGAGCCTGATCTGGCGTAATGCCTCTGCATATTCTCTTTCACTAGGAACGAAGGTGCCGGAGTTTCCCTCCAAACGGCGTTGACCGCTACGCTTTCTGTCTCGTTCTTCGAGAATTTCTTTTAAGGCCTCAATGGCCAATGCTGGTGTTTCTCCAACTGCGTCGGCAATCATTGCCTGCGTTTTAGCCGGCGGCTTGGGAAATGCCCGTGCAACACTATTGCCGCTCAGAACGCCAGCCTTAATCAAGTACTTTCCAAATTCTTCCTCAATCACTCCTGATACGTCAGCGTTCCGCGACTTACGAACACTGCGGTCCTGAAACGCTCTTTGTTCCAGACCATGAGCTGACATCTTTGAACTGGGAAGAGTTACTTGAGGGGCATTTTTACGCATCAGAGAAACACCGCCACAATTATGGCCGCAACAAGCACCGCCGACGCCACAGATATTTTAATCCCGTAGGACCGGCGACGCGCCTTTTCAGCCTTGAGGCTTTTACCCAAGTTTTCGTTAATCGAGTTATGGTTCACGGCTTGGTCCTTCCGGATATGTCGGTCGATATTGATTTCCACCAACCTATTGTCGCGGCACATTTTCGGTGCACGTATCGTTCTGTCGTGTGAATGGCCGTTTGCATTCCCAACCATCACCTCTTCGATTTAAGTGAGCATTTGAAGGGACAAGGATCGCAACGCACCTGTCCCGGTTTGCGCGAAAACCACGTTCGCATTTCCATCCGGAATAGGTTTCAGGTGCAAGGTATGCATGCAGTGGAACGGCCACAGGCTCACAGCCGCTCTCAGCTGCCCTGTAGCCTCTGAGGCATACCCACCCATCCGAGCTTCTTTTGTCGCTCAGACGACCGTTTTTTGGAACTTCTATTGCAACACAATCCTGGTTCTCCTTACGAAATCCCCAGTTGCAGTGTAATTCCTGCACGCCAAACCGGGTTTCGACGTACCCATTTTGAGGTGAAATCACCTCTTCACATTCGTCCTCGACGCGCTGGAACAGCCGGTTGCACTCCCATCGGTCTCCGGTTGATGCAAGATAGGCGTTTTCAGGAACTCTTATCTCCTCGCAGAGTTCTCCGACAATCTGAAAACCATGATTGCATTCCCAGCCGCTGCCAAAGGAGCTACCCGTCAAATATGCGTTTTCCGGTAAGTCTATTCTTTGGCACGATCCGTTCTTGTTTTCGAAACCTTGGTCACAAACCGATCCATCGGCATTGCCTGCGACTTGGGCAGGAAGCTGCGTCCCTGAGAACAACACCAAGAGTGTCGGGATCAAACAAAGAATGCAGCGCGCAAACAGGATGAATGACTGATTGAAACGGAGCCTGAGACCTGATCTATCGGGCATCAAGCACGCAATTTATGAGCCATGTGTTGTTCATACGGCGCTTTCTTTCATGGGTCACGCGATGGCTGGCGCATGTCAGGTGACAGTTGCGAATGCATGTGAGGAACGAGCTCATAGCGAAGACCCCAGCGAAACCCGTTCCTATGCTGGGGCATATGCTACAGTTATTCTGAAGGCCATTGGATCATCGAAGCCGGCAGCATCGCGGCGACGAGTAACTTTCACCAATGCACTTTTGTGGTCCTTAGCCAGAATAGAGTCAAGGAAGTTTCCCTTGTCGCAATGCAAGTACCGCCAGGGCAGGTAGTTTTTGAAACTGCCGGTGACCAAGATCCTTGGTGAACTACCGAAAGAAATTGTCTGGCCTGAGTGCGGCGAAAGAGGAGTATGTGATCAAGGCTTCCCCGTAACTAGGAATGACTGGCTTGATGACATTGGCTGCAACGCAGCGATTTTCGCGCCGCTTCTGCACAAGTGCTCGCGGCGTGATCAAATGGCCGCTCGGTCCCGCACCCTGTAAATTGCGCCTGAGCCGAGAAAACTGTGCTGCGAGCGTACGCAACAAGATTTTGACACTTCCGCTCAGGGCACGCTACGTCCCACTCCTGCTTAAAAGAACTAGAACCACTATGGATTGGCGACCGACAGCGCCGCTCGCCAAACTGTCTCAGATGTCTATGCGCTCTGCAATGCTTAGCGCGTCTTCCAATTCAACGCCCAGGTATCGCACGGTGCTATCGACCTTTGTGTGCCCAAGCAGAAGTTGGACCGCGCGGAGATTTCCTGTCTTGCGGTAGATCTCAGCTACTTTGGTTCGGCGAAGCGAATGCGTGCCATATCCGCTCGGTTCCAATCCGATTCCGGTCACCCAGTCTCGAACCAGCCTGCCATACTGGCGCGTCGAGATGTGTGGTCGATCATGGAATCGGCTTGGAAACATGAACCGGCTAGCAAACATTTCCGGTGATTTTACCCATACCAATACAGTTTCTCGCGTGTTTTCCGTCAGTTCGAATTGAACAGATCGCTTGGTTTTGCTCTGGATCACCGAAACACGCTCACGGACGCGATCGTCTTTGACAAGATCGGTCACAGCGAGTTTGACCAGATCGCAGCCGCGTAGCTTGCTATCAATCGCGACGTTGAACATTGTGAGATCACGCAGATTTCCAGAAAGTTCGAGCCGGGCACGGATCGCCCAGACCTGTTTTGGGAGTAGCGGTCGTTTCTGACCGATGATCCGCCCCTTGTTCCAAGCTCTGGGTTTTGGGGTGACTGCAGGTAGTTGGACTCTTGGCATTTTTTGCACTCCGATCCACCCTCCGCACCCAAGCAACAGCACCGCGCTGACCACCGAATAGTACAAGCGGCGTGAATGCCTGCTGTCCGATTATGAATACTGGCATGGTTTAGTGTGTGCATTAGGCGGCTTGAGCCCATATCACTACACATAAGAACGGTTCGAGTCCAAACCGCGCGTACGCTTCGTCTTCAGCACCGATTACCGATCGGGTTCCACGTTAAAAGGCCCGGGTCAGCACTAATAAGATAAAATGAGACATGATCAGAAAAGCTGGAAAGACCGGCGTCAGGTTATCAGCGACGCCGAGCTAACCCAGGGCTTACTGATACGCCATTTCGCCACGCGCTCAACCCCTTGCAGCGTCGACAAATCCGCTCTCCGAACCCTTCGCTCCAGAATGGCGTTCTGCAACGAAGACACGGGCGTTCTTGCGGCACGTCATTGTGGGCGCGAGCCATGATCGTATCTGCGTCGTTGTCGAAGTCTTCCATCAGTTCTTAGCCTCGATTTCTGTTTTGGTTTATACAGCGACTGGAAAAGAAAGTTCCGAGCCCTAAGCCTTGAGATTGAAGGAGCTGCCTGGTTCAGACTGTCCGATGGGACGGCCTGTAATCCGAGGGGTTTTAATAGGACGAACTGGCATTCCTTCGTTCTCAGCAGCTTGGACAGCGAAAGCATACCGAGAACCGCTTGCGCATCCTCGTGGTATGGCTCGTTGATCTGATGATCCGTCGTCTGCCTCAGAAATGAGCGACTCCGAGTAGAGGTGCCGAAGTTGAGTCTCAGACACACCGTCAGCTTCCATGATCAGTTGCACCATCGGATCGGCCAAGAGTTGGTCGAGCAGGAATTGCGACAACTCCTTCGCAGACAATTTATCCCTTGCGCGGGCTCTCTCCAAATCAGTAAGAGAAACGGTCAACGTTCGCGCCAGACCGGGGTGAGATTTCCGTGGAAGCAGAAAGATTAGCACTGATGCTTTCCAGGCTTCTGGATCCAAATAATCTGGTGGTGCGGAAAGCTCAGTTTCTATGTCGTATTCGCCCGCCGGGAGTAATTCGTCAAAGCCAGGGAAAGTAAACGGCCTGGAAAAGACTGCGATTGTCTTGCTGATTAGTTGGTTCATTTGGGTAGTTCTCCTTTGCTGATACCGCTCGCTCGGAGATGTAAACAAGAACAAGCCACCCGCTCCCGGCAGGGTATTATCAGTTTTGAGGTTTAGGCTTTGATTTTTCGGGGACGGCGTCCTGCCCTTTCGAAGTCACTTCTTTTTTTGACGCGTCCGCATCGTTTTCCTTCAGTGCGGCAGCCGCTCTGGTCGTAAGGTCTTTGAAAGACATCATTTTGATCCTTTGATTGTCCGCAACACTCACGAGCCCAGATAGGGTGTGAAAAGTGAATGCGGGTACCACCAATATAGGTATTGGTGGCCCAATTTACTACGTAAAGCCGTAGAATAAGACGGGTGGATGAAGCAGAACCGAGGCGGCGGCAACCCTGGCGCGCTACTTTCGCTTCGAATATGGGCGATCAGTGTTCGCTGCGGTGCAGTCAACCAATGCGCCATCACCATGGAAGACTTTTGCTACATCGGGTGCAGCCATGCCGCGCGAGAGCGCGCTATAGTTCAATTTCAGCTTCACCTCGCCACCAGGGCGAAGCAGACAATCAGTGGTTTCAACAATGATATGATCGCTGGTGGCTCCGACGAACGTGACGCCCGCAGGGAATACAAGACCCGCCGCATCGGTGTCCTGGAGTCCGATCGCAAGGATCGACCGAGTATTCGAAGGACCGTCTAAAGTCACACACTGCATTGAAGGTATAGGGTAGTTCATTCGCACGGGATTTGGGTTTGATTTGGCTTTCGTTTCGATCACTTCCGCCCAAAGAGTGAAAGCATCTGTATAAAGCCCGCCGATCGCGTGCCCGGATACAGGATCGGTACCCAACAGGATAGCCTCACCCAGACGCAGGTTGTTGATCTTTCCGGTCGCCCCCTTGCCAAGCGCCCATGGTAAACTGGCAGAACCGCCGCCTGACACTGTTTCCAGAGCGGGTCCACTTGCAAGTTCGGTATCGACGGCAAGCGACGAAAGCAATGCCATTGCTTCTGCAGAGGGTGCCACATGACCCAGACAGGCAAAATTTGCGCCAATCCCCTTCAGAGAAATACCTTCCATTCTAAGAATTTGAAACACAGTGCTTTCAAGGTGTTCAGGCGGGATTCCTTCCCGCATATCCCCCATTTCCACCATCAGGATAATGTTGTGAGTAATGTTCTTTCCCAGCGCACTCATGGCCAGGCTTGCGATAATGTCCATCTCTGTGTTGAAGCTTACATCGCAGTAATCAACAACTTGCGCGACCTGGCTCAGCATGGGTGTTCGGATCAAGGATATGGAGCACGAGATTCCAGCATCGCGCATACGCATGATATTGCTGATCCGCGCGTCCGCCAGCCCTGTCGCGCCGCCTTCAAGCATAGCATTCGCAATCTCAGGGTGACCGCACACGGCTTTTGTCACGCCTGTAACCGTAATTCCACGGGGTCTAAGGCGATCGACAAGGAACCGTGTGTTGTAAAGAATTTTGCTCAGATCAATGTCGATACGCAGCTTGCTCATTCAATCGTCGTTACAGGTACGTGCTGCAAACGCGGAAAGGCAGAAAGAACCATGTTCACCAAGTTTGATGAAGGACGGTTCAGAGCGTCAGTGACCGGGAGGTACAATTTGCAGTTATAATCTGTGATGGCCTTTGAAATCTCAACATCATTCATTCCTTCATGGTTGATCGTCATGCCAATTACCTCTGTGTTCGCAAAAGCCTCGATCAGGGTGATTTCATCGCAAGGGTCGGGCATAGTCATGTTGGGGAAATCACATCGACGTTTTCGTTTAGGCGCGTGTTGAAGAATAACTGCATGTGGCTGACTGCCTCGCAGAATGAATGCTGATGTGCAAAAGGCCGGATGGCTTAGCGCCCCCTGGCCCTCGATCACTATGACATCCGGGTGTTCATCTTCAGATGCTGCAACAACAGCGCGCTCAAGCTCGCCACAGCAAAATTGCGGCGGCACCGAATCCATCGCGACACCATACTTGGCGCCCTGCATCAATCCTGTCTGGCCGGTACCGACCAAAACTGTTTTGATCCCATGCGCGTTAAGGGAACATGTCAGGATTGTCGCGGTTGTACGCTTTCCAATTGCACAATCGGTGCCGAACACCGCGATGCGGATCGCCTGGACGTCTCCAATACTGCCATCTAACAGGCGCAGGTCGGGATTGGGCCGCGGCTTGCGAATGTCGCGTATCGTGACATCGTGAATTTTGGCAAATCCGGCGAGCTCTTTATCATCACTAAGAAATTCATGCAGTCCACTCACGATGTTCATTCCGAGCGTTATCGCATCCACAACAACTTCGCGATCCTCAAGGGACATTCTGCCGCTGGCCGGCGCCATTCCGTAAATAAAAGTGTCGGGGATCGTAGCTTCATTAGCGACGGCGGCATCAAGATCATCGAAGATGGGAACCTGATTTGCGAAATTATCAAGCACTTTGCCACTGTCACAACCGCCATACGTGCTGTCGATCACCGAAAGAACGCGATAGGCCTGTGAATGTCGAACCAGACCATTAGCCGTCTTGCCATCGATCTTTGCGAAGTTTCCTTCGCAATACACAATTGCAGTCGGTGTATCTGTCACGAGTGTCTTGCGGTGAAGCTCTGGAAAAACTGCTTGTTCAGGCGCCAGCTTTTGCGCATCGCTGGCAATGAACTGCTTGGCATCCGACACAATGGGTACGGGTTTCATATTTGTTCCTTTTTAGAGTGTGAAACGCGCGTCCTTGGTAAGGACGGGCAAAAATTGTGAAGTTTGGGAAAGTGGGCTTTCTGTCTGAATTCTCACTGGTTCAGAACACACAGCCCTTCTGATCGATGATAGTTTTTGTGGCATTGCCACCCATTGCCGGATCGGTCGATATGGGCATTTGCCGGTAGCTCGATTGCATTGCAGCGATCACCGGACGCCTCGTAGCCACGTTCGCATTTCCATCCAACTCCATGGATCGCGTCATCGTAGAAAGCATTTTCAGGCACAAACACGGCATCGCACCGTCCGTCGCGCTCAAAATACCCACGCTCGCACGTCCAGGGACGCCCGCTGGTTGATGCGTTCAGAAAAGCGTTTTCCGGCACCGCTACTGCCACGCATGCTTCTCCGTCTTTTTCGTAGCCACGGTTGCAACGCCATGCAGATCCATAAGTGCTATTCGTTAGGTAAGCATTATCCGGCACCACGATTTTCTGGCAGCTATCGTCTACTCTTGTGTATCCACGCAGGCACCGCCACCTCTCACCTGATGGATCGAGATATCCACCCTCAGGCACAATCACTTCAGTGCATGAGGTGCCGCCAACTTCAACAAAGCCATGCATACATGCCCACCCTGAGCCATAGGTTCTGTTTGTGGGGTAGGCATTTCCCGGCACGACAATGGCCACGCATTCTTCGCCTTTCAACCGATAGGACAAATCGCATTCCCAACCGTCGCCATACTTTTTGGGATGCGCGTTATCCGGGATCGAATTTGTTTCGGCCGATGCGGGACTTGATGAGATAAAGGAGCCCGCCAAACCGCTGAAGACGACAACAAACAACGCAGCCATTAAGTGAGCGCAAAACCGGTACTGATTTTTTCGATTTGCCCTGATGCAAACGGCGTTGTCCGAATGTTGAGTGATTGAGTTACGATCCATCCAGGTTCAGCCCCTCGATACAGGCCTGCGCCAGGTCTTTGTTAGGAGTTTGGGATCCCGGCACCGTTGCCCAGCCAGCCGCCATGACGGCATCCTTCTGCTTGAAAGAAGAAGCCTCTTTGATCGTCGTTATTTTTTCGGCGCGTTGAGTGTCAGTTCTCGCCATGTCGACGCAGATCGGAACCAACGCAGCGATTACATTATCGCGGGACATGGCGTTGGCCATCTTGTCCGCGCTACCGCCGGTCATCCATCCACCCCATGAAAATCCAACGACGCCTACGAAAACCCCGCCGATCAGAGCACCGTAGATTCCGGGTTTAAGCCATTCGGGCGTGTTCATAATCTATTCCTCCTGCGGGGAAAGCGCCGCATCGCTGTCATTGTTAGATGTGGCCAAGGTCTGGTCGTGCTTAAGCGCCAGTTCAAAATCTTCTGGGTCAATTGGGCGCATTTCCGTGCGGCCTGGCTTGCTGCCTTTGCCCTGAACTGTCAGGTAGGTTCCGGTTCTGCGATATGCTTCGAAACTCAGGCCCTGTAGTAGTTCTTCTTCAACAACTACTTCATACTCGCCTGCAGGAAGTTCATCCGGGTAGCCGGACAAAGAGAACGGATTTGAAAACGTCACCAAAGAACTGGACGATCTCGTGCTCACCTTGGTCCTCCATATAGTTTGTTGGATCTTCCCCGCGCAGTCTGCCGCGGTACACGCTCGTAAGCGCTGCGGTAGTACTGGCGTTGTAATTTAGAATAATGTGCAAATGGCAGACGCGCGCTGATCGATGTTAGTCTTCGACCAATGACCTGAGATTTTATTGGAATTTCAAATGCATTTGGTGCCCGAGGATCAGGTACTGTAAAAAATTGACTAACCTGCGTCAGTGCAACGATGTTTGGATTCCGGCAACGTGATGTATGTTGGCGGGATATTTGCTGGCGTGTTCTTAACGAGTAATTGAGAAGCGCAGGAAATCCAGTACCGCAATCGGACTGTATTTATCTTGCGCTTCTTTTTCAGTGAAATCCCAAATCTGCCGAAGCGAATTCCGTCTCTAACAGGCAACGATCATCAAAATCCCGGCATCGCTGTAGGGGTGAACTTATTGCTTCAACAGTGGCCCGGCCTGATCCAGATAAGTGGGGTCAAAACCGGCCAACGTCACCAGTCCTTCATAATCATCAAATACCACTTGCCCGGATTGAAAAGTAACCAACCCCTTCTCCCGCAGTTGCCGTAGGACACGATTAACATGCACGGCACTCAGTCCCAGCGCATCGGCAAGGTGGTATTGTGTCAGGGGGCAAGTGTATCCCGTCTTGTTTGCCATCCCGACCTGAGTCAGCCTCACACCAAGTTCCAAAAGAAAATGCGCCATGCGCTCACCCGCATCGCGCCGTCCTATGTTGACCAGGTGCTCAACCACCATCGCTTCATCTCGGGAGACCGCCCAAAGAATTGCTGTCGCCAGCCGGGGCGTCTGCGCAAATGCTTCCAGGAGATCATCCACTACTACTTCAATGGCTTGGATTTCCATGATTGGTTCTATGCTGTGATCCGAGGTGTGCAGCAGAACGCTTCGCAAGCCCAGAAAGTCACCCGGTATT
Source organism: Ruegeria sp. J8 (assembly GCF_056531925.1). NCBI lineage: Bacteria > Pseudomonadati > Pseudomonadota > Alphaproteobacteria > Rhodobacterales > Roseobacteraceae > Ruegeria > Ruegeria sp. J8. Next base: position 213,687 of record NZ_JBQFMR010000008.1, read on the forward strand.
TGGAAATCGACGATCTGACGCGACCCGTCAGTCTGGGTTTTGTAGGAACAAACCCAGCCCGAGGCCAGAATGTAGGCAGCCTGCTCTGATTGCCCTTGATGCACAAGGTCACGTCCGGCTTCAAAGGTTCCGCGACGCTTGTGCAGGCGTGCCAATGCCGCAAGTTCAACCTCAGTCAGAGCGACGAAGTTTGAAAGCTTTCGGGTGAGTGGACTGTTTTTGATAGTGCGCAAGTGTTCTTCCTTCATCGATGAGCAGCCCGCGAAACTATCCGACGCCAAGACTGCTTTCGATCAGTTAAGTATACAGCAATCTATGCCAGTATGATGCAATTCATTGTGGCGCTTCCTTGCTTGGACGCCTGTTAAAAAAGGACGTCTACCATGGCTGACCGGCAAGACCACTCAGGAATGGCCGCACTCTCAATTTGTGAAGCGCTTTTGCTTGCAATTAAAGATCGTGAGCTTCTGCCCGAACATGAAATTGTGGGAGTTCTGCATGACGCAGCTGCTGTCCACGAAACAGCGGTCGGCAATAACGATGAAAAGGACATGCACCAGGCCGCCGCTGTTCTGATAAACAAGATCATTGCTTCCGGCTATCGCGTTCGGCAGTAACGTTAATTTCCTGTCAGAAAAACAAGAATACGCTCGTCAAAAAAGCATAACAACAAATAGAAGCACTATTGGTGCTTCGTTCCCGATCAATTCAAACACGAAGCAAGAACCAAAGATCCAATCTCTGCAATATCTCAACTTAATGAAAAATTCCACGACCGCGAATTACTCCCTCTTCCCCGCCACCTGCATGAGCCACAACGAGAATTTTCTTACTGGCTGAAGGCCCGCATGGCCTGTCCTGCTGCACTGCCTGCGACAACGCAAACGTTGGCTTTGTTCGGCGTCTAAGTTGCTGATCCTATGTGCCTCGAAACTACAGTTTGATAGTATCGCATCATCATAGCTTTGAATGACCGGTCTGGCGACAACAGCTGCAACGCAGCGATGAATGTGCTGCGACAGCAAATCAATGCCGCGTCAGCAATTGCCGCAATCGCACAAGTCCGGTTTGTCCCGCAGAGCAGTCATTCATGCCTGGCGCGGCGAATGTCCACTTCGAGCCCAAAGCGGCCTATTGTGATCCATCGCGTGCCGGATCGATACGGTGGCAGAGACCATTGTATTACCTCTGCCTTATCCCGTTTTGGAAGGCGGGTTTTCTCCACCTTTCGACGCCCAATTTGGACCAACAATGCTAAGAGCTTT